>NZ_JBEAHA010000005.1:0-162419 GCF_040061975.1 Klebsiella sp. GG_Kp146
AACTCGCGACCCCGACCTTGGCAAGGTCGTGCTCTACCAACTGAGCTATTCCCGCGTTACTGCATTTTTTGCCATATTTTGATGGCGTCGTAATTTGCATTTCTGCGTCGTTACGGGAGGCGCATTATACGAGAATTCGATGCACCTGCAACCCCCTGTTCATCACTTTTTTGCGTTTTTTGTTTAAATGGATATTTTCTCGCCACCTACGCCGCTGAATTGTATAAATAAGCGTCATTTCGGGCAAAATCGCTTTTTCCGCCCGCCTGAATGACGCAAAATCGCTCGCATCATACAGCGGTGGCGCGACGTAAAACGAGGCCACCACGCCGCCAAACAGGGAATTAGCATGAGAAAAGTCCTCACCGTCCTGCTGCTGAGCACGCTGGCCATCGGAACCGCGTCAGCCGAGACGCTCCATTTTGGCACCAGCACGGCCAATCCGCCGT
The DNA here is from genome assembly GCF_040061975.1 of Klebsiella sp. GG_Kp146. NCBI lineage: Bacteria > Pseudomonadati > Pseudomonadota > Gammaproteobacteria > Enterobacterales > Enterobacteriaceae > Klebsiella > Klebsiella sp. GG_Kp146. Next base: position 450 of record NZ_JBEAHA010000005.1, read on the forward strand.
TTGTCACCGCCAACGGCAAAAATCAGCCTGTCGGCTTCGATATCGATCTTGCCCAGGCCCTGTGCCAGCAGATGCAGGCGCAGTGCCAGTTCACGGCGCAGCGTTTCGATACGCTGATCCCGGCTTTACGCTTCAAGAAATTTGACGCGGTGATTGCCGGCATGGAAGTGATCCCGATGCGTGAGAAGCAGGTCGCCTTCAGCCGTCCCTATCGCCAGTCGCTCTCCGGGGTGGTGATCGTCAACAAAGATGTCGCCCATACCTTTGCCGACCTGAAAGCCAAAAAAGTCGGCGTGGTGAAAGGCACACTGCATCAGCACTATCTGCGTGATAAACAGAAAGCCGTACAGGCTGTTCCTTACGACGACGTCGCCAGCGCCCTGGCCGCGCTGAAGGCCGGGCAAATAACCGGCGTCATGGGCGACTTCGCCACCCTCGACGCCTGGCAGCAGGAGAACCCTGACTACGCCATCATGGATGAACGGGCCACCGACCCGGTTTATTACGGTAAGCAGTATGCAATTGCGGTGCGCAAAGACGATCCGGAGCTGCTGAATGCGATCAACGATGCCCTGACTGCGGTCATGGCGACGCCTGACTTCCAGCAGATGCAGCAGAAGTGGTTTAAATAACGCAGAAAGGTGTACCGGGCCGCGCACAGGGCCCGGTCGCGGTTTACAGCTTAATGAAATGCTCGCGGTAGTAAGCCAGCTCGGCGACTGATTCGCGGATATCGTCCATCGCCTGATGGGTACCCTGCTTTTTAAAGCCGTCGAGAATTTCCGGCTTCCAGCGACGCGCCAGCTCTTTCAGCGTGCTAACGTCCAGATAGCGATAGTGGAAATAGGCTTCCAGTTGCGGCATGTACTTAAACAGGAAGCGACGATCCTGGCCGATGCTGTTGCCGCAGATCGGCGACTTGCCCGCCGGCACCCACTGCTTAAGAAACTCAATGGTCGCCAGTTCGGCGTCGTGCTCGCTGACGGCGCTGGCCTTCACGCGATCCACCAGCCCGCTGCCGGTATGCGTCCGCACATTCCACTCGTCCATCAGCGCCAGCTGGGCATCCGATTGATGCACCGCGATGGTCGGCCCCTCGGCCAGAATGTTCAGGTTGGCATCGGTCACCAGGGTGGCGATTTCAATAATGCGATCGCGCTCCGGATCCAGCCCTGTCATCTCAAGATCGATCCAAATGAGGTTGTTTTCATTTGCACTCATGCTATTTTCCACCCTTCTTGCGTGACTATATTCATCTAAAATAGCGTGTATCATAGAGGTTTTGCCCCATCAGGGCGACCAGGAGCCAGTTCGATTGAGTAAAAATAAACTCTCCAAAGGCCAGCAGCGCCGCGTCAAAGCCAACCACCAGCGCCGTCTGAAAACCACTGCGGAGAAGGCCGACTACGATGACAACCTGTTTGGCGACACGTCGGAAGGCATTGTCATCAGTCGCTTTGGCATGCATGCCGACGTCGAATCCGCTGACGGCAGCGTGCATCGCTGCAATATCCGCCGGACGATCCGTTCGCTGGTCACCGGCGACCGCGTGGTCTGGCGGCCGGGTAAAGACGCCGCCGACGGCGTAAGCGTCAAAGGGATCGTCGAAGCGGTTCACGATCGCGCCTCCGTCCTGACGCGCCCGGATTTTTACGACGGCGTGAAGCCTATCGCCGCCAATATCGACCAGATCGTGGTGGTTTCCGCGATCCTGCCTGAGCTGTCGCTGAATATTATCGATCGCTATCTGGTGGCCTGCGAGGCGCAGGATATCGAGCCGTTAATCGTCCTGAACAAAATCGATCTGCTGGATGACGATGGCCTGCGCTTCGTCAATGAGCAAATGGACATCTACCGCAACATCGGTTACCGCGTACTGCTGGTCTCCAGCCGTACTCAGGACGGCCTCAAGCCGCTGGAAGCGGCCCTGACCGACCGCATCAGCATCTTCGCCGGGCAGTCCGGGGTGGGTAAATCAAGCCTGCTGAACGCCCTGCTGGGGCTGAATGAGGATCAGATCCTCACCAATGATGTCTCGGACGTTTCCGGCTTAGGCCAGCACACCACCACCGCGGCGCGCCTCTACCACTTCCCGCACGGCGGCGATGTGATTGATTCACCGGGGGTACGTGAGTTCGGCCTGTGGCATCTGGAAGCGGAACAAATCACCAACGGCTTTGTCGAATTCCATGATTATTTAGGCCGTTGCAAATATCGCGACTGTAAACACGATACCGATCCTGGCTGTGCGCTTCGCGAAGCGGTAGAGAGCGGCAAGATCGCCGAAAGCCGTTTCGAGAACTACCACCGCATCCTGGAAAGCATGGCGCAGGTACAGGTAAAAACGCGTAAAAACTTTTCCTCGACCGATGACTGACCATTAAGCTGAGCGTCACGTCAGGCGCTGCCGGGCAGCGGTGATGGCGCGGCTTACGCGGATGCCATTTGGCGAGTTTTACGTATAGAATCGTCCCCTTTTTTCAGGTCCCCGCCCGCAGGCGGGGTCAGGAACGACATATCATGGCCTGGAGGCTACTTTGTTAAACGATCTTAAACTTTCACTGCAATACATTCTGCCTAAACTGTGGCTCACCCGCCTCGCAGGCTGGGGTGCGAGCAAACGCGCAGGTTGGCTGACGAAGCTGGTCATCGATCTGTTCGTGAAATACTACAAGGTCGATATGAAAGAGGCGCAGAAGCCGGATACCGCGGCCTATCGCACCTTCAACGATTTCTTTGTGCGCCCGCTGCGCGACGACGTTCGCCCGCTGAATACCGATCCTAACGTACTGGTGATGCCGGCCGACGGCGTGATCAGCCAGCTTGGTGCCATTGAGAACGATAAAATTCTGCAGGCCAAGGGCCACGACTACAGCCTGGAAGCCTTACTGGCCGGCAACTACCAGATGGCCGACATGTTCCGTAACGGCAGCTTCGCCACCACCTATCTGTCGCCGCGCGACTATCACCGCGTGCACATGCCGTGCAACGGTATCCTGCGCGAAATGATCTACGTTCCTGGCGACCTGTTCTCCGTTAACCATCTGACGGCGCAGAACGTGCCAAACCTGTTCGCCCGTAACGAGCGCGTCATCTGCCTGTTTGATACTGAGTTTGGCCCGATGGCGCAAATTCTGGTGGGCGCGACTATCGTCGGCAGCATCGAGACCGTGTGGTCCGGCACCGTAACCCCGCCGCGCGAAGGCATTATTAAACGCTGGACCTGGCCCGCTGGCGACAGCGAAGGCTCCGTCGCCCTGCTGAAAGGCCAGGAGATGGGCCGCTTCAAACTGGGCTCCACCGTGATCAACCTGTTTGCCCCGGGCCAGGTGAAGCTGGTCGACACGCTGCAAAGCCTGTCCGTGACTAAAATCGGCCAACCGCTGGCGACAACGGTGGAAGCAACCACCGCCGCTGAACCGGCGCCGTTACCGGAAGAAGAGATCCGCGCCGAACATCGCGCCAGCCCGCTGGTTGACGATAAACAAGACCAAGGTTAATTCTTCAGCAAAAGGGTTATGCCGTGCGCCTGATATACACTTTCCTGTTGGCCTTGAGCCTCAGTTTCGGGGCGTACGCTGCGACAGCCCCGGATGCTAAACAGATAACCCAGGAACTGGAACAGGCGAAGGCGGCAAAGCCCGCCCAGCCTGAAACCGTTGAAGTTCTGCAGTCCGCCCTGAACGCGCTTGAGGAGCGAAAATCGTCTCTCGAGCGCGCCCGTCAGTATCAGGACGTTATCGACAATTTCCCCAAACTGTTTCAAAGCCTGCGTGCCCAGCTCAACAATCTGAGCGAAGAGCCGCGCCAGGTGCCAGTCGGCCTGACCGCCGATGCGCTGAACCAGGAGATCCTCCAGGTCAGCAGCCAGCTGCTGGAGTCAAGCCGTCAGGCGCAGCAGGAGCAGGATCGCGCGCGTGAAATCGCCGACTCCCTGAACCAGCTGCCGCAGCAGCAAACCGACGCCCGGCGTCAGCTCAATGAGGTTGAGCGCCGCATCGGCACGCAAACCGGCAACAATGCCCTCGCCCAGGCGCAAAATCTTGCCCTGCAGGCGGAATCGGCACGCCTGAAGGCGCTGGTGGATGAACTCGACCTCGCCCAGCTTTCCGCCAATAACCGCCAGGAGCTGTCGCGCGCCCGTTCTGAACTGGCGCAAAAGCAGAGCGAGCAGCTGGATGCCTATCTGCAGGCGCTGCGTAATCTGCAGAACAGCCAGCGCCAGCGGGAGGCGGAAAAAGCGCTGGAGAGTACCGAACTGCTGGCGGAGAACAGTGAAAACCTGCCGCCGGACATCACCGCCCAGTTTAAAGTCAACCGCGAACTCTCCCAGGCGCTGAACCAGCAGGCGCAGCGTATGGATCTGGTGGCGTCCCAGCAGCGGCAGGCGACGAATCAAACGCTGCAGGTGCGCCAGGCGTTAAACACCCTGCGCGAGCAGTCGCAGTGGCTGGGCTCCTCTAATCTGCTGGGCGAAGCCCTGCGCGCCCAGGTGGCGCGGCTGCCGGAGCGCCCTCGCCCGCAGCAGCTGGATACGGAAATGGCGCAGCTGCGCGTGCAGCGTCTGCGCTTTGAGGATTTACTCAGTAAGCAGCCGCAGCTGCGGCAGATCCGCCAGGCCGACGGCGAACCGCTGACCAGCGAGCAGAACAAGATCCTGCAGGCGCAGCTACGCACGCAGAACGAGCTGCTGAACTCGCTGCTGCGCGGCGGCGATACCCTGATGCTGGAGCTCACCAAGCTGAAGGTCGCCAACGGCCAGCTGGAAGACGCGCTGAAGGAGATCAACGAAGCCACCCACCGCTATCTGTTCTGGACTTCGGACGTCAGCCCCATCGGCTTCTCCTGGCCGCTGGAGATCGTCCAGGATCTGCGGCGCCTGATCTCCCTGGATACCATCAGCGAGCTGGGTAAAGCCAGCGCGATGATGCTCACCAGCAAAGAGACCCTGCTACCGCTGTTTGCCGCCCTGCTGCTGGTTGGCTTCAGCATCAGCTCCCGGCGCCATTTCACCCGCTTCCTTGAGCGCTCCAGCGCTCGGGTGGGGAAAGTCACCCAGGATCACTTCTGGCTGACGCTGCGCACGGTCTTCTGGTCGATACTGGTGGCTTCGCCGCTGCCGGTGCTGTGGATGACGCTCGGCTATGGTCTGCAGTCCGCCTGGCCCTTCCCGCTGGCGGTGGCGATTGGCGATGGGGTCACCGCGACGGTGCCTCTGCTGTGGGTGGTGATGATCTGCGCCACCTTCGCCCGGCCAAACGGGCTGTTTATCGCCCACTTCGGCTGGCCGCGTAACCGCGTGGCGAAAGCGATGCGCTACTACCTGATGAGCATCGGACTGATTGTGCCGCTGATAATGGCGCTGATCATGTTCGATAATCTTAACGACCGCGAGTTCTCCGCCTCGCTGGGCCGCCTGTGCTTCCTGCTGATCTGCGGCGCGCTGGCGGTGGTCACCCTCAGCCTTAAGCATGCCGGCATCCCGCTCTACCTGGATAAAGAGGGGAATGGCGACAACATGGTGAACCGCCTGCTGTGGAACCTGATGCTTGGCGCCCCGCTGGTGGCCATGCTGGCGGCCGCCGTCGGCTACCTCGCTACCGCTCAGGCGCTGCTGGCACGTCTGGAAACCTCCGTCGCCATCTGGTTCCTGCTGCTGGTGGTCTATCACATTATCCGCCGCTGGATGCTGATCCAGCGGCGCCGACTGGCCTTCGACCGGGCCCGCCATCGTCGCGCGGAAATTCTCGCCCAGCGCGCCCGCGGCGAAGATGAGCCTGTTCACGTCAGCAGCCCGGAAGGGTCGGTGGAGACGGAGGTCAGCGAGGTCGATCTCGATGCCATCAGTACCCAGTCGCTGCGTCTCGTGCGCTCCCTGCTGATGCTGATCGCGCTGCTGTCAGTCATCGTGCTGTGGTCGGAAATTCACTCGGCGTTTGGCTTCCTCGAGAATATCTCGCTGTGGGACGTCACCTCGACGGTGCAGGGGGTGGAAAGCCTCGAGCCCATCACCCTTGGCGCAGTGCTGATTGCCATTCTGGTGCTGATCATCACCACTCAGCTGGTGCGCAACCTGCCGGCGCTGCTGGAGCTGGCGATTCTCCAGCACCTCGATTTAACGCCCGGCACCGGCTACGCCATCACCACCATCACCAAGTATTTGCTGATGCTGATCGGTGGGCTGGTGGGCTTCTCGATGATTGGCATTGAGTGGTCGAAGCTGCAGTGGCTGGTCGCCGCGCTGGGTGTGGGTCTCGGGTTTGGCCTGCAGGAGATCTTCGCTAACTTTATCTCCGGCCTGATTATCCTGTTTGAAAAGCCGATCCGCATCGGCGATACGGTCACCATCCGCGACCTGACGGGCAGCGTCACCCGCATCAATACCCGCGCCACCACCATCAGCGACTGGGACCGGAAGGAGATTATCGTGCCGAACAAGGCGTTCATCACCGAACAGTTTATCAACTGGTCGCTGTCGGACTCGGTCACCCGCGTGGTGTTGACGGTGCCGGCTCCGGTGGACGCCGATACCGAAGAGGTGACCAAGATCCTCATCGCCGCGGCGCATCGCTGTTCGCTGGTCATCGATACCCCGGCGCCGGAGGCGTTTCTCGTCGACCTGCAGCAGGGGATCCAGATTTTCGAGCTGCGTATTTTTGCCGCCGAGATGGGGCACCGCATGCCGCTACGCCATGAGATGCATCAGCTGATCCTGGCGGGCTTCCGCGAGCATGGCATTGATATGCCGTTCCCTCCGTTCCAGATGCGGCTGGAAAGTATCGACGGCAGGCAAAGCAGTAAAACCATGACCTCGGCCGGGAAAACCAGCCGACGTACGGCTGGCAGCCTGTAGGCCATACCCTGCCCGGCGGCGGCGCCGGGCAGGCTTTCTAGCTCTCCATTACCAGCACACCGGACGCCAGGCGCCGACGGTAGCTTTCGTAAATGGCCAACGCCAGCAGCGAGAAGAAGATCGGCCCACCGACCATCCACAGCGTGCTGTTCCAGTCCCCGCTGTCGATGACCGGCTGAATAATGGTGAAGATATTGGCGAAGGTCACCACCAGTAGCACCACGCCGGTCGCCAGCAGCGTCGACTGGCGGTTTTTGAAAATCACGAACGGCCGATCGAGATGCGCTTTTGACTTGAAGAACGGGAAGGCGATGGTCAGGAACAGGTAAGGCAAAGTCATGGAGACATTGGCCATCAGCGTCAGTTTGTTATAAAACGCGGAAGCGCTGTCCCCACCGAACGACACCATGACAATAAACACCCCGACCAGCAAACACTGCAGCCACATCGCCGCGGCGGGCATACCATTAACGTTGAGACGGGTCATCACCGATGGCCAGAGCGCTTTTGGCGTGCCCTGGATAATCGCTTTCAGCGGCGAATAGCTGAGAGTGAAAAACGCGCCGGTATAGGCGAGAAACATCGACAGCCCGGTAATACGGGCGAACCAGATCCCGGTCAGGGCTGCCGCCTCTGGCGTCATGTGCAGAGCCTGGCCGAGCGTGTTCCCGAGGCTGGTCATCAGCACATAGGTGATGTTGCCGAGGTTGGTTGAACGCGCACCGAGCACCTGCTGCCAGTTAGCGCTCACGCCCCACAGCACAATCGCCAGCGAATAACCAACCGAGATCACGATCGCCGCGATAATAATCCCTTTGGCAAAGTTCTTTTCCGGTTTATCGGTTTTATCCACTAAGCCGCCGACTGCCTCAATTCCGCCATAGGCGAAGATGGCAAATACCACAAATGACAGCATGGCCATACCCGACTGATAGCCCGGATTAGGCGAAAGGGCGAAGTTTAACGGTTGGGCGAAATGGCCGCCGTTGAGCAGCAGGATCGCCCCGCTCACCAGCAGCAGCACCAGATTAAGCCCCATCACCGCGATACCGCCGACGGCGGTGATCCTGGCGATTTTATTGATCCCTTTGACGGCAATAAAGGTCACGACGACCATCCAGCAGGCCGCCAGAATGCCCACCGTCTGCGTCGGGGTCAGGCTACCCAGCGCCCAGCTTTGGGTTTTGTCGGCGCCAAACAAAAAGGTAGATAGCGGCACCCAGATCTTAGCCGCGGTACTCACCATCCAGACGATGTACGACGCAAACCACATAAAGGTGCCGATAAACGCAAAGCGCGGCCCGACGCTGTGGTTCATCCAGGAGTAAATGCCGCCCTCTTCCCGACGAAAGGCTGAGCCCATCTCCGCCATCATCAGCGCAAACGGAATGAAGAAAAAGAGTGCGGAAAAAAGATAAAACGGCATAGCGCTGTAGCCCATCAGATAAAACGCCGACGGGCTGTTGGCAAAGCCAAACACCGAGGTGAAGATCATCAGAATCAGCCCAATCAGGCTCATCTTCTTGAGTTGTTGATGCATAAACCTATCCAAACGTGAGCATCGCCCGACGGGCAACGCCTGGTCTCATAAAAAGAGCGCGGATAGTAGCAAAAGCACGGAGAGAGATTGTGGGTATTCGGGCGAATGCCGGGATACCGTGCGAGGGATAGGTCAGGAGAGGCCTGTCACCTCCCTCGCCCGCAGGCGGCGGGAGGTGACAGCGCCATCAGGCGCGGTCGACCGTAAAGGCGATCACTTCGCCGATGCTTTCAGCGCCCAGCGCCAGCATCACCACGCGATCAACGCCCAATGCCACGCCGGAGCAGTCCGGCAGACCTGCCTCCAGCGCCGCCAGCAGGTTGTTATCGATGGGCTGCTGCGGGAGGCCGCGCGCGGCCCGCTTGCGGTTGTCCTGCTCAAAGCGCAGGCGCTGCTCATGGGCGTCGGTCAGCTCGTGGAAACCATTCGCCAGCTCAATTCCTTTGTAATAGACCTCGAAGCGCTCAGCGACCCGATGATCTTCCGGGCTGATCTGCGCTAAAGAGGCCTGAGTCGCCGGGAAATGATAAATGAACGTCGGCCGATCTTTGCCGATGTGCGGCTCCACGCCCATGGTGAACAGCAGTTGCAGCAGCGTGTCGCGATCTTCTTCAGTATCGGCGATATTGCTCAGATCCAGCTTCGCCGCGACTTCGCGCAGCTGCGCTTTATCGGCAGAGAGCGGGTCAATATCCAGATGACGCTGAAACGCCTGCTGATAGGAGAGGCTTTCCGCCGGCTGGCACTCCAGCACCTGCTGCAGCAGATCGTCCACCTCGTTGATCAGACGATACATGTCATAGCACGGACGATACCACTCCAGCATGGTGAATTCCGGATTGTGATGCCGCCCCATCTCTTCATTACGGAAGCTGCGGCACAGCTGGAAAACCGGGCCGCAGCCCGCCGCCAGCAGGCGCTTCATATGGTATTCCGGACTGGTCATCAGGTACAGATTGAGTCCCTGTGAGTGGCCCGGGCCGACGAAACGGGTTTCAAACGGGAACAAATGGATATCCGTTACCGTCGCCTGACTCATGCAAGGCGTCTCCACCTCCAGCACGCCGCGATCGGTAAAGAACCGGCGGATTTCCGCCATCACCGCCGCGCGTTTCAACAGATTGGGAATGGGTGCGCTCGGCTGCCAGGTTGCCGTCTCGCTCATGGTACTTTCTCCGATTGCAAACAAGGGCACGAAGTCTACTCGCAACCGGCGAGTGAAACAAATTTTGTGCAATCCCCGGCAGATTACATGCCATTAATCTATCGTTAACCTAAATGCATAAATATCACTGATAAATAACCGCACATATCGATAAAAAAATCGAACACGTCAATTTTCCATACTGACCCTACGGCTATACTCCTGTACCTATAAAGGAGCAGTGATACTTTTTCGCCAGCCCGGCGGCGAAATACACTAAAACTGGAGGAATGTCGTGCACACTTTTCAAGCCGATCTCGCCGTAATTGGCGCCGGCGGGGCAGGCCTTCGCGCCGCTATCGCCGCCGCCCAGGCCAACCCCAATGCCAAAATCGCCCTGATTTCTAAAGTCTATCCGATGCGCAGCCATACGGTCGCTGCAGAAGGGGGGTCCGCAGCCGTTGCCCAGGATCACGATAGCTTTGAGTACCATTTTCACGACACCGTCGCTGGAGGCGACTGGCTGTGTGAGCAGGATGTCGTCGACTATTTCGTTCACCACTGCCCGACGGAAATGACCCAGCTGGAACAGTGGGGATGCCCGTGGAGCCGCCGCCCTGACGGCAGCGTTAACGTCCGGCGCTTCGGTGGCATGAAGATCGAACGTACCTGGTTTGCCGCCGATAAAACCGGCTTCCACATGCTGCATACCCTCTTCCAGACCTCCCTTCAGTTTCCCCAAATTCAACGCTTTGATGAACATTTCGTCCTTGATCTGCTGGTCGATGACGGCCAGGCCCGCGGCCTGGTGGCGATGAATATGATGGAAGGCACGCTGGTGCAGATCCGCGCCAACGCGGTGGTGCTGGCCACCGGCGGCGCCGGACGCGTCTATCGCTACAACACCAACGGCGGCATCGTTACCGGTGACGGGATGGGTATGGCGCTGGGCCACGGCGTGCCGCTGCGCGATATGGAATTCGTGCAGTATCACCCGACCGGCCTGCCGGGCTCCGGGATCCTGATGACCGAAGGCTGCCGCGGTGAAGGCGGGATTCTGGTCAACAAAAACGGCTATCGCTATCTGCAGGATTACGGCATGGGCCCGGAAACCCCGCTCGGCGAACCGAAGAACAAATATATGGAGCTGGGCCCACGCGACAAAGTGTCCCAGGCCTTCTGGCACGAATGGCGGAAAGGGAACACCATTCCCACGCCGCGCGGCGACGTGGTCTACCTCGATCTGCGCCACCTCGGCGAGAAAAAGCTGCTGGAGCGCCTGCCGTTTATCTGTGAGCTGGCGAAAGCCTACGTCGGCGTCGACCCGGTGAAAGAACCGATTCCGGTACGCCCGACCGCGCACTACACCATGGGCGGCATCGAAACCGATCAACAGTGCGAAACCCGCATCAAAGGGCTGTTTGCCGTGGGCGAATGCTCGTCCGTTGGTCTGCACGGCGCCAACCGCCTGGGCTCCAACTCGCTGGCCGAGCTGGTGGTCTTCGGCCGCCTGGCCGGGGAACAGGCCATGCAGCGCGCCGCGCAAGCGGGCGAGACGAACGGCTCCGCCCTTGATGCGCAGGCTGCCGATGTGGAGCGTCGTCTGAAAGATCTCGTCAACCAGGAGGGTAACGAAAACTGGGCGAAAATCCGCGACGAAATGGGGCTCTCGATGGAGGAAGGCTGCGGCATCTACCGGACGCCAGAGCTGATGCAGAAAACTATCGACAAGCTGGCTGAGCTGCAGGAGCGCTTTAAGCGCGTGCGCATTACCGACAACTCCAGCGTATTCAACACCGATCTGCTTTACACCATTGAGCTGGGGCACGGTTTAAACGTTGCCGAATGTATGGCGCACTCGGCCATCGCCCGTAAAGAATCGCGCGGTGCGCACCAGCGTCTGGATGAAGGCTGTACCGAACGCGACGACGTCAACTTCCTCAAACATACGCTCGCCTTCCGCGAGGCTGATGGCACCACCCGCCTGGAATATGGCGATGTGAAGATCACCACGCTGCCGCCGGCGAAACGTGTTTATGGCGCTGAGGCGGAAGCGGCTGAGAAGAAGGAGACCACCCATGGCTGAGATGAAAAACCTGAAAGTCGAAGTGGTGCGTTACAACCCGGAGGTCGACACGGCACCGCACAGCGCGTTCTATGACGTGCCTTACGATGAGCAGACCTCGCTGCTGGACGCGCTGGGCTACATCAAAGACAACCTGGCGCCCGACCTGAGCTACCGCTGGTCCTGCCGGATGGCGATCTGCGGCTCCTGCGGCATGATGGTCAATAAGGTACCGAAGCTGGCCTGTAAAACCTTCCTGCGGGATTACACCAAAGGCATCAAGGTTGAAGCGCTGGCCAACTTCCCGATCGAGCGCGATCTGGTGGTGGATATGACCCACTTTATCGAAAGTCTGGAGGCCATTAAGCCGTATATCATCGGCAATAACCGCACCCCGGACCAGGGACCAAACAAGCAGACGCCGGCCCAGATGGCCAAATACCATCAGTTCTCCGGCTGTATCAACTGCGGACTGTGCTATGCCGCCTGTCCGCAGTTCGGCCTGAATCCGGAGTTTATCGGCCCGGCGGCGATCACCCTCGCCCACCGCTATAACGAAGACAGCCGCGACCACGGCAAAAAGGAACGCATGGCGCAGCTTAACGGCCAGAACGGCGTCTGGACCTGTACTTTCGTGGGCTACTGCTCGGAAGTGTGTCCGAAGCACGTCGACCCGGCGGCCGCGATCCAGCAGGGCAAGGTGGAAAGTTCGAAAGACTTTCTTATCGCCACCCTGAAACCACGCTAAGGAGTGCATTATGACGACGAAACGCAAACCCTACGTGCGGCCGATGACCTCCACCTGGTGGAAAAAGCTGCCGTTTTATCGCTTCTACATGGTGCGGGAAGGCACGGCGGTACCGACGGTCTGGTTTAGCATTGTGCTGATTTACGGGCTGTTTGCCCTCAAGCACGGCGCCGAAAGCTGGGCGGGATATATCGGATTCCTGCAAAATCCAGTGGTGGTGATCCTCAATCTGATCACCCTGGCGGCGGCGCTGCTGCACACCAAAACCTGGTTCGAGCTGGCGCCGAAAGCCGCCAACGTCATCATCAAAGGCGAAAAAATGGGGCCAGAGCCGGTGATTAAAGGACTCTGGGTGGTGACGGCGGTGGTCACCGTGGTGATCCTGTTTGTCGCCCTGTTCTGGTAAGGAGGCTGAGATGATTAATCCCAATCCGAAACGTTCCGATGAACCCGTTTTCTGGGGGCTGTTTGGCGCTGGCGGCATGTGGGGCGCGATTGTCGCGCCGGTGATGGTGCTGCTGGTGGGCATTTTGCTGCCGCTGGGGCTCGCCCCGGCCGACGCCTTCAGCTATGAGCGCGTGCTGGCCTTTGCCCAAAGCTTTATCGGCCGCGCGTTCATCTTTCTGATGATTGTCCTGCCGCTGTGGTGTGGGCTGCATCGTATTCACCACGCCATGCACGACCTGAAAATCCATGTGCCAAACGGCAAATGGGTCTTCTACGGTCTGGCGGCGATCCTCAGCGTCATTACTCTCGTTGGCGTACTGTTTATCTGATCCTGCAAGAGCCCGGCAGCAATTCTGCTACCGGGCTCGCTTCATAGAAAAATCTTGCCGCCTTTGCCCTGCCGGACTCTACACTTAGCTTAAAAGCCAGCAAGGAGCATACCATGCGTATCCTGCCGATAATCACCGCGGTCGCCGTCTCGTTCCTGTCTGTCGCCTGCAGCACCCCTGCCCCGCCGCCGGGCGTCACCGTGGTCACCCCCTTCGACGTTCAGCGCTATCTGGGTACCTGGTACGAAATCGCCCGCTTCGACCATCCTTTTGAAAGCGGGCTTGAAAAGGTCACGATCGCCTGGCAGCCGCGCGATGACGGCGGTCTGGACGTGGTCAATAAAGGCTATAACCCCGACCGCGACATGTGGCAGAAAACGGACGGGGTGGCGTATTTTACCGGCGAGCCCAGCCGCGCCGCGCTGAAGATCTCCTTCTTCGGCCCCTTCTATGGCAGCTATAACGTCATTGCGCTGGATAAGGAGTATCGGTACGCGCTGGTCTGCGGCCCCGACCGCGACTATCTCTGGCTACTGGCGCGAGCCCCCACCATCGCCCCGGAAGTCAGGCAGCAGATGCTGGATATTGCCACCCGGCAGGGTTTTGATATCAGCAAACTGGTCTGGGTCAATCAGCGCTACAACTAGTGCGCGCTGATCTTCAGGCCAATGATGCCGACCACGATGCAGACAAGACTGGCGATACGCATAGCGCTGGCGGATTCACCTAACAGTACGATACCGGTCACAGCGGCGCCCACGGCGCCGATCCCCGTCCAGACGGCGTAAGCGGTACCCACCGGCAGGGTTTTCATCGCCCATGAAAGCAGCGCCATGCTGACGACCATCGCGACGATGGTGATGACGCTGGGAACCAGGCGGCTAAAGCCATGGGTATATTTCAGGCCGACGGCCCACACTACTTCCAGCAGGCCAGCGATAAATAAGACTATCCAGGACATAAGGCTCCTTTGCTGGGGCCGTCCCCGGATGAGAAACGCTTACGGGTCGTCCCGTAAGGTGGATGAAAAGTCGTAGTGAGTATATCCAACAGGATGGGGGAAGTGAAGAACGGTACGGCGCAAAACCGTACCGTCGAAGGCTGTTATTGCTGAGCTTTGGTTGCTGCGCCAGAGATTGCGCTGCCGCCCTCTGAAATATCCTGACCCACACCGCGCGTGGTGTTACAAGCGGTCAGTGCTGAAGAGAGGACCAAAACCGTAAAGAACGCTGCAATCGTTTTTTTCACCATAATGTCATCCTTAGTGTCAGTTTTGTTTTCATGCCCTATAAGCATAGACAAACCGTCCACAGATGAAGGGATCTTTGCGTTTTTTAAGAGAAAAGGAGTATTCGTGAAGGAAGCAGGCGCACCGAAAGGCGATCGCGGCAGGCGAAACGGAAGGAAGTCAGCTTACAGCGCGAGAGATGGCGTGACCCAGGCCCTGAATATCTTCACCGAAACCGCGGGCGGTATTGCAGCCAGACAGCAGTGCGCTGCTCAGAAACAGTAACGCCAGGAGTTTTACGCTGCGCTTCATGTGTCGTGCTCGTCGTGCCAGTACAGAAAGAGCGGCGCAGCACAGAGGCTGCGCCAGTCATCATGACGTGAAATTACTTCACGCGGGATACGTATTCGCCAGAGCGAGTATCCACTTTGATTACTTCGCCAATCTGGACGAACAGCGGCACTTTAACCACAGCGCCAGTAGACAGGGTCGCTGGTTTACCACCGGTACCCGCGGTGTCGCCTTTCAGACCTGGGTCGGTTTCAACGATTTCCAGCTCAACGAAGTTCGGCGGGGTGACCGCGATCGGCTGGCCGTTCCACAGGGTCACGATGCACTCAGCCTGATCCAGCAGCCATTTGGCATTGTCACCGATCGCTTTCGCGTCAGCAGACAGCTGTTCGAAGGTTTCGTTGTTCATGAAGTGCCAGAACTCACCGTCGTTATACAGGTAAGTCAGGTTCATATCGACAACGTCCGCGCCTTCTGCAGAATCAGTAGATTTGAAGGTTTTCTCAACGCGGGTGCCGGTCAGCAGACGGCGCAGCTTAACGCGCGCAAACGCCTGGCCTTTACCTGGTTTAACGAATTCGCTGGCTTCTACCGCATAAGGTTCGCCATCTAACATGATTTTAAGACCAGCACGAAAATCGTTGCTATAGTAAGTCGCCATAAGGCCCTCTGAAATTGTTTAACTGGTAGCTAAGCCACAAAATGGCGCATATTGTAACCCTAAATACCCCATCCAGAGAAGATTGGATAACGCAACTTGCCAATGTTGTGACCAGTCCTGATGAACTGCTGCGTCTTTTAAATGTAGACGCTGATGAAAAACTGCTCGCCGGACGTGAGGCCAGACGCCTGTTCCCGCTGCGCGTCCCGCGCGCGTTTATTGCCCGAATGGAGAAAGGCAACCCTGACGATCCGCTGCTTCGTCAGGTACTTACCGCCGAAGAGGAGTTTATCGTCGCCCCCGGCTACTCCACCGATCCGCTGGAAGAACAGCACAGCGTCGTGCCCGGCCTGTTGCACAAATATCGCAACCGGGCCCTGCTGTTGGTGAAAGGCGGTTGCGCGGTCAATTGCCGTTACTGCTTCCGCCGCCACTTCCCTTATGCCGAAAATCAGGGCACCAGGCGCAACTGGCAGACGGCAATGAACTATATCGCTGAGCATCCGCAGCTTGATGAAATCATCTTCTCCGGCGGCGACCCGCTGATGGCGAAGGACCATGAGCTTGACTGGCTAATGACCCAGCTGGAAGCCATTCCGCACGTTAAGCGTCTGCGTATTCACAGCCGCTTGCCAATCGTGATCCCGGCGCGCATCACCGAGACGCTGACCAGCCGCTTCCACCATTCGTCGCTGCAGGTGATCCTGGTTAACCACGTCAACCACGCTAATGAAATTGACGGCGAGTTTCGCGCGGCGATGGCCATGCTGCGTCAGGCGGGCGTCACGCTGCTTAACCAGAGCGTGCTGCTGCGCGGGGTGAACGATAACGCGCAAACCCTGGCCGATCTCAGCAATGCGCTATTCGATACCGGGGTAATGCCCTACTACCTGCACGTGCTGGACCGGGTACAAGGGGCGGCACACTTTATGGTCAGCGATGATGAAGCCCGTGAAATCATGCGTGAACTGTTGACCCTCATCTCCGGCTATATGGTGCCGAAGCTGGCGCGAGAGATCGGCGGCGAACCCAGCAAGACGCCGCTGGATTTAGGACTGAAGCAGCGTTAGCTCCCCCTCCTTTGTCTGCCAGGTCGTGCTGGCAGACATCTTAATATGAATACACCGTCAGGTTGGGACTAAAATACTCGGCAATCCACTTTACCGTTACCTTCTCAATATAAACCCCAATGGCGGCGTATTATCGATGTAACACGATCAGTACGATAACATTAATAACTATCATCACGACAATCAGCGCGATTAACCAGGTGGGAACTTTAAAGGTTATATGTAATCGTTCCGATACTTTCTCTGCCACCTTTACACTATTTTCCCGCTTATCACTCTCCTGGATTGCTAAATTCACTGGTAATGGAAGACTTAATTTATGGTCAGTTTTTCCCGTATCATTGAAAATGATATCAGCAGTTTTACTACTGTGAAAATGCGTTAATCTTTCCCGATTCATATTCTCGCACTCTTCATCCGAGAGCGGGATAACCAAAGTATCCGGGGCGACGCTAAAGCCTTTTTGCCTGACGGTGATAATGATATCCTCAGAGAGTCCGGCTTTGAGCAGCGATTTTCTCAACAAAGAGATATTTTGATAAAATGTATTTTGCGAAACTACCACTCCCCGTGTTTCCCATACAGCCGCCAGAAATTCATCCCGAGAAATCACTTTGCCGCAATTCTGCAATAGCAGCAGCAAGCATCTGGCGGTAGGCGCATTGAGGCTGATGCTCTCCCCATTCCCGGCAAGCGGTCGCAGCTCATTCATATTGGCATTAAATATAATCTCCTGATTAATTATACAGCCATTAAATAATGCAATGTCATCCATATCCTTGCCCCACGCAACCCTATTATCCATAACAAAAATAAATAATCCCAGCTAAACCATGGCGTGAACATTATCGCTTCAGACAGAAGCGGGGTCAGTTCACATTGAACTTCAGCTTTGAGGATACCGCATAAAAAATGACAAGCGATAGTTATCTTATTTAAAAGCCACATTTTCGGATTAAATTTATCTCAACCTAACTCAACATCTCATTAGAAAAGGTCATTATTAAATTCACGCGTACTTCATCAAGAATTCACAAGCATTTTTTGCACCAGACTTTTAAATTACCCCCGCTTCTCCATGGTTCGCTATGGCAAGTGATATTGTAGCGTCGTTCAACAGGAAGGTAGGTTTCAGCACTATATAAGGAATGCTGGCGCTTATTTTCAATATCAATAGGATTGCATACTCCATTCCCATGATAACTGTTATCGATTCTACACAGGACTAAGTATCTATATATGGATTAATTAAATGAAAAAGACAATCGTAGCTGTAATGGTCGCTGCTTCTGCAGTTCTGAGTGCTCAGGTAATGGCAACCAACACCGCTCAGGTAACTGTACTGGGTGAAGTCTCTGATGCAGCTAACTCTTGCGTCGTGACTCCGACGGGTACCCTGAACAACGGTATCGTTCAGCTGATGACCGTGACCACTACCGAAGCGAATGCTGAAGCGGCTGGTGCTCTGTTTAAAACTCAGGACTTCGGTTTTGACGTGAAAGACTGCGCACAGGGTAGCGCCACTCCGGTTACTGCTGTAACCGTCAATGTGACCGGTGCCTCCAGCAACGCTAACATCCTGGACAACACCGCACCTGGCGGCGCTACCGGCATTGGTATCGGTATCCAGCGCGTACGTGATGCACACCGCGTAGGCTTCGACGGTTCTGACCTCATGACCGAAAGCTACACTGCAGCTGGCGGCACTCAGCTGAAGTACACCACTGGTTATGTGAAAGTGAACTCCGCGACTCCGGTTACCGAAGGTCCGGTTAAAGGTGTTGCGACCTTTACTATCGATTATACCCTCTAATTTTTCCCCGAAGGGCTCCGCTTCACAGCGGGCCCTTTTTCGCATTCAGAGAAAAACCATGTTCAGGAACTTATTAAATATCACCGCATCCTGTGCATTACTCCTCAGTAGTATTGCCCATGCTGGTATTGTGATTGAATCCACACGCTACCTCTATAAAGAAGGTGCGCGTGAAATCACCGCGCAAATCGAAAATAAAGATGACATCCCTTATCTGATTAAATCCTGGGTTGAAGCGCCGGCAGGGAAAACGCCCTCTTTTATGGCTACACCTCCGTTATTCCGCCTTGAGGGTAAGCAGCAGAATACCGTGCGTCTATTTTCTACCGGAAACGTCAATGCCCCGAACGACCGGGAATCCATATACTATTTTAACGTGATGGCCATCCCGCCGGCGGACGATGAGAAAGCCAACGCCAATACTATTCAACTGGCGGTCCGCCACCGCATGCGTCTGGTCTATCGTCCAAAAGCACTTTTCGACCTTTATCCAAACATTGAAGCCAAAAAACTCGAATGGCGGAAATCAGGCACAAAACTGACGATTAAAAATCCTACACCGTTTTTCTTCTATTTCCATAGTGTTCAGATTGGTAGCAAAGAAGTGAAGCCGGAAGTCAACTCGGTCGCTCCAATGACGACCAAAGAAGTGACATTAAAAGAAAATATCAATGCCTCCAGCGTCAACTGGAAAGTAGTTAATGATTATGGCGGAGCAGGATCGCTCTATTCCTCATCGCTGTAATAAGAATTTTATTTTATCATTATAGGGATGTGTCTATGCCAAATAAGAATAATGGATTATTCAAACTATCCGCGGTCTTCCTCGCAATGCTTCCGGCATTGCTTTCTGGTTTGAATAATAAAGCGCAAGCACGTGACTTTTTCGATCCCTCATTCATTAGCTCATTGAATGGTAGCGATCCATCAACCACTCCCGACTTATCTATTTTCCAGACGCAGAACGCACAGGCGCCAGGGGATTATCGGGTAGATATCATGTTTAATGGTCGCTATCTGGATACCAGGACAATGAAGTTTGTTGCGAATAGCCGTGCCACTGGGAATAATCGAGAGCCCGCCCTGGTGCCCTGTTTGAGCCTGAAAACATTGGCAGAGTATGGCGTACGGGTTAAAGCCTTTCCCGAACTGGTCGAGGATAAAAACGGCTGCGCCAATCTTTCAGTCATCCCGGATACCAAAGCGGATTTCGACTTTACCGTCCAGCGCTTGAATATATCCATTCCGCAGGCAGCACTATCTACCACCGCGCAGGGATATATTCCACCGGATCAGTTTGATGACGGCATCAACGCCCTGCTGGTGAACTATCAGTTCAGCGGCTCAAACGACATGCAGGCCAATGACGAATACTACAGCCTGAACCTGCAGTCTGGCCTCAACGTTGGCCCATGGCGTATCCGTAACCTCAGCACCTGGAATAAAAACAACGGCGATGCGGGTGATTGGGACTCAGCCTATCTCTACATGCAGCGCAGCATTCGTCCCATCAACAGTAACCTGCTGATGGGTGAGAGCTCGTCACTCTCAGGCATCTTTGACAGTGTACCGTTTACCGGTATTCAACTGGCCACCGATACATCAATGTTGCCGGAAAGTATGCGCGGCTATGCGCCGATTATCCGTGGTATCGCCAAAACCAACGCCCGTGTCTTTATTAAACAAAACGGCTACCAGGTATACCAGACCTACGTGGCGCCTGGCGCGTTTGAAATCACCGATATGTACCCGAGCGGCGGTAGCGGCGACCTTTACGTCACCGTGGAAGAGTCCGACGGTTCTAAGCAGGAGTTTGTCGTACCGTTCGCTACGCTGCCGGTGATGGTCCGTGAAGATCAGCTGGAATATGAAATTACGTCTGGTAAATATCGTCCTTACGACGGCGGGGTCGATGAAACGCCCTTTACGCAAGCTACCGCGACCTACGGTGTCTCCAGCAGCCTGACGCTTTATGGCGGGGTGCAGGCCGCATCGCGCTATCAGGCGCTGTCAACAGGCCTCGGCTATAACCTCGGCGAGCTTGGCGCCGCCTCGGCAGACGTCACCCAGGCCTGGTCAAAAATGAAAGACGACGAAAAGACCTCTGGGCAGTCATGGCGTGTCCGTTACGGGAAAAATATTATCGAAACCGGTACAAACGTGACTATCGCTGGCTACCGCTATTCCACCCGCGGATTTAATACCCTCTCTGAAGTGTTAGATAGCTATTCTAATGATGGCAAGTATACTCCTCGCTCGCTGCGCAACCGCACCAATCTGACGCTGAATCAAAGCCTGGGTAAAGGCCTCGGCAGTCTGTCTATCAGTGGATTGATTGAAGATTACTGGGACGATAAGCGCACCAACAAGTCGATCAGCGTGGGGTACAACGGTGGCTTCCGCAATGTAAACTATTACCTCGGGTACAGCTATAACCGCTATACCTGGAGCGGGAATAACTCCGGGAAAGACGCCCAGGACGATCAGCGTATCTCGCTGACCGTCACGCTGCCGCTGAGCAACTGGCTACCGGGCACCTATACCAGTTATCAGTTAACCAACAGTAATCCGGGGTCTACCGATCAGTCGGTCTCCATCGGTGGTAACGCGCTGGATAACGACAGCCTGGAGTGGAGCCTGCAGCAAGGATACAGCAACCGGGAATACTACAGCGGCGATATGCGCGCAACCTATAACGGTGCTCGCGGCAGCGTCAATGCCGGTTACAGCTACGATCGCGGTAGCGAGCGTATAGACTATGGCGCCAACGGCAGCATTGTCGCTCATGCCGATGGGGTCACGCTTGGTCAGGACATCACCGATGCCGCCGTACTGGTTAAGGCCCCAGGTTTGGATAACGTCAAGCTGGCCAACGATAACACCATCACCACCGACTATCGTGGTTACGCCATCGTACCTTATGTCACGCCTTATCGTCGCACCGATATCACCCTCGATAGTACTTCGCTTGGCGAAGATATGGAGCTTCCGGAAACCACGCAGAGCGTCGTTCCGACACGCGGCGCCATCGTACGGGCCAATTATGCCGGTAATATCGGCCAGCGCGCATTTGTCCATCTGAAAACGGCCAGCGGCCAGGACGTACCTTATGGTGCGATGGTGTTACTCGCCGGGAGCAGCCAGGCACAGCCAAGCATCGTCAGCGACGCCGGGATGGTCTATATGTCCGGCCTGCAGCAAACCGGAATACTTAACGTGCAATGGGGCAAAAGCGCGGCGCAGCAGTGCAATGCTTCCTTTACTTTACCGGCCAGGGAAGGCAAAGCGGCTGGCATCAGTCAAATCGAAACAATTTGTCGCTAATATTGACCAAGGACAATAAAGAATGAGAAAAACACTGATTTTTCTATCTATATTATTATGTTGTTGTGAAGCAGCTGCCAAATGCGATTATGATGGTTCCGCTGGGCAAGCAGTATTTAACTTAAGTCCTAAAATCGCAACGGATCCAACAATACCCGTAGGTACAGTTTTGTATACCAAAAAAGTTGGTACCGGACACTATAAAACCTTTGAATGCAGCAAGATAATGGGTGATCAGTATATCATTACCTCATCCGCACCCGAGGTCTCTGGTGTCACGGGTATAATGGGAAAACCGGTCTATGAAACGGGGATTGATGGTATTGGTTTTCAGTTTTCAGATATTCTGGACAGCAAGCATGGTTCAATTAAACCCGCAGTGGCACAATCTACGATTGTGCCAATTTTAGAGTCGAATGATGACTACAAATTTATGACAGTATGGTTAATAAAAACAAAACCTGTCATTGATACATCCGGCGTCAGTACCAATCCAGTATTTAAATTCTCAGCGGGTAACTTAAGCACCAACCCCAGGGCGGCAGATCGTCTGTTAATGACTGCGTCTCTGAAATTCAAGAGTATTTCTTATAAGGCGACCTCGTGTGATATTTCTGTGTCTGGACCGAGCCAAATCACCTTAAATACAATTGAAAAAAACACATTAATGTCAATCCCTCGGGGTGGCACAACCCCATCACAGAAAACTATCACAATGGACGTTTCATGCCCAGCGGGTTCAATTGGTAATAAACTTTACTATTGGTTTAACCCAGTTAGCGGCACCAGTCCTGCGGGGGATGGCATCATCGATAATCTGCTAACAGGAGGCGGAGCAGCAAGCAACGTTGGCATTATCTTCAAAAAAGACAATAGTCCCGTTATATTTTATGACGCAGAGACATACAGTTTTGCCAGCGCTCAAGCATCACAAAAAATTAACTTTACCGCCGATTATTACCGAATGAGCGACAACAGCGCTGAAGTCTCGGCCGGGCATGTAAAAGCGATACTAGAGGTAGTAGTTCAGGAGGAATAAAGAGAACCATAATCTCATAAAAGGTGGATAATGATATCCACCTTTTTTATTTACCCATACATAATCAAAAGCATTATGATATGTACGTATGAAAGTAACACACTACAATTTGAATCACACCCATAATAACAGCTTAATTTAACTTGCTAAAATTAATATTACTTTATGAATCTGTAAAATAATTAGATTAGATTCAGAATGAATCTGAAATTTCATCAACAATTCACATTAAGTTGAGTTGATTCATACTACAGCAACGACTATCTTCTCTGCGGACCAACTTCTGGTCTGGATTGAACATATAATTTTAATTTTAGTTAAAGGACTAATCATGCATCAATTAACTGTATTTGAAATGGAAGAGATTTCTGGCGGCGCGCTGACTGATACTCTTACCGATATTATGACCTGGGCTGCTAAAGAAGCAGGCGCCGTCGCTCTGGGCGCCTCTCTGGGGGCGATTTTTGGGACAGCTTTCGCTGGACGTTGGGGCGGGGCTGGTGGTGGTCTTCTCGGCTTTGGCGCAATCGGTCAGGGTGTAGGTATGTTGTTTGGCTTAGTAGCTGGTGGCGTCTGCTTTGGTATTGCTGCAGGTATCGTTGGCTGGGATATGACTCTGGATTATGCAACAGGTGTAATGGATGCCGTTTATGATGGAACATTAAACTTCTGGAGCAATTAATTTACGCCTCAGCTGGTTGCTCAACGTTTTGTTGACATTCTTTATTAAGTAAATAGGGCCTGAAATATCGGGCCTTTTCATTTCATTATGTAAGTGATAATTATGTTAAGAAAAATCTATCGCAAGGAAGCGATCGAATACAAAAAGCATCACTGGAAAGGAAAGGCTTTGCTGCTAGCAGGGCTTCCGGCATGGCTTATTGCATTACTTTCATTTGCCTTTCTAGCCATTCTAATAATCACCACAATATTTTGTACCTTTACCCAACGCATTGATGTTCGTGGGGAAGTTATTACTTTACCTCATTCTGTCAATGTTTATGCGCCACAGCAAGGATTTGTTATTTCCCAATATGC
Organism: Klebsiella sp. GG_Kp146; assembly: GCF_040061975.1. NCBI lineage: Bacteria > Pseudomonadati > Pseudomonadota > Gammaproteobacteria > Enterobacterales > Enterobacteriaceae > Klebsiella > Klebsiella sp. GG_Kp146. The sequence goes on from NZ_JBEAHA010000005.1 coordinate 24,040, forward strand.
CAAAGTCGGTGACCTTGTCGCCAAAGGACAGTCTTTATATGAAATTGACATCTCCCGCAATACAACAACAGGCAACGTCAGTACGGCGCAAATAGAAGTCATTAATGAAAAGATTGCGAACGCTGAAGATATCATCACCAAACTTTCTCATAATAAAGAAGAAACCCGATTATCTTTAGATAAACAGCTAAAAACCATCAATGATTCGTTAAAAGAAACTAACCGCATGCTGGTTAATGCGCAGACTGGTTTAAAGAAAATGCATGATAATCTTTCCAGTTACGATAAATATCTTCGTGATGGCCTTATCACCAAAGATCAGTATAACTATCAGCATTCATTATACTTTCAACAACAGAGCACCTATCAGTCTTTGGTCAGTCAGAAAATGCAACTGGAATCCCAGGTAACCCAGTTGAATAGCGATAAAATCACAAAAACGGCAGATTTTGACAACCAAATATCATCTCAGGAAAACCAGATAAATGATTACAAAAACCAGTTGGTTGAATCAAATGCCAATGGTAATGTCATCATTAAAGCAACCACAGAAGGACGCATTGAATCGCTGGCTGTAACAAAAGGACAAATGGTCGACAAAGGCAGCAGTTTAGCGCAAATCAAACCCACTGGTGATATAGAGTATTATCTTATTTTATGGTTACCTAATAATAGCATACCTTATGTCAAACCGGGTGATGTCATTAACATCCGCTATGATGCGTTCCCATCCGATAAATTTGGGCAATTCCCGGGAAAAATACTTTCAATATCTTCGGTCCCGACATCCCGACAGGAACTGTCTGAATACACTAATGTTAATAATGGAACGAATCAGCAGGAACTGGCACTCTATAAAACCATTGTCAAAATTGAAAACAAAACCTTTAATTACAATGGTAAAACGCTTTCGCTTTCTAATGGACTGAAGGCTCAAGCCGTTGTATTTCTCGAAGAGCGCCCACTTTATATGTGGATGTTTACCCCTGTGTATAAGATAACTCAAAGCATTACTGGGCCAATCCATGACTAACGAATTGTTCAAAACCATTGTTGCAAAACTAAATTTTTCTCTGGTTAACAAAACGCCTGTTATTCTACAGTCAGAATCATCGGAATGTGGAGTTGCCTGTCTGGCGATGGTCTGTGGTTATTATGGGTTAAATATCGATTTATTTAATTTTCGTCAACGATTCGGTAGCCCCTCACAGGGCTCCTCACTGCTGTCTCTAAGCAAAACAGCCGAGCAGGCTGGTTTAAAAAACCGTGCGCTAGCGCTCGACCTCGATGAAATAAAACAGCTTAAGCTTCCCTGCATCATCCACTGGGGAATGAACCACTATGTAGTCCTTACAAAAGTAAAGAAAAACGGATTTGTGATTCACGATCCCGCGCTGGGTAAACGAATCATTGGCATCAGTGAGATGTCAAATAATTTTACCGGCGTTGCGCTTGAACTCTGGCCTGACCATAACTTCCAACAAGAGGAGGCGAAATCCCGTTTACGACTCCTGGATTTAATGCATAAAATTGTTGGTTTAAAATCGGCGCTGATTAAGATCTTTGCTTTCTCTGTTGTGGTAGAAGCGATTGGCCTCCTGTTGCCTATTGGTACACAGTTAGTAACTGACCATGTGATTATGGCGCACGATGAAAGTTTACTCTCTGTTATTTGTATTGGTTTAATATTTTTCACGCTATTCCGCACGTTTATTAGCATGCTCCGAGCATGGACGTCGTTAACGTTGAATACGTTGACAAACATTCAATGGAAAACAACGCTATTCGATCATTTAGCAAGTTTGCCATTATCTTTTTTCGAGAAGAGACACTTAGGTGATATCCAGTCTCGTTTCTCGTCTCTGGATACCATTCGTTCAATTTTTACCAACAGTATCGTCACTGGCATCATCGATTCGATAATGACGATCGGTTTGTTAGTCATGCTGACATTATATGGCGGCTGGTTAGTCTGGGTCGTCATTGGCTTTACCGTCTGCTATGCGATTATGCGCTTCGCTACCTATAGTTTTTATCGGCGCGTAACGGAAGAGCAGGTCGTTAAGGGGGCGCGTGCTAACTCTCACTTTATGGAGTCGCTTTATGGCATTTCCACGATCAAAGCATTAAATTTAAAAGAACGTCGCTCGCAGCATTGGCTGAATCTTAACGTTGATGCCAGTAACGCAGGTATTAAGCAAACTCGCTTTGATATGATGTTTGGTGGGATTAATACCTTTATCACCTCTATCGATCAGGTGGTGGTACTGTGGTTGGGTGCCATTATGGTAATTGATAACGAGATGACGCTCGGTATGTTTATGGCATTTAATGCTTATCGAGGCCAGTTTTCTCAACGTGCATCGAATCTCATTGATTTGGTGATGCAGCTTCGTATGCTCTCGCTTCATAATGAACGTCTATCTGAAATCGCCTTTAGCGAACCGGAAAAAGAACTTCCATCCCGACGTGTGTTTACAGAAAACACCGGCGTGATGCTTGAAGTCAGGAACCTGAGTTATCAATACGATCCTTTTTCACAACCCATTTTTACCAATCTGAATATAACGGTTGCCCCAGGCGAGTCTGTCGCGCTAATTGGCCCATCTGGCGTTGGCAAAACCACGCTGTTGAAAGTCATGTGCGGTTTGCTTTCACCTGACTCCGGCGAAATACTGGCGGATAATCTGGAGATTCAAAAAATTGGTTTAAATAACTATCGTCTCGGTATCGCCTGCGTACTTCAGGAGGATCGTCTCTTTTCAGGTTCACTTATCGATAATATCAGTGGTTTTGATGATAACCCCGATTTGGAATTCGTAATGGAATGTGCCAAACATTGCAACATCCATGATGAAATCATGAAGATGGCGATGGGATACGAAACCATTGTCGGCGAACTGGGGCTGGGCATTTCCGGCGGTCAAAAGCAACGTATCCTGATCGCTCGTGCTTTGTACCGTAAACCGAGTATCCTGTTTATGGACGAGGCCACCAGTCACCTCGACTTAAAAAATGAGTCGGTTATCAACCAATCCATCTCATCATTAAGTATCACCCGAATTATTGTCGCGCACCGGCCATCAACCATTGCATCTGCCGATCGCGTTATTGACCTCTCACAATCGAAGTCGATGGCTACCGCTTAATAAAGGAGAAGATTATGCAAGGAACGTTTATTGGTTTTAATACTGCAGGAATTACTTTTGAAGAGCGTTTCCTGGCGCTGTTACTTAAGGTCAAGAAAGCGAATGATACCTGTGAGATTTTCTATCTTCAGGCACCCGTACTGGCCGACCTGCTTCTGATACTGCAAAGTAGAATGGCCTTAATTTTTCAGCGACTTGAAAATAAAGGCGAGGCTTACAAAGATGAGATTATCGCTTATAACGAAACACTTGTTACCCATATCCCCACGGTAGAAATGGCTGAAATACAACAGCCTTCTCCTGAGCGGCGTATAATGTCTATTACGCTTAAACCTGGCGAAACGCAGTCGACGCTGATCCTGGTATTTCAGGATGAGCAAATTAAGACGTTAACTATTGATGACCGACAGGTTGAAGCCCTGATAATTGGTATTCAACAGGCATTAAAAACAGTCGGCGATCAGGAACTTATCCAGTATTTAAGTTCAAATATGGATTTTTTAATGTGCTACAGCGTCGACTTAACTACTCAGCCGAATATTGATTACCAGCAGTATCCCCAGGAAGAATGGAAGCTAAACCTGTTTTCCCATTATCTGGGCGTGCTCTATTGCTGCGAGACGGACGAAGGCAAGAAAATTGTCTCCGGTGCGGTGGTAAAAACCAGTGCGCCACATTTATCTGAAATGGAAAACAGCGTGGTAGTACGCCTTATTGAGAAAAGCCCCAAGCTTAAGGCGATGCACACGGCGCTGGCGCCATGCCAGATCTTTAGTACCATTATCCCTTCCCAGCCGGGAAGAATGCTCAGTCTGGAAGAGTGCCTGCGTCCACTGCACGCCTTCTATCTGGAGAAGAAAGCGGAGCTTAACGCCTGACCCTCTTCTACCGGTCACGCCTCTCTCTACGCTCGCAGAGAGAGGCATCGCGCATCAGTTCGGGCACTTATAAACCTGGCCGTTCATCTCGCTGTCGGTGGGCACAAAGCTCGACAACAGATTTTGCGTCGGGCTGCTGACGCCATAAATCACGTTGCCGCCCATGGCTGCCGCCTGGTTACGCAGGGCGTTAGCCGCACCGCGCATGGAGCCACCCTCATCGCCATTCTGGCCGGAGAGCCAGTTGCTCTGTTTACCCGTCGCGGTCCCTAACAGCTGACACTCTGCGCCCGGCTTCTCCTGCACGAAGCGCACATTCTGGCCGGCGGAGGTTAATTCATTGCTGGAACTGCAACCTGCCAACAGTAAGGCTGCGCCGACAATCCCTGCTAAATATTTTACCTGCATGTTAATCCCCATGATCGATGAGCTGGACGCACTGGCCCGGATGTAAACCTGTCATCCTTCAAACTGCGTCGGCATGAGCCGCTTTCATTCCTTAGCCGGTCGCGCTAGTTAGTCGCTTCCGATACGGAGGTGCTTGCCGCTCTGATGCAGCTTAAATGATTTTTATGTATAAGCCTTATACTAAAAAGCGCGCCAAAAGAAAAACCCCCAGCCATTACTGGCCAGGGGTTTCTGCTTTTTTATGCCGTAGAGCGCACGATTACATCATGCCGCCCATACCGCCCATGCCGCCCATACCGCCAGCAGCACCTAAATCAGGCGCATCGCCTTTCGGCAGGTCGGTCACCATGCACTCGGTGGTGATCATCAGGCCAGCCACGGAAGCCGCGTACTGCAGTGCAGAACGGGTGACTTTGGTTGGGTCCAGGATACCGAAGTCGATCATGTTGCCGTATTCTTCAGTTGCCGCGTTGTAACCGTAGTTACCGTCGCCGGCTTTCACGTTGTTCGCCACAACAGACGGCTCTTCACCGGCGTTGGACACGATCTGACGCAGCGGCGCTTCCATTGCGCGCAGCGCAACTTTGATACCGACGTTCTGATCTTCGTTCTGACCGGTCAGGCCAGCGAGTTTCGCTGCAACGCGAACCAGCGCTACGCCGCCGCCAGCCACCACGCCTTCTTCAACCGCAGCACGAGTGGCGTGCAGGGCATCGTCGACGCGTGCTTTTTTCTCTTTCATTTCAACTTCGGTTGCCGCGCCGACTTTGATTACGGCAACGCCGCCAGCCAGTTTAGCGACACGTTCCTGCAGTTTTTCACGGTCGTAGTCGGAGGTTGCTTCTTCAATCTGCTTACGGATCTGAGCAACGCGGCCCTGGATTGCAGATTCTTCGCCAACGCCATCGATGATGGTGGTGGTGTCTTTGTTGATAACCACGCGTTTCGCCTGGCCCAGGTCTTCCAGAGTCGCTTTTTCCAGCTCCATACCGATCTCTTCAGAGATAACGGTACCGCCAGTCAGCGTCGCGATATCCTGCAGCATGGCTTTACGACGGTCGCCGAAGCCCGGCGCTTTCACCGCAGCCACTTTCACGATGCCGCGCATGGTGTTAACCACCAGGGTCGCCAGCGCTTCGCCTTCAACGTCTTCAGCGATGATAACCAGCGGTTTGCCAGCTTTCGCTACGGCTTCCAGAACCGGCAGCATTTCGCGGATGTTGGAGATTTTTTTGTCAGCCAGCAGGATGAACGGGCTTTCCAGCTCAACGGCGCCGGTGTCCGGCTTGTTGATGAAGTACGGAGACAGGTAGCCGCGGTCGAACTGCATACCTTCAACCACGTCCAGTTCGTCTTCCAGACCGGTACCGTCTTCAACGGTGATCACGCCTTCTTTGCCGACTTTATCCATCGCTTCCGCGATCAGTTTACCGACGGTTTCGTCGGAGTTAGCGGAGATGGTACCTACCTGAGCGATAGCTTTGGAGTCAGAGCACGGAACGGACAGCGCTTTCAGTTCTTCAACAGCGGCAACGACAGCTTTGTCGATACCACGTTTCAGATCCATCGGGTTCATGCCTGCAGCAACCGCTTTCAGGCCTTCGTTCACGATAGCCTGCGCCAGCACGGTTGCGGTGGTGGTACCGTCGCCTGCCGCGTCGTTCGCTTTAGAGGCAACTTCTTTCACCATCTGCGCGCCCATGTTTTCGAACTTGTCTTCCAGCTCGATTTCACGTGCAACGGAAACACCATCTTTGGTGATGGTCGGCGCGCCGAAGGATTTGTCCAGTACCACGTTACGGCCTTTCGGGCCCAGGGTCACTTTAACTGCATCTGCCAGTACGTTTACGCCGCGCAGCATTTTTACACGAGCGTCGTTACCGAATTTTACGTCTTTTGCTGCCATTTCTTATATTCCTCAAATTCGTTCAGGGTCGTGCGAATTAAGCTTCAACAATTGCCAGGATGTCGCTTTCGGACATGATCAGCACTTCTTCGTTGTCAATCTTTTCAGTCTTCACGCCGTAGCCATCGTTGAAAATCACGATGTCACCAACTTTAACGTCCAGCGGCTGCACGGTCCCGTTTTCCAGGATGCGGCCTTTACCGACAGCGATGATTTCGCCACGCGTTGACTTAGCTGCTGCAGAACCGGTCAGAACGATGCCGCCCGCAGATTTGGTTTCAACTTCTTTACGTTTGACGATCACACGATCATGTAACGGACGAATACTCATTGATAGCTCTCCTTCGAGAAAGTCATTATCAGTTATGGGTGACGCCGGGCCGAACGCGGTTTACCGGCTAGTGCAGAGAGAGATGGGGATGGCCATTTCCCGCTTCAAGGGCAAAATTATAAAAAATTTTTACCTTTGCGCTGGCGCGCAAAAAGCGGCGCCACCGGGCAACCGGTCATAAGGAAAAGCGATTGTGATACTCTCTTTCTTTTTACTGGCGCAGGATGGAATCATGAGTGGTTTAAAACAGGAGTTAGGGCTGGGACAGGGAGTCGGGTTGCTTTCCACCTCACTGCTGGGCACCGGCGTTTTCGCCGTTCCGGCGCTGGCGGCACTGGTCGCTGGCGATAACAGCCTGTGGGCATGGCCGTTGCTTATCCTCCTTGTTTTTCCGATTGCCATCGTCTTCGCCCTGCTGGGCCGCCATTTCCCCAGCGCGGGCGGCGTGGCCCACTTTGTCGATATGGCCTTTGGCCCACGTCTGGCCAGCGTCACCGGCTGGCTGTTTTTATCGGTTATCCCGGTCGGGCTCCCCGCCGCCCTGCACATCGCCACCGGCTTCGGCCAGGCGCTGTTCGGCTGGCATGATGCGCAGCTGCTGCTGGCGGAGTTGGGTACCCTGGCCATCGTCTGGTGGGTCGGTTCACGTGGCGCCAGCTCCAGCGCCAACCTGCAGACGCTGGTTGCCGTGCTGATCGTGGCGCTGATCGTCGCCGTCTGGTGGCGCGGCGGGATAAGTCCGGCGCAGATCCCCTTCCCCGCCCCGGCGGAGATCGACCGCGGCCAGCTCTTCTCCGCGCTGTCGGTGATGTTCTGGTGCTTTGTCGGCCTGGAAGCCTTTGCCCACCTCGCCTCGGAGTTTAAACACCCCGAGCGCGATTTTCCCCGCGCGCTGATGATAGGCCTGCTGCTTGCCGGTTCGGTCTACTGGGCCTGCACCGTGCTGGTGTTGCACTTCCACGCCTTTGGCGAGGAGATGGCGGCGGCGGCGTCATTACCGAATATCGTGGTCCGCCTGTTCGGCGTCGAAGCGCTGTGGGTGGCCTGCGTCATCGGTTACCTCGCCTGTTTCGCCAGCCTCAACATCTATATTCAGAGCTTCGCCCGCCTGGTCTGGTCGCAGGCGCAGCATAAGCCACAGAGCTACCTCGCGAGGCTGTCGCCGCGGCAGATCCCGCGCAACGCCCTCAACGCCGTGCTGGGCTCCTGCGTGGTCAGCACCTTGTGTATCTATTTTCTCGATATCAATCTGGACGCGCTGATCGTCTATGCCAACGGCATTTTCATCATGATCTATCTGCTGTGCATGCTGGCGGGCTGTCGTTTGGTGCGCGGCCGCTATCGGCTGCTGGCGGCGGTGGGCAGCATTCTCTGTCTGCTGCTGCTGGCGATGGTCGGCTGGAAGAGTCTGTACGCGCTGGTGATGCTGGCGGTGCTGTGGTTGTTTTTACCGAGACGTAAGCTGGCGACAGGAAGCGTATAGGCGCAAAAAGAAAGCGGCCCGGTCGCGTCTGCAGACCGGGCCGATAAACGTTAATCGCGGCGATCGTCCTTGTGGTCCAGACGGTCGCGCTGTTCATCCTTGCGCTGGTATTCCCCTTCGAAGGTCTCTCCGCCGCCAGTCCCGGCGCTAAAGCCGCCGCCCGGCATCCGGCTGAAGCGCAAATGCGGCATCAGCTTCATCGTCAGGTGCTTCTGCACCGGGGGCAAAAGCAGCAGCAGGCCGAGGAAGTCGGTAAAGAACCCCGGGATCAACAGCAGCAGGCCAGCGATAATCAGCGAGACGCTCTTGATCATCTCCGCCGCCGGGCTCTCGCCCGCGGCCATCTTCTGCTGCATCAGCAGGAAGTTTTTGAAGCCCTGGTTGCGCACCAGCGACATCCCCACCACCGAGCTAAAGATCACCAGGATCAGCGTCATAAAGACGCCCAGCACGTGCGCGACCTGGATAAAGATCGATATCTCAATGTAAACGTAAAGAAAAAAGGCAATAAACGGAATCCAACGCACCGGCGTCTCCTTCATCGACAGGCGCCGAATTCGGCCCCCGTAGTCATCAATTTGCTGATCGCATCCCACTAAGATGGGGATGCTGAGCGGCTTTTCAATCAGCGGAAATGCTTATTTTTTCCAAGAATAGGAAAGCGGTGACCCATTTCACAGATTAATAAATCTTCTCACACCCGCGATGTAATAAGTGATCAAGCTTACTGATATTCGCTATCATCAGCATATGATCTTGGGCACCGGGCCGGTTAAGGAAATAATCGTCGGCCAGAAAATATACTGAATCCTGGATATTCTGTGTATTTGGTGAATTCATTGGCAGCTTGAAAAGAAGGTTCACATGTTAAACAACATTCGTATCGAAGAAGATCTGTTGGGCACCAGGGAAGTTCCCGCGGACGCTTACTACGGCGTTCATACTCTGCGAGCGATTGAAAACTTCTACATTAGCAACAGCAAAATCAGCGACATACCAGAATTCGTGCGCGGCATGGTGATGGTGAAGAAAGCCGCCGCGCTGGCGAACAAGGAGCTGCAGACCATTCCCAAAAGCGCGGCAAATGCGATTATCGCCGCCTGTGACGAAGTCCTGAATAACGGCAAATGCATGGACCAGTTCCCGGTCGATGTCTTCCAGGGCGGGGCCGGCACCTCCGTAAACATGAACACCAACGAAGTTCTGGCAAACATCGGCCTCGAGCTGATGGGCCACCAGAAAGGCGAATACCAGTACCTGAACCCAAACGATCACGTCAACAAATGCCAGTCCACCAACGATGCCTACCCGACCGGGTTCCGCATTGCGGTGTATGCCTCTATCCTCAAGTTAATCGATGCGATTAAGCAGCTGGGCGAAGGTTTCCAGGCGAAAGCCGAGGAGTTCCAGGACATCCTCAAGATGGGCCGCACCCAGCTGCAGGACGCGGTGCCGATGACCCTCGGTCAGGAGTTCCATGCCTTCAATGTGCTGCTCAATGAAGAGACCAAAAGCATTCTGCGCACTGCGGAGCTGCTGCTGGAAGTGAACCTTGGCGCAACCGCCATCGGCACACGCCTCAACACCCCGGACGGTTATCAACAGCTGGCGGTGCAGAAGCTGGCGGAAGTGAGCAACTTACCGGTTGTTCCGGCGGAAGATCTGATTGAAGCCACCTCGGACTGCGGGGCGTACGTCATGGTTCACAGCTCGCTGAAACGCCTGGCGGTGAAACTGTCCAAGATCTGTAACGACCTGCGCCTGCTCTCTTCCGGACCGCGCGCGGGCCTCAACGAAATTAACCTGCCTGAGCTGCAGGCTGGCTCTTCTATTATGCCGGCGAAGGTTAACCCGGTGGTGCCGGAGGTGGTCAACCAGGTCTGCTTTAAAGTGATCGGCAACGACACCACGGTAACCATGGCCTCCGAAGCCGGGCAGCTGCAGCTGAACGTGATGGAGCCGGTGATCGGCCAGGCGATGTTCGAGTCTATCCACATTCTGACCAACGCCTGCTACAACCTGCTGGAGAAATGCGTCAACGGCATTACCGCCAACAAAGCGGTGTGCGAAGGTTACGTCTATAACTCCATCGGCATCGTCACCTACCTCAACCCGTTTATCGGCCACCACAATGGCGATATCGTCGGCAAGATCTGCGCCGAAACCGGGAAGAGCGTGCGGGAAGTGGTGCTGGAACGTGGGCTGCTGACGGCGGCGGAGCTGGATGACATTTTCTCCGCGCAAAACCTGATGCATCCCGCTTATAAAGCGAAGCGTTATACCGATGAAAGCGAACAGTAATCTTTCCGGATAGTCATTCAAAGGCATGTCAGCGATGACATGCCTTTTTGCTTTTTAGTTTTACTAAAATACAACAATCCAATATCAACTTGTTAAAAAACAAGGAAGGCATATATGTTTGGTGCAGAACTGGTTATTGTCCTGCTGGCGATTTATCTCGGCGCCCGGCTCGGCGGCATCGGTATCGGCTTTGCCGGTGGCCTTGGCGTCCTTGTCCTGACGCTTATTTTTCAAATTAAACCGGGTGCGATCCCCTTCGACGTTATTGAAATCATTATGGCGGTGATTGCCGCTATCGCCGCCATGCAGGTCGCAGGCGGAATGGATTACCTGGTCAGCCTCGCCGAACGGATGCTGCGTCGCCACCCGAAATATATTACCTTCCTTGCCCCACTGGTGACCTGGTTTATGACCGTGCTCGCCGGCACCGGCCATACCGCCTTCTCCACGCTGCCGGTGATCACCGAAGTGGCCAAAGAGCAAGGCATCCGTCCGTCCCGTCCGCTGTCGATTGCGGTGGTGGCCTCCCAGATAGCGATCACCGCTTCGCCCATCTCCGCCGCGGTGGTGTTCTTTGCCGGGATCCTGGAGCCGCTGGGCGTTAGCTACCTGATGCTGCTGGCCATCTGTATTCCGGTCACCCTGCTGGCGGTGATGCTCACCGCTATCGTCTGCAATTTCCTCGGCTGCGAACTGAAAGATGACCCGGTTTACCAGGAGCGGCTGGCCAAGGGTGAGGTCAGACTGCGCGGCAGCCAGGTTTTTGAGCTGAAGCCGCACGCCAAACGTTCCGTTCTGCTGTTTCTGATCGGCATCGTGGCGGTGATGTTCTACGCCACGGCCATCAGCGATACCGTCGGTCTGATCAAAAACCCGGTACTACCGCGTAACGAGGCGATCGTGGTGTTTATGCTGACCATCGCCACGCTGATCAGCATCACCTGCAAAATCGACACCGGCGAAGTGCTCAATGCCAGCACCTTTAAGTCCGGCATGAGCGCCTGCGTCTGCGTGCTCGGCGTCGCCTGGCTGGGGGATACCTTCGTTAAAGCGCATATCAGCGATATCCAGGCCGTGGCCGGCGACCTGCTGCATAACTACCCGTGGCTGCTGGCGGTGGTGCTGTTCTTTGCCGCCACGCTGCTCTACTCGCAGGCGGCCACCACCAAAGCGCTGATGCCCGCCGCGCTGATGCTGGGCGTGAGCCCTCTCACGGCCATCGCCTCGTTTGCCGCCGTCTCCGCCCTTTTCGTTCTGCCGACCTACCCCACCCTGCTGGCGGCGGTCGAAATGGATGACACCGGCTCCACCCGCATCGGTAAATACGTCTTCAACCACGCCTTCCTGATCCCCGGCGTCATCGCCATTACGCTGTGCGTGATCCTCGGGTTTATTTTTGGCGGCATCATGCTGTAAATCTCTTCAAATTCGGGCCAGATCCTGGCCCGTTTCGTTAATCCTCCCCACCTTGCGTGCTATAGTGCCTCTTTTCGCTGATACGAGGTTCATGATGACTACGCCTGATGCTGTTGTTGTGCTCTGTACCGCGCCGGATGAAGCGACCGCCCAGGATCTGGCGGCAAAAGCGCTGGCCGAAAAGCTGGCCGCCTGCGCCACGCTCCTGCCGGGCGCCACCTCGCTCTATTACTGGGAAGGGAAGCTGGAGCAGGAGTATGAAGTTCAGATGCTGCTCAAAACCGATCTTGCCCATCAGCAGGCGCTGCTGGACTGCCTGAAGTCTCACCACCCGTATCAAACCCCTGAACTGCTGGTTCTGCCCGTCACGTATGGAGACAACGATTACCTCTCATGGCTTACCGCATCTTTACGCTGATCCTGCTGCTGTGCAGCGCGTCAGCCACCGCCGGGTTATTCGACGCGCCGGGGCGCTCGAACTTTGTGCCTGCTGACCAGGCCTTCGCCTTTGACTTTCAGCAGCAACAGCATGACCTCAACCTGAGCTGGCAAATCAAGGATGGTTACTATCTTTATCGTCAACAGTTTACCTTCCGCGCCGCCGGGGCGACGATCGCCGAACCGGCGCTGCCGGCGGGCGAGTGGCATGAGGATGAGTTTTACGGCAAAAGCGAGATCTTTCGCCAGCGCCTGACCGTCCCGCTGACGGTGAAGCAGGCGGACAAAGACGCCACCCTCACCGTCACCTGGCAGGGCTGCGCCGATGCCGGATTCTGTTATCCGCCGGAGACCAAAGTGATCCCGCTGAGCGCCGTGCTGGCGGCTTCGGTAGATGGCCGGGCGACCACCATTGACCCTGCGCCGCCGGCGAGCAGCCGTACGGCGTTCAACCCGCCGCTGCCGGTTGAGCCGCGTCCGGCCCCGGAGGTCGCCACTTCACCTGCGCCTGCCTCAGCGCCGCCCGCTGACGCCCCCGCTCGCCTGCCTTTCACCGCCCTGTGGGCGCTGCTGATAGGCATTGGTATTGCCTTCACCCCCTGCGTGCTGCCGATGTACCCGCTGATTTCCGGCATCGTGCTGGGCGGCAAACAGCGGCTTTCCACCGCGCGCGCCCTGCTGCTGGCCTTTATTTATGTCCAGGGGATGGCCTTAACCTATACCGCGCTGGGGCTGGTGGTGGCCGCCGCCGGGCTGCAGTTCCAGGCGGCCCTGCAGCACCCGTATGTGCTGGTGGGTCTGTCGGCAGTGTTTATACTGCTGGCGCTCTCCATGTTCGGCCTGTTCACGCTGCAACTGCCCTCCTCGCTGCAGACCCGACTGGCGCTGCTCAGCAATAAGCGCCAGGGCGGCTCGCCCGGCGGAGTCTTTGCGATGGGCGCTATTGCCGGGCTGATCTGCTCCCCCTGCACCACTGCGCCGCTGAGCGCCATCCTGTTATATATCGCCCAGAGCGGTAATCTGTGGCTGGGCGGCGGCACGCTGTACCTCTACGCGCTGGGCATGGGCCTGCCTTTGATTCTCGTCACCGTGTTTGGCAACCGTCTGCTGCCGAAGAGCGGCCCGTGGATGAGCCATGTGAAGACCGCCTTCGGATTCGTGATCCTGGCTCTGCCCGTTTTCCTGCTGGAGCGCATCCTCGGCGACCAGTGGGGATTACGTCTGTGGTCAATGCTTGGCGTCGCCTTCTTCAGCTGGGCGTTTATCACCTCGCTGGGCGCGACCCGGCCGTGGATGCGGCTGGCGCAAATCATTCTTCTTGCCGCCGCGCTGGTCAGCGCCCGTCCGCTGCAGGACTGGGCGTTTGGCGCCCCGGCGCCCGAGCAGCAGGCGCATCTGGCCTTCACCCGCGTCAGCTCGGTAACCGAGCTTGATCGGGCGCTGGCGCAGGCAAAAGGCCAGCCGGTGATGCTCGATCTCTACGCCGACTGGTGTGTAGCCTGCAAAGAGTTTGAAAAATACACCTTTCGTTCACCTGACGTGCAGCAGGCGCTGAAAGGCGTCGTGTTATTACAGGTTGATGTGACAAAAAACAGTCCGCAAGACGCCGCGCTGCTGAAGCGCCTGCAGGTGCTCGGTCTGCCGACGATCCTGTTCTTCAACGCGCAGGGCCAGGAACAACCCGACCGGCGGGTCACCGGCTTTATGGATGCTGCGGCATTCAGCGCCCATTTGCGCGATTGGCAAGCGTGAGCGACACTTTAGGAGGAAAGATGGAGGAGAACACCGTGCTACGTGAAGACGTCCTGGCAGAAGCCATTAAAATTCTTGAAATTGAAGGTATCGCCAACACGTCGCTGGAGATGGTCGCTGAGCGCGTGTCCTGTCCGACGAGCGACCTGAAACGCTTCTGGCCCGATCGCGAAGCGCTGCTCTACGACGCGCTTCGCTATCTGAGCCACCAGGTGGATGCCTGGCGCCGTCAGCTGCTGCTGGACGACACCTTAAGCGCAGAGCAAAAGCTGCTGGCGCGCTATAGCGCGCTTACCACCTGCGTCAGCAACCAGCGCTACCCCGGCTGTTTATTTATCGCCGCCTGCACCTTCTATCCGGATGCCCAGCACCCGATCCACCAGCTGGCGGAACAGCAGAAGCAGGCTTCGCTGGCCTACACCCATGAGCTGCTGACCCAGCTGGAGGTGGATGATCCGGAAATGGTCGCCAAGCAGATGGAGCTGATTGTCGAGGGCTGTCTGAGCCGTCTGCTGATCAAGCGTAGCCAGACGGATGTCGATACGGCGCGGCGGCTGGCAGAAGATATTCTGCGCTTCGCCCAGTGCCGTATGGGCGGGGCCTTAACCTGATTCTGATATCCTAACCGCCACGTCGCGCCTATAATTTCCCCCTCACTGATTGCTGACAGGGATTGATATGCGCGCGTTCTTTTGGGCTGCCTGGCTGGGGCTGTGCTCCACACCTCTGCTGGCGGCGCCCCTGCAAGGTTTTTCCTTTGCGCAAAAAGACTGGGAGCTCGCCTGCGATAACACTGGCACCTGCCGGGCGGCGGGTTACGGCGTCCGCATGGGCGAGGTCAGCGTGCTGTTGACCCGCAACGCCGGCAGCGAACAGCACCTCACCGCCACGGCCACCTTCGCGCAGATCGAACACGATATCCCCGCCGACTCCACCGCCAGCCTGCTGATCGACGACCGGGACCTCGGCTCGCTGGATGCCGTGGATGACAGCCACTTCCGTCTGGACAGCGATCAGACCTCCGCCGTGCTGCAGGCCCTGGCGAACCAGCGCAAAATCGAATTCACGCTTAACGGCCAGCACCTGCCGCTTTCCAGCGCCGGCAGCCGCGAGGTGCTGAGTAAAATGGATGCGTTTCAGCGACGAACCGGCACCGCCGACGCGCTGCTGGATAAAGGCGACGCGGGCGACGATGCCATTTTGCCCGCAGCCCCCGCCCCGGAAATCATCGCCGCGCCGGTGATCCATAACGCGCAACCTGTACCGCTGAGCATGCTCCAGCGCCAGAAGCTGTTGCCCGCCCTGACGCCGCTGCTGAACCAGCGCTGTGAAGACTGGCAGAACCCGGCCATTCCGGCGGCAGAGCGCCAGATCACCCTCACCGCGCTGGATAAAACCCATTCGCTGGCGCAGGCGCTCTGCTGGCGAGCGCCCTATAACGATGGCTATGCCCTGTGGCTGGTCGATAACGCCCAGTTGAGCAAACCGCGGCTGCTCACTACCGAGGCCTCCAGCTACGCCAACGGCACGCTGGTCTTCCTGCACAAAGAGCGGGGCATGGCCGACTGCGTAACCGGCGAGACGCGCGTCTGGGAGGGTAAAACCTTCGTTCCCAGCCTGAAGTACAGCACCGGTATGTGCCGGGAAATCACCCCGGGCGGCACCTGGATGCTGCCGACCTTTGTCAGCCAGGTGATCCCGAAGCAGCAGAAAGAAGCGGATAACCTGGCCCTGCGAACGCTGTATAACGCGGTGCTGAAAGCGCAAAAAAGCGATCCGGAACTGGCGCTGAACCGGGTCGCCGAGCAGTTTCCGTTAACCGGCCATATTACCGACTTCACGCTCACTTACGCCGATGACAGCCTGGTGACGACCAGCAAACCGTCCCCGGATATCAGCGATGACGAGTGGCAGGCGTTTCTGCGCTCCGCAATTAGCGCAGATTCAGAAAACGGTAAAGTCAGCTTTACGCTTATCGACCTCGACGGCGACGGCAAACGCGATCTGATCATCGACAGCTACGTGGGCGGCACCGGGCTCTTCAGCTACACCGGGGTACTCCGGCGCGGCGATGATGATTTTGCCGCCGTCAACGATAGCGACAGTGATAACGGCGATGATTTCGATGCCGGGGTGCCCGGCGCCCTCTTTTCGATCAATGGCCGCGGGGCCAACCAATGGAACCACTGGGTCAAAATCAACGGCCAGGTGTATGCCCTGTGGTACAACGGCCAGTTTGGCGAAGATAATCTCTATCTGCTGCGCCCGTTCAGCACCGCCAGCCAGACGCCCGCGGTGACGGTTCGCTATCGCTATACGCTGAACAGCATCCGCTCCCCGGAGAAAGACCAACCGCTGACCCCCAGCCTGAGCGACAGCGATAAAGCGGATCTGTTGCGCTCGCTGGAGGTGATGCAGGGCAACCTGCTGAAAGACAAACCCGCCAGCGACAACGATGCGCCGATCTGCCCCATTCCGCCCGGCGCCTCCACCGACGAGGCGGACAACTATTACAGCGGCGTTGCCGTTAACTATATCTATGAGACGGTGGCCTATATTCCGGTCTGGCTGAACGGAAAATGTTATATCGGCACCATTTTCAGCCATCATGGCGCCTATCGTCACGGCGTGGATGCGGAAATTACGCTGAGCTCGCCGCGGGAAGATGAAGAGGTCATTGGTGATTACCTGATCTCCGGGTTGCGCCACGTTATCTCCGTCACCAGCGGCTGGAAAAGCCGTGAAGGCGATAACGGCATGCAGTGATATTGAGTCAAAATGCGCCTTTGAACGCGGAATTGCCGCAAAGATAAGCAATCGACAAGTAATTTAAGAAATTTGGTTGACGGGCTGGGCGGATTACGGTTTAATGCGCCCCGTTGCCCGGATAGCTCAGTCGGTAGAGCAGGGGATTGAAAATCCCCGTGTCCTTGGTTCGATTCCGAGTCCGGGCACCACTTATTCAGAGAACCCAGCCTATGGCTGGGTTTTTGCTTTTCTGCATCCGGACTCTTCATCGAACTGCGTTCGATTATTCGCCGCACAGCGGCTCACCCCTTCGGGGCCAGCGCGACACGCGCGCTGTTCAACGCCTGCGGCGTTAGTCCGAGTCCGGGCACCACTATTTAAAGAACCCGCCCAAAAGGCGGGTTTTTGCTTTTCTGCATCCGGACTTTTTCATCGAACTCCACTCTATGATCCCCTGCCCGGCGGCGCTGCGCTTGCGCGGGCCTACGCTGTTTGAGCCTGCGCGAGGACCCGTAGGCCGGATAAGGCATTGATGCCGCCATCCGGCACAACCGCGGGCACGGCGTCTGATGTAGATCCCCCGGCGGCGCTGTGCTTGCGCGGGCCTACGCTGTTTGAACCTGCGGGAGGACCCGTAGGCCGGATAAGGCATTTATGCCGCCATCCGGCACAACCGCGGGTACGGCGTCTGATGTATATCGCCCGGCGGCGCTGCGCTTGCGCGGGCCTGGGGGTCAATGAAACGTCTGCGCAAACGCAGCGAAGAAAGGTATTACTCGGCGGCGGTTTTCCCTTTGCCGGGCAGCCTGAACGCTTCGCCATAGGGCTTCGCAATGCCCATGCGATACTGCGTCTCCTTTGCCGCCTGGTGGAGATCGGCGAACTCCTCTTTCGGCGCCGGCGGACGTTGCGCCTTTTTCAGACACTGATTGCGATGGTGACGGATCCACTCTCGGTCTTCATCGTCCAGGCAACGCTGCATCACCTCAATCCATCTGGATGCCGCCCGACGGTAGAGCCCGCAGGCTTCTAACCGCTCCGCAATACTGTCCCTTATTCTCATCCACCTCGCTCCTCTGATGCTTTCACGATATCTCATGGTATTCCGACGCGTGAGTCGGAATACCATGGTAGAGTTAATTTATGACAAAACTATTCCTCTGCGGCGCAAGGAATATAATCATTATAATAATCGCTGTGCATAGCAAACCGCCATGGCGGTAATTACTTCCAAAGAGCTCCGGAATTATATGCCGGGCGCCGCCCTGGATACCGACTGGTATCGACGGTTGTACCTATCAATATCTATTTAATTTATTACATTTCCATCGTCACATACCTTGCGATATCACCTGTTCCCTGTACAACCACGCCTTATGGCGATCGACCGGACTGGTCCAGCAGTTTATTTTTGAAGATAAATAAGCAGGCTTCATTAAAATTATCTAACCCCAGTCGCTCATAAAGCGCGGTCCGCTTGCGGTAAAGGCTTTTTAGCGAAGTATTCAGATTCACCGCCACCTCCTCCATTGTCATCCCCGCCCCAAGAAAACGCAGCATCAGCTGCTCTGTCATACTTAAGCGCAGATTGTCGAACCACTCTTTGGTCAGCCGCTTGCTCTTCATCTCGAGAAAAAGCCCAAATAAGGTCGCCATATCGGCGGGTGATAATGACATGTTTAAAAACGATTTCAGACTGAGTAAATGCTCTTCCCGATGGCGCATATCGAGGACAATACAGCATATTCGCTTTCTGGATTGTGCCGCCTCCATGACCAGATAATCGTAATGACAAAGCGGCGAACGGCTATCAACCAGCAGAGAGAGTTCATCAACCTCATTATCTAAAATCGCTTTTCCGCTAGAATCTAACTGAATGATATCAGGAAAGAAATTCTTAACTCCTTGAAAAAGATAGTGATCCTGGGTAACTAATATCATTGAATTTGCCACAAGTCTTCCCTTTAACATTTAATCAACAAATTCTCGTCAACCAGACGTTTTCCTTGCCCCTGGGGAACGCTCCGCATGGCGGTAAAAATAACGAGATCTGTGATTTATCATTAGCGCGGCATCTGAATCTGGCTGTGAAAAACCTCCCTGGGTGCGGACAGAAAATAAACGGATTAATTATAAATAAAAAAATCCCACAGAAAAGATGCTTTTTTTGCTATTGAGAATTTTTGTCAGAAATCATCTTAAATATCCATGAAAAACCTTTCTCCTCACTGCAATATAAGCCACCCAACAAAATTAAAACAAAATTTCAGCCAACTCCATTTTTTATTTATTTCAGTAAGTTAAAGGAACTCTCTTCAACATGGCGATTCGAATTAAACCATTTTTACAGATTTATCTTAAAACGCAGTTCGTCATTTAACCATATTTATCCGCTGCGGTATCGGGTATAAATTATCCATTCAATTATCCACAGGAGATATGTTTATTACTTTGCAATAAGTCATTCACCCGCAGTGCCAGTCAGCTAAATGGGACCATCCTCATCCTTTAACTCACCGTCAAAGGACGGTCGTGTTGTGCAATGGATTCTTGATGAACATATGGCAAATAGAAATGGAAAGATCACCTTATTCAAATACGTTATTGTTTAATCGCAACACGAAACTCTCGCTGTCAATCGGCGTGCTTTTGCTCTTCCCGACGCTGGTTCAGGGAGCGGACTCGCTCTATGACCAGCAGATCCTGCAAGCGCGCCAAGGCCAGTACGCCCCCTTTCTCTCATATCTTCAGCAATACCAGCTGCGGCATGCCTTAACCCCTTCTCAGGTTGCAGACTGGCTGCAGGTAGCCCTCTGGGCCGGCCAGGACGACGAGGTGGTGAAAGTCTGGCGACGCTATCAGGTCTATATGCCGCTTCCCGCACGGGCCACCGCCGCCGCGGCGCAGGCGATGCGCAACCAGAAACAGTGGCAAGCCTCGCTCCTCCTCTGGCAGCAGGCTCTCAGCCAGGCCCCCGACAGTGACGACTATCGTATCGGCTATATCAAGACGCTGGCCGATGCCCGCAAGGACGGCGAGGCGCTCAGCGAAGCGCGTCGCCTGGTGGCGGAGCAGGCGAGCATTGCCCACCTGCAGACCCTCTCTTATGTCTACCTGCGGCTTGGCAAGAGCTGGGATCAGCTGCTGGTGGACACGCAGATCCTCGATCGCGAACCACAGAACAAAGCCGCGCTGGCCAGCCTGATGGCGACCCTGACCCGTAACCGGATCGACTCCCCCGCCCTCGGCCTGGCGAATAGCGTCGAACTGACGCCCGCGGAAAAGCGCAACCTGCAGCTGAACGCCGCCGCCGAACTGGTGCGCCTTGCCGATACGCCTTCCCGTGAAGAAAATGCGCGTTACGCGCTGGCCCGCACGGCGCTGGCGCAATACGACGCGATGATCGCCGCCTGGCGTCCCGACCCGCAGGCCGCCCCGGACATCACCCGGGCGCGCATTGACCGTCTGGGCGCGCTGTACGCCTACGCAGACTACGCGCAGGTTATCCGCGAATACCAAAGCCTGATGGCACAGCAGCAGGTGGTTCCCGACTGGGCCATCGGCTGGGTTATCTCCTCTTATATCGCGCTTAAGCAGATTGAGCCCGCGTTGACGCTTATTCATCAGCATCCCTCGTGGCTGACGAGCCAACAGAATGAAGAACATGAGCTTTTCTACGCCCTGCTGGACACCGCTCAGTACCCGGCGGCGCAACGGTATGTCGCCCGACTCACCCGGAATGCGCCCTATATCCGTCATCTCTACGGCTCGCCGACGCCCCAGCCGAACGACGACTGGCTCACCGCGCAGTCGCTTAACGTGCACTATCTCTCCGCCACCAACGCCCTGCCACAGGCCGAAGCCCGTATGCAGCGCCTGGCGGCGACGGCCCCCGGCAACCAGGGGCTGCAGATCGACTATGCCGCCCTGCTGCAGGACAGAGGGCTGCCGCGGGCAGCCGAACGCCAGCTGAAAGCGGCGGAAGCCCTGGAGCCCGCCAGCCTGCAGCTGGAGCGCCAGCAGGCCTGGGTCGCCCTCGATCTGCAGGAGTGGCGGCAGATGGATCTGCTGACCGACGACGTTATCGCCCGCTCGCCACGGGATCTGAATACCCAGCGCCTGGCCAGAGCCCGCGAAATCCATCATTTCTCTGAGCTGCGCCTGAGCGTCGGCAAAGGGCTGCATTCCGACAACCCGGTGAGCGGTACCCACGACCTCAGTTTTGAGACGGCGATCTACAGCCCGCCGATAGCCGACAGCTGGCGATTGTTCGGCGGCCACCGCTTTGCCCAAGGTAATTTTGAAGAGGGGAAAGGCAGCCGTCGCCAGCTGTTCGCCGGTATTGAATGGCGTCCGCGCGACGCCTGGGGAGAACTTGAACTCTCCAGCGTCAATTTTCACGGCGAGAATAAGCCCGGCGTCCGCCTCTCCGCCGCGCACGACGTCAACGATCGCTGGCAGCTGGGCGGCGAGCTGGAGCGGATTTCGCAGCAGACGCCGCTGCGCGCGTTACGCAACGGCGTCAGCGCCAACCGCGGCGAAGGCTGGCTGCGCTGGTATCAAAACGAGCGCCGGGAGTACCGCGTCAGCGCAGCCGCCAGCCGCTTTACCGACCACAACCGTCGTCAGGAGTACACCCTCTCCGGTAAAGAGCGCCTCTGGCAGACCCCGTGGCTAACGCTGGATCTGCAGCCCGGTCTGTCGGCCAGCGCCAATAGCCGCACCGACACCGCGTATTACAGTCCGGCCCGCGACCTCGCGGCCACCGCGGCGCTGGCGGTCGATCACACGCTTTACCAGCGGTATGACACCGTCTGGAGTCAGCAGCTGCTCGCCGGCGGCGGCAGCTACTGGCAAAAAAATCACGCCGCCGGCGCGATAACGACGCTGGGCTACGGGCAGCGTCTGCGCTGGAACAACCTCGTCGACGCCGGGGTGATGCTGAACTGGGACAAACGCCCCTACGACGGTAAACGTGAAAACAACCTCGCTATCACTGTTGATGCAAACATACGGTTTTAAGGATGACCATGCTGAACACGACCCTGCGCAACGGCCTGATGCTTCTCGGCTGGCTGTGCCTTATCTTCAGCGTGCGTGCTGAGGAGGTCCCCTTCCTCGCCCCGCAGCAACGACCCCAGCTGGAGGCCAATAACCCCTGGCCGGCGGATCGCTTTCTGGTGCTGGCCTATCATGACGTCGAAGACGACGCCGCCGACCAGCGTTATCTTTCGGTGCGTACCAGCGCGCTTAATGAGCAGATCGCCTGGCTGCTGCATCACGGCTACCATGCCGTGAGCGTTCAGGACATTCTGGACGCGCATCATGGCCTTAAGCCGCTGCCGCCTAAGGCTTTTCTTCTCAGCTTCGACGATGGCTATAGCAGTTTTTATACTCGCGTCTGGCCGCTGCTTAAAGCCTGGAACGTTCCGGCGCTGTGGGCGCCGGTGGGCAGCTGGGTGGACACCCCCGCCAACCAGCCCGTTAATTTTGGCGGCCTGATGACGCCGCGCGATCGCTTCGCCACCTGGGAGATGGTGCGCGAGCTTAGTCGCTCGCCGCTGGTGGAGATCGGCGCGCACACCTGGGCCTCGCACTACGGCCTGCCGGCCAATCCGCAAGGCAGCCGCGAGCCCGCCGCCGCTAACCGCGGCTGGGATAAAACCACCGGCCGCTATGAAAGCGACGCGCAGTTTACCCGGCGAATGGCCGATGACGTGCAGAAAGTGACGGCGAAAATCCACGACGTCGCCGGGAAAGCGCCGCGCGCCTGGGTGTGGCCCTACGGCGCCGCCAGCGGCAGCACCCTGGCCATCGCCAAACAGCAGGGGTATCAGCTGGCGTTTACGCTGAACGACGGCCTGGGCAACGTGAAGGATCTGGATAATATTCCGCGCATGCTGATCGCCGGTAACCCGTCGATCAAGGCCTTTGCCAACGCCGTAACCCAGATCCAGGAAGCCGATCCTGTTCGGGTGATGCATGTGGATCTGGACTATGTCTATGACCCCAATCCCGTCCAGCAGGCAAAGAATATCGATAAGCTGGTGCAGCGCGTCTATGACATGAAAATCAGCCACGTCTTTCTGCAGGCCTTCTCCGACCCGCAGGGTGACGGCACGGTCAAGTCGCTCTATTTCCCCAACCGCTGGCTGCCGATGCGCGCCGACCTGTTTAACTTCGTCTCCTGGCAGCTGCAAACCCGCGGCGGGGTGAAGGTTTATGCCTGGATGCCGGTGCTGGCCTTCGATCTCTCGTCCGATCTGCCGCGCGTTCAGCGCTGGGATCCGCAAACCGGGAAGGCGTTACTTGCCCGTCAGCCCTATGTCCGCCTGTCGCCCTGGGATCCCCGGGTTCGCCAGCAGATCACCGACATCTATGAGGATCTGGCCCGACACGCCAGCTTCAGCGGGATTCTGTTCCACGACGACGCCGTGCTGACCGATTTTGAAGACGTGAGCCCGGAGGCGGTCGCCGCCTGGCGGCAGAGTGGCCTGGCGCACGATGCCGGCCCGGTGCCCCAAAGTCCGCAAGAGCGCCAGGCATGGATGCGTTTCAAAAGCCAAACCCTGACCCGCTTCACTCTGCAGCTGCGCCAGTCGGTGCATGCCATCCGCGGCCCGCAGGTAAAAACGGCGCGTAATCTCTTCGCCCTGCCGATCCTTGAGCCGCAGAGCGAAGCCTGGTTTGCGCAAAATCTGGATGACTTCCTTGCCGCCTATGACTGGACGGTCCCCATGGCGATGCCGCTGATGGAGTCCGTGCCGATTGACGCCAGCCAGGCCTGGCTGACGCGGCTGGTGCAGGCCGTCGCCCGCCGCCCGGGCGCGCTGAAGAAAACCATCTTTGAGCTACAGGCCAGAGACTGGAACCGACGCCAACGCAACGCCATTCCCGACCAACAGCTGGCGGACTGGATGCATTTGCTGCGGCTAAACGGCGTCAAAAACTACGGCTACTACCCAGACGATTTCATTAACAATCAGCCTGATATCTCCCGTATCAGACCGCAATTTTCTTCCTGGTGGTACCCTGACCATGACTGATCGCATCATCGCATTGTGCATTTTATGCCTCGTTTTCGGGCTGCCGTTAGGCGTCGCAGCGGTGTTTACCGGCGAGCTTATCCTCGACTTTGTCTTTTTCTGGCCGCTGTTTATGTCGGTGCTATGGATCACCGGGGGTCTGTACTTCTGGTTCCAGCTGGAGCGCCACTGGCCGTGGGGAGAGGAAACCCCGCCGCCGTCGCTGCCGGGCAATCCGCTGATCTCGATCCTGATCCCCTGCTTTAACGAGGAGAAAAACGCCCGGGAGACCATCAGCGCGGCGCTGGCCCAGCGTTACGCCAACCTCGAAGTGATCGCGATTAACGACGGCTCTTCGGACAACACCGCCCAGGTGCTCCAGCAATTGGCGCAGGAGGAGCCAAGGCTGCGGGTGATCCACCTGGCCGCCAATCAGGGAAAAGCGGTGGCGCTCAAAGCGGGCGCCGCCGCCGCGCGCGGCGATCTGCTGGTCTGCATCGATGGCGACGCCCTGCTGGACCGGGATACCGCGGCCTGGCTGGTCGCCCCGCTGATCCACTACCCGCACGTCGGGGCGGTCACCGGCAATCCGCGGATCCGCACCCGATCCACGCTGATCGGCCGCATTCAGGTAGGGGAGTTTTCGTCGATCATTGGCCTTATCAAGCGGACGCAGCGGATCTATGGCCGAGTCTTTACTGTCTCCGGCGTGATCGCCGCCTTCCGGCGTCAGGCTCTGGCGGACGTCGGCTACTGGAGCCCGGATATGATCACTGAAGATATTGATATCAGCTGGAAGCTTCAGCTCCGCCACTGGGACATCTTTTTCGAGCCGCGGGCGCTGTGCTGGATCCTGATGCCTGAGACCCTAAAAGGGTTATGGAAGCAGCGTCTGCGCTGGGCCCAGGGCGGGGCCGAAGTCTTTCTGGTCAACCTGCGCCGCCTGTTTCACTGGCAGCATCATCGGATGTGGCCGCTGTTTCTGGAGTATGCCTGCTCCACGCTGTGGGCCTTTGCCTACGCGGTCACCATTCTGCTGTTTATCCTCAGCCGCCTGATGCCATTGCCGGACAACCTGACAGTGCACAGCCTGTTTCCGCCTGAGTTCACCGGCATGCTGCTCGGCCTGATGTGCCTGCTGCAGTTCGTCGCCAGCCTGTATATCGAACGGCGCTATGAGAAAAAGGTCGCCAAATCCCTGTTCTGGGTGATCTGGTTCCCGATGGTTTACTGGATGATCGGCCTGCTGACCACGCTGGTCGCTTTTCCGAAAGTGATGTTGAAACGTCAACGTTCCCGCGCGCGCTGGGTGAGCCCGGACCGGGGAAAAGGAAGCCTGCGATGAATGAAAATACGCTCATCTTAACCGAACACCGCGTGCTGCCCCGGCTGGTGGACGCCGGCTTAACGCTGCTGGCCTGGCTCGGTTTTCTGTTCTTTCTCTACGCCAATTTGCTGATGCAGTTCATCGCGCCGCCCTCCCCGCGCTGGTCGTCGCTGATGGACTCCCTGAATACGGCGCTGGTGTATTTATTGATTGCCGCGCTGAACGGCTGGTTGCTGATCCTCTGGTACCACTATAACCGACGCCGCGCCCATACCCGGCGTCACACCGCGGTGCTTACCCTGCGAGATGAGGAGCTGGCCAGCAGCTTTAACGTCGCCCCGCAGATCATCTCCGAAATGAGTCGCTATAATTTGCTGACCGTTTACCACGATCACATTGGCCAGATTATTGATTTAAAAAGCCACGCGCTGCCGCCGCCCGAGGAGAGGGGTCAGGAATGATAGCAGGGCCGCCCCCGGCGGCCCTGACTGGGTAACGACGCCGCCGATCAGCCGCCGGCCTTTTTAATGGCGGCTTCGAGCGAGGCTTTATCCGCCAGCCCCGGGAAGACGGTGATGCTGGCTTCCGTGGCGCCAGTAGTCGGCATCACGATCACGCCCGGCGTGCCGCTGAGACCAATCTCCTGCGCCAGGTCGTTAATGCTCTGCAGCACCGGTTCGACGTCGGTGGCCTTCTTCGCATCAAAGCCGGCTTTCTTCGCCTGCTGCTGGATATCCGCCGTCGTCAGCTTGCCTTCGTTATGTCCGGTGGCGTAGATCCCGTTATGGTAGGTCAGATAGGCATCCGCCCCTTTCTGCTGATAGATCTGCAGGCCGGTTTTCGCTGCTTCCAGCGAGCTTTCCCAGCGGCCGCCGAAGATAGGCCACTCTTTAAAAGCGAAGCGGGTCTGCGGATGCGCTTTAATCACCTGCTCCATCACCGGCGCCAGCCGGCTGCAGTAGACGCACTGGTAGTCAAAGAACTCAATCACCGTGACTTTGCCGTTGGCCGGGCCGTAGGTCGGGGTATTTTTATCCTGAGTCAGCAAGGCGGCATTCTTCAGCACCGCCTGGGTGGCCGCGCTGGCCTGCTGCTCAGCCTGAATTTGCTGCAGTTTCTGGCTTGCCTGCAGGAGAACTTCCGGGTGGGCGACCAGGTAATCGGCGGCGATTTTGCCGATTTGCGCCTCCTGTTCCGCGGTGAAAGTCGCCGGCGCGTCAGCGGCAGAAGCCATCGCCGGCAGTAAGACAGCGCTCAGCAGGGCGACAGAGAGGTATTTCTTGTGGCCAGACATAGTGGGGATCCTTGCGATAAGTGAACAGCAGGTGAGTCTGTATGACAAAATATCACCCTTTTTCGCCGAAGCCTTGCCCTACGGCGCGTTGATTCGTAACTTTATTTTTCAGGCTCAGGTTTCCCGCGCGACGGCGCGGTCCGGCGCCAGTGGTCAACGCTCCCCGGGCGGAGTCGCCGGCGCAACGGCTTTTCGAGGTATTTATTTCAGGTGGTTTCTCTCGATATGTATGCGTTTCCTCAACAATGGGACATGGCGGTGATTATGCTGCAGATTGTCGCCATCGACTTACTGCTGGGCGGCGACAACGCCGTGGTGATCGCCATGGCCTGTCGCAAACTGCCGCCACAAAAACGCACCAAAGCGATCGTCATCGGCACCGTAGGCGCCATCCTGGCGCGCATCCTGCTGCTGGCGATCGCCCTGTATCTCCTGTCGCTGCCGTGGCTGAAGATAGTCGGCGCGCTGCTCCTGATGTGGATTGGCATCAGGCTGGTCAGTAATGAGGAGGACGAGAGCGAGGTTGCCAGCTCCGGCAGCCTGTGGCGCACCGCAGTCACCATCACCGTCGCCGATGTGATCATGTCGCTGGATAACGTGCTGGCGGTGGCCGCCGCAGGCAAAGGGCACATTGCGCTGGTCGCCCTCGGCGTGGCGATTAGCATTCCGGTTATCGTCGCCGGCAGCAAGCTGGTGCTGGCCCTGCTCACTCGCTTTCCCGCGGTGGTGCTGCTGGGCGGGATGCTCATCGGCTGGATTGCCGGGTCAATGCTGGTCAGCGACCCTACCCTTCGCCAGCTGTTTCCCACCGCCGGCGACGGCATTGCGCGCCTGGCCGGCGCCATCGGCGCGCTGCTGGTGCTGTTCGCAGGCTGGCGCCGTCGTCCGCGGCCGCAGGTGAAAGATTAGCCGCGCCCACGACGCCGTTGACCCCGACGACGTCAAGTTTCCGCCACTTTTCTTCCCCTTCAGGGCGCATTTGCCCTACGCTTTATACAGACGCCTGATCCAGGGAATATGTAACCACCGCACTGAGCATAGATGAGATAACAGCATGGAATTGAAGGATTATTATGCCATTCTCGGGGTGCAACCAACCGACGATCTGAAAACCATCAAGACCGCCTACCGCCGCCTGGCGCGCAAGTACCACCCCGACGTCAGTAAAGAAAACGATGCCGAAGCCAAATTTAAGGATCTCGCCGAAGCCTGGGAAGTCCTGAAAGATGAGCAACGGCGCGCGGAATACGATCAGCTCTGGCAGCATCGCAACGATCCCGGGTTCGGTCGCCAGCAGCAGACCCACGAGCAGAGCTACAGCCAGCAGGATTTCGACGACATCTTTTCCTCCATGTTTGGCCAGCAGGCGCATCAGCGTCGCCGTCAACACGCGTCGCGCGGCCACGACCTGGAGATCGAGGTCGCGGTGTTCCTTGAAGAGACGCTGGCTGAGCAGACCCGCACCATCAGCTATAACCTGCCGGTGTATAACGTGTTCGGCATGATCGAAAGCGAGACGCCGAAAACGCTGAATGTGAAGATCCCCGCCGGGGTGGCCGATGGTCAGCGAATCCGCCTGAAAGGCCAGGGGACGCCGGGCGAAAACGGCGGGCCGAACGGCGATCTGTGGCTGGTGATCCACATCGCCCCGCACCCGCTATTCGACATCGTGGGACATAACCTGGAGATCGTCCTGCCGCTGGCGCCGTGGGAGGCCGCGCTGGGCGCCAAAGTTACGGTGCCCACCCTGAAAGAGAGCATTCTGCTGACGGTGCCGCCGGGTAGTCAGGCAGGGCAGCGCCTGCGTATCAAGGGCAAAGGGCTGGTGAGCAAAACCCACACCGGCGATTTGTTCGCCGTTATTAAAATTGTGATGCCGCCAAAACCAGATGAAAAAGCGCGTGAGCTCTGGCAACAGCTGGCCACCGCCGAAGCCAGCTTCGATCCGCGTAAGACATGGGGGAAAGCCTGATGGCTACAGTAACAGTGACGTTTACCATTACCGAATTGTGCCTGCGTACCGGGGTGTCGGAAGAGGAGCTGACGGAGATTGTCGGCTTAGGCATGATTGAACCGCACCAGCCGCAGGCGGACACCTGGCTGTTCGACGACAGCGCGGTGACGATCGTCCATCGCGCGGTGCGCCTGCGTAACGAGCTGGAGCTGGACTGGCCGGGGATTGCGGTGGCGCTGACGCTGCTGGATGAGAACGCGCGGCTGACCCGCGAAAATCGCCTGCTGCAGCAGCGCCTGGCCCGCTTTCTCGCCCACGGATAGGGGCGACATCCCGGGTGGCGGCGTACCGTCTTACTGCCGGGTGGCGGCTACGCCTGACCCGGCCTACAAACGGCACCAGGCTCACTCATTGCATTGGTTCTGTAGGCCCGCGCAAGCGCAGCGCCACCGGGCATCGCCACCGATATGGCGACGTCTTCGCGCCGGGTGGCGGCTACGCCTGACCCGGCCTACAAACGGCACCAGGCTCACCCATTGCATTGGTTCTGTAGGCCCGCGCAAGCGCAGCGCCGCCGGGCAAGGCCACAGCCAGGGAGCCGCCTGTATGCCGGGTGGCGGCTACGCCTTATCCGGCCTACATACGGCACCAGGCTCACCCACTACATTGGGCCCGTAGGCCTGTGCAAGCGCCAGCCGGAGAAAGCGCTTAGTCCGGCAGCGAACCGGCGAGGTTGCGCGCCGAAACGCTCTCGCTGACCGGCGCGGGCGGCTCCGGCGCCTTAGCCGGGGCGGCCGCTGGTGCGGCTGTCGGGGCGGAAGAGGCCGGCTGGATCTCAAGGAACGAGGCCAGCATCTTGCGCAGCGTTTCCGGTTTCGTGTCTTCCGCCAGCAGCGCCGCCAGCATCGACGGCAAGCGGCTATCGACTTCCCCTAACGCCAGCCCCGCCAGCAGCGCCGTGCGCGACATATCGCCACGGTCGCCGCGATGGTGGGCCTCAATTTTTGCGTCCGCGAAGCGCTCGCTGGCGCTGATATCCGGGCGCAGGTAAATCAGCACTTTTCTGCGTTCCAGAGTCATAGACGCTCCTTAGCCAATAATTTTCAGACCACGCACCAGGGCGAACTGCGGCTCTTCAGCCACCACGAAACGGTCCTCACGCAGGCCCATACGTTCACGAATGGCATCGGCAACCAGCGGCGCGCCGCCGCCAATCACGATGGCATGCGAGTAGCCTTTAAAGCTATCGATAGCCGTCAGGACGCGGGTGGTCAGACGTTCGATGCTGTTAGTGATCACCTTTTTCACCTCAGAAACCGCATCCGGATCGTTGATGTTATCGGTCAGGTACGCTTCGTCATGGCGATTGATAATGATCTGGTCGACGTTATAGCTTGAGGTATCGGTATTCGCCCGCGCCAGCGCCAGCTTAACGGCGTCGGTCACCAGCGATACGCCCAGCTTCGGGTCGCCGTAAATGCGCGAAACCGAGGTCATCTGCCCGGCGACCATCGAGATATCGAGCGTGGTGCCGCCGAGGTCGACAATCAGCACCGAATGGGAGGGCTTGAGTTCATCGCACAGGCTAATGCCCGCCGGAATCGATTCCGGGCGCACGGTGACTTTGGTGATGTTGAACACCACGCCTTTATTCAGTTTAACTTCGCGCAGCAGGCTCTTTTTCTTACGCTCAATGTTGTCGAGGCGATATTGCGCATCCTCGTCATAAAATTCAGTCAGCGGCAGCGTCACGACTATTTCGACGTCCTGTGGCTCAAGACCGCTGGTCAGCAGCGCGTGATGGACAGCGATGGAGTTCAACGGGCTGTACTGCCAGTCAATATTATTGGTCGGGAGCGCATCGGGAGTGATCAGGTCGAATGAGTACTTTTCATCATCCACGGTGTAGTTAAAGGGCTTCCCGGAACCGAAGGTGGCAGACCAGCCGCGTTTAAAACTGTTGGGGCTGATATGGGTGAAAGTTTCGCCATCTTGCTCCCACAGCATTTTGATATTGGTTGAACCATCATCGATAAAAATGCGCATCGCATTGCTCCATCACTGAGACAAATAAGAGAAAAATGTAACACCCAAAAAGAGTAGCAAGAGTTAAAAAGCAGCGCAAGAGCACGAAAAAGAGACAATTCTGAGTTTTAATTGAGAATAATTGGAGCAAACAACAACTACATGAACCTAAAGAGAGAATATTTTGAGACAAATTAGAGAAATACGTTTTCTCTTTTCGTCCGCTTTCAACGCTCATTTTTGTCCAAAAAAGAGAGCATCCCTCCCCTCTTTCGTCAGCTGTTTTCGAACGCTTTTTACACCTGGTTGGGTACCACAATGGGCCGTTCCGGCTCAGCCACATTTTCCGGTACCCGGCGATATTTATCCAGCAGGTGAATCTGAATGCGACGCAGCATATCGCCGTTGAGCTTGTAATAGCGGAAATAGAGAAACAGCGTCAGGGCAAAAAAGAGCGTCGGCAGCGCTATCATAATCGCCTGCATCCCCAGCAGCGTCTGGGACGACTGGGCCACATTCGGCACATAACCGATGATACCGAGCACGATGGCGATAAACCAGGCCGCGAACGCCGAGCCCGCTTTCACCACCAGCGTCTGCACCGAATAGGCGATACTTTCGCAGCGGATGTTCATCGTATATTCGCCGTAGTCGACGGTATCGGCCACCATAATAACCTGCAGCACCCAGAACAGCGCGGTGCCGATATTCAACAGCACGCCGGCCAGCGAAATCAGCGCGACGTTGTAGATCCCGCTCAGCGCCATCAGCAACAGCACGCCGCAGCCCAGCACCGGCATGATCGAAGCGCCCGCCCACAGAATGCGCCGCGACAGCCCTTTCACCAGCCGCGGAAACAGCACTAACGTCAGCAGGTTCGCCGCGCCGGCGTAGGACATGTAATACGGGAACATCTCCGCGCTGCCAATCACGTAGGTAAAGTAGTAAATCGCAAAGCCAGCGATAATATTCGCCGCCGTGTTATAGGCCAGCGCCATGCCCAACAGGCAGGCCAGCTGATCGTTTTTATAGATCAGCGCCACCATCTGGCGCAGTGAGAGATGGCTGGCATCCTCGCTCACGCCGCTATCCGAGGAGTAAACCTCGTGGACGTTGCGCAGCGTGACGAGGGTGGAAACCACGAAGAAGGCGATCAACACCAGGGTGAACATCTGGAAACCGAAACCGCGGTCGGCGCCGCCCACGGCGCTGACAAACGGCAGCGTGACGCCGGCAGTGACGAATCCCGCCAGGCTGGCGAAAAAGCGTGGATACGGCACCAGCTGTTCACGTTCGCGTTTATCGAGGGTAATGGTCGGCACCAGCGACCAGAACGGCACATCCATGATGGTGTAGGTGAACCCCCACAGCAGGTAGGTCAGCCACACCCATGCCAGCAGCGCCCCGCCGGAGAAGTGATGGGCGCTGAACAGCATATACAGCACTACCGAGTTGGTTATCGTGCCAATCAGGATCCACGGTTTGAATTTCCCCCATCGCGATCGCGTACAGTTGACGATCCAACCCATGATCGGATCGGCTATCGCATCGAGGATCCGCGCCACCAGAAACAAGGTGCCGACCACCCCAACCGACAGTCCAACAATATCGGTGTAGTAATACATCAGGTACATGTAGACGATACCGATAGCGAAATCTTTACCAAAGGCACCAAATCCGTAGCTGAGCTTTGTTGTCATTGAAATACTCATAGGGTACAGGTCGCTGTCGCCAGCGCCTCCTTCAGTGTTTGATAGAGCATGCAGGACGCCGCCGGGTCGTTGCCCCCGGCGGCATGAGAAGATTAACGATGCAGCCAGGACGGCAGCCAGTCGCCGTGGCTGGCGATCAGATCGTCCACCAGCGCGTAGATCTCTTCGATCCCCAGCACCGCAGCGGTGTGCGGATCCATCATCGTGGCGTAATAGACGTAATCGCGATTTTCGGTGAGGATCGCCTCCGTGAGCAGCGTCTGCACGTTGATGTTGGTCTGCATCAGCGCCGCCAGATGCGCCGGCAGCGCACCCATTTTGGTCGGCTGAATGCCGTTGGCGTCCACCAGGCAAGCCACTTCCACGCAGCAGCCCTGCGGCAGGTTGTCGATAAGGCCGTCATTGCGCACGTTGCCATACACCACGCTTGGCTCGCCGGTCCAGATGGCGTTCATGATGGTGCTGGCATACTCCCGGGATGGCTTCACCTCGATGCGCTCGCCGCGCTGATAGCTCTCCAGCTCCTGATGCCAGTTGGCCAGTTGCTCGACGCAGCGTTTCGGGTATTCATCCAGCGGCACTTTATAGCGGGCGATAAGGTCCTCGCGGCCCGGCTTGATAAACCATGGCGTGTATTCGGCAAAATGCTCCGACGACTCGGTCACAAAGTAGCCGAGCTTTTTGAACATCTCATAGCGGACGATGTTTTCGCAGCGCGGGTTGCCGTGCAGGTTAGGCTTCGGCGCGCGCCCGTCAGCGTAGGCCTGCAGCAGGTCGGGATAAAGGCTGACATAGCTGCCGTCGGCGAGCTTTTTCTCCAGCGAGAGATAGAACGCCATATGGTTAATCCCGGCGCAGCGGTAGCGTAAATCCGCCGGGTTGAGGTCAAGATCGCGCGCCAGTTCTTCCGCCGTTCCCTGCACTGAGTGGCACAGGCCAACCTGTTTAATATGCGGGTAGCGGGCGTAGATGGCCCAGGTGTTCATCGCCATTGGGTTGACGTAGTTAAGCAGGGTGGCGTCCGGGCAGACCTCGGTCATGTCGTCGCAGATAGCCCACAGATGAGGTATGGTGCGCAGGGCGCGCATAATGCCCCCCGGACCCAGCGTATCGGCGATGGTCTGCTCCAGGCCATGGCGTTTACAGACCTCAAAATCAGTGACGGTACAGGGCTCATAGCCGCCAATCTGGAAGGCGACCACAACGAAATCAGCGCCCTGCAGGGCGGTTTTGCGATCGCGATGGCAGCTGATTTCGCCCTTCGCGCCGACGGAATCCATCAGCTTGCGCACCACGGTATGCGACTCTTCCAGCCGGGTGTCATCGATATCCATCAGCGCGACATGCGCCGATTTCAGCGCCGGGCGCTGGAAAACATCACCGAGAATATTTTTAACGAACACCGTCGAACCGGCGCCGATAAAGGTAATTTTTGGGGCGGTCATTACGCTCTCTCCATCAGGTCATTGAACCCTTGCAGAGTGGCACGCCGTTCAGCGTTGCGCTGCCCTGTTCCCACCGGAGCATTCCCGAAAGCTCTGATCGGCCATTAAGCGCCACAAAATCTGAGTTTTCGGGAACAGATTGCGCAAAAAGGAGAGAAAATGGGCCGATTCTTCCGCTAAGCTGTCGTCAGTTCTGGCGAAAAATGCAGCCACTCTGACAATTCAGGAATACGCTAACGATGGAATACCGCTTCACCTCCCTGCCCCCCGATCCCTTTATGTGCAGCAGCGATGAAAAGCAGAGCCGCAGCCCGCTGGCGCTCTACTCTGAGTATCAGCGTATGGATATCGAGCTGCGCCCGCCGCACGCCATGCCTACCAGCCACTGGCATGGCCAGGTGGAGGTCAACGTGCCGTTCGATGGCGACGTGGAATATTTGATTAATAACGAAGTGGTGCGCATAGAGAAAGGCTATATCACTCTGTTCTGGGCCTGTACGCCGCATCAGTTGACCC
Organism: Klebsiella sp. GG_Kp146; assembly: GCF_040061975.1. NCBI lineage: Bacteria > Pseudomonadati > Pseudomonadota > Gammaproteobacteria > Enterobacterales > Enterobacteriaceae > Klebsiella > Klebsiella sp. GG_Kp146. The sequence continues at coordinate 58,148 of NZ_JBEAHA010000005.1, forward strand.
GCCCGGGGGATTGCCAACAGATGGCGATCTTTAACCTGCCGATGCATCTGTTTCTCTCATGGCCGCTGGACCGGGAGCTGATCAACCACGTCACTCACGGGATGGTGATTAAATCCCTCGCCGCCCAGCAGCTGAGCGCCTTCGAGGTGCGCCGCTGGCAGCAGGAGCTGAACCACGACAATGAACAGATTCGCCAGCTGGCGATCGATGAAATCGCCCTGATGCTGAAGCGGCTGAGCCTCGCCGGCTGGCAGCCGATTCTGGTCAACAAAACCTCGCGCACCCATAAGAACAGCGTCTCGCGCCATGCGCAGTTTTATGTCAGCCAGATGCTGGAATTTATCGCCGCCCACTACGACCAGGCGCTGACCGTCAATGCCGTCGCCGAGCACGTTAAGCTCAACCCGAACTATGCGATGGGGGTATTCCAGAGAGTGATGCAGCAAACCATGAAGCAGTACATTACCGCCATGCGTATCAATCACGTGCGGGCGCTGCTGAGCGATACCGACAAGACCATCCTGGATATCGCCCTCACCGCCGGTTTCCGCTCCAGCAGCCGTTTCTACAGCACCTTTACCCGCTACGTGGGGATGCCGCCGCAGCAGTACCGTAAACTTAGCCAACAGCGTCGTCACGGTCTGGCCTTGCCGGAGGCATAAAAAATGCCGCCGGGGTTTCCCCAGGCGGCATGATTAGCAGTGAAAACAGTTAGTCGTTGATACGCGGATGCTGCTGCACCAGACGCGACCGTTTTGCCTGCAGATCGGCGATCTCCTGATCGATATCTTCGATTTTTTGTTCGATGTTATCGTAGTGCTCGCCAAGGATTTCTTTCGCTTCCTGGATGTCCGACGCCGCCGGGGTCGCCCCTTTCAGCGGACGGTTAGCGGTCTCTTTCATCGACAGGCCCGTCGCCATACCCACCACCGCGATTACCATCAGGTAGTACGCCGGCATCATCAGGTTCTGAGTGGTTTCCACCAGCCACGCCGCCAGGGTTGGCGTCAGACCGGCAATCAGCACCGAGATGTTAAAGGCGCTGGCCAGAGCGCTGAAGCGGATGTGGGTCGGGAACATCGCCGGCAGCGATGAGGCCATCACGCCGATAAAGCAGTTCAGCACCACCGCCAGCAGCAGCAGACCGGCGAAGATCAGGCTCGTCACGTTGCTGTTGATCATAATGAAGGCCGGGATCGACAGGGCAAACAGCGCCACGCTACCAATCAGGATAAACGGGCGACGGCCGAAACGGTCGCTAAGCATACCGATAACCGGCTGCACAAACAGCATCCCGACCATGATGGCGATGATGATCAGCACCCCATGATCTTCCGAGTAGTGCAGGTTATGCGACAGGTAGCTCGGCATGTAGGTCAGCAGCATGTAGTAGGTCACGTTGGTGGAAATCACCAGACCGATACAGGTCAGCAGGCTGCGCCAGTGCTTAGTGGCAATCTCTTTAAAAGAGACCTTCGGCCCGTCCTGCAGACCTTCACGGTCGCCCTGCTCCATGGTGTCCACATGCTGCTGGAACGCCGGGGTCTCTTCCAGCGCATGGCGCAGATAGAGGCCGATGATGCCTAACGGCAGCGCCAGGAAGAACGGGATACGCCAACCCCACTCAAGGAAGTTCTGTTCACCCACCACGCTGGAGATCAGGACCACCACGCCGGCCCCCATCACAAACCCGGCGATGGAGCCAAAGTCCAGCCAGCTGCCCATAAACCCGCGTTTACGGTCAGGGGAGTATTCCGCGACGAAGATCGACGCCCCGGTATATTCACCACCGACCGAGAAGCCTTGCGCCATTTTACACAGCAGCAGCAGGATCGGCGCCCAGATACCTATCGTGGCATACGAAGGAATAAGGCCGATACAGAAAGTACTTATCGACATGATCACGATAGTTATCGCGAGAATTTTCTGCCGACCATATTTATCGCCCAGCATCCCGAAGAACAGGCCGCCCAGCGGACGAATTAAAAATGGAACGGAGAAGGTACCGAGTGCGGCAATCATCTGCACGCTTGGGTTGGCATCGGGGAAGAAGACTTTACCTAAGGCGTAGGCCACAAAGCCGTAGACGCCGAAATCGAACCACTCCATCGCGTTGCCCAGGGAGGCCGCGGTGATCGCCTTTTTCAGTTTACCATCGTCGATGATGGTCACATCCTTAAGGGTGATGGGCTTTATTTTTTTCCTTTTAAGCATATTTTTCCTCTGCTACTCCGCCTTGAATGCACGTCTCTTCGCCGAATGGCAAAGCCATTCGCAACGTGCGTCAGGAGCGGTGAATTGCTGTGCTCCTCATTTCAAGCGTAGCAGGTTTGCCTGCACTGTCTGCTGACAGAATGTACAACCGAACCTGTTGACGCCTGCTGTGGCTACTGGTGAATAAATGGAGCGGCTCATCGTCATCATTGATGAAATTGACCTGCTCCCCTTTTTTACCCTAACAGTGTTTATATCTGCGATCAACTTCACATAAATTTACCGCCTAATTACAGAGTCCCAGAAAATAAATAAGTTCATTTCCTGCCGATCGCCCGGAAATTATTTCGTCGATATTGTTCCATCGCCGGCGGTTAATTTCAGCAATTATTCGGTTCTTCCCGGAATAGCGCCCCGGCTATTTTTTAGCAAAAAAACACCCGACAAAAGTGGGTGATTGCGCTATAATCATAGCCACTTTCGGCTCTCAGCCGCTGTTTAAAGGACCAACGTCCTGTTTTTCGACGACATCACGAGGAACGTCATGCAACTGCCACACTGCCCAAAATGCGATTCGACTTACACTTATGAAGACAACGGCATGTACATCTGCCCGGAATGCGCCCATGAGTGGAACCCTGCCGAAGCCACGGAAGAAAACGACGTTCTGATCGTTAAAGATGCCAATGGCAATTTACTGGCCGATGGCGACAGCGTCACGGTAGTGAAAGATCTGAAGGTTAAAGGCAGCTCATCGATGCTGAAAATCGGCACCAAAGTGAAGAATATCCGCCTGGTCGAAGGCGATCACAATATTGACTGCAAAATTGACGGTTTTGGCCCGATGAAGCTGAAATCTGAATTCGTCAAAAAGAACTGATTTATTTCCGGGCAGGCGACGCGATTATTTTCCCCTATCGCCGTCGCCGCTCCCGATATCCTCACTGCCCTTCGCCTCCCTGCGCATCCAGTTATTTATCCCGCCAGCCGCCGCTATTTACGCTGCCGCCTGCAGCACTATTCCCGCCCCATTTTCGCGCTGCCGTCTGGCTCAATCCCGCTGTGGGCGACTACGCTTTACGGGTTACGGTCACTGAGGTATTCACCATGTCCTTAAGTCCCTACCTTGCCTTTGCGGGCAACTGCGCCGAGGCGATCGCCTTCTATCAGCAGACGCTGGGCGCCGAGCTGATGTTTAAAATGACCTTTGGCGAAATGCCGCCTTCGGCGCAGGAAGCCTCTGACGGCTGCCCGTCTGGCCAGAAGATGGCGGATGACGCCATCGCCCACGCCAGCCTGCGCATCGGCAACGGCGAGCTGATGCTAAGCGACAGCGCCTTCGGGCCCGATGTGCATTACGCCGGCTTCACCCTCGTCCTCGATCCCAACGATGTCGCTGAAGGCCAGCGCTGGTTCGACGCGCTGGCGGTCGGCGGGCGCATTGAGATGGCCTGGCAGGAAACCTTCTGGGCCCACGGCTTCGGCAAAGTCGTCGATCGCTTTGGCGTCCCATGGATGATCAACGTAGTCAAACAAGGCTGACCCCGCCAGGGCGGCCTGGCCGCCCTGTCATCCGTCTGGCATTAACTCTTCATCCTTTAGTCATCATCACTTAACAGAACTGCAACATAAACCGGTCAGGATCGGCTCACAACGCGAGGAGGCTCCTCGCCTATGCTGTGTGAGGCTTGATGACCATGCACCTGTCCAGACATCCGACCAGTTATCCCACGCGCTATCAGGAAATCGCCGCCCGGCTTGAGCAGGAGCTGCGCCACCACTATCGCTGCGGCGACTATCTGCCCGCCGAGCAGCAGCTGGCGACGCGCTTCGACGTAAACCGCCATACCCTGCGTCGGGCTATCGACCAGCTGGTTGAGCGCGGCTGGGTACAACGCCGTCAGGGCGTCGGCGTGCTGGTGCTGATGCGGCCGATCGATTACCCGCTCAATGCCCAGGCGCGGTTCAGCCAGAACCTGCTGGAACAAGGCAGCGATCCCACCAGCGAAAAACTGCTGTCGGTACTGCGCCCCGCCAGCGCGCACGTTGCCGAGGCCTTTGGCATTAGCGAGGGCGAGAATGTCATCCACCTGCGCACCCTGCGCCGGGTCAATGGCGTCGCCCTGTGCCTGATTGACCACTACTTCGCCGACCTGCGCTTCTGGCCGGTGTTGCAGACCTTCAGCCACGGCTCGCTGCACAACCTGCTCCGCGATCGGCTTGACGTCAAACTGACCCGGGTGCGCACCAAAATCAGCGCCCGTCGCGCGCAGGCGAAAGAGAGCAAGCTACTGGAGATCCCCAATATGGCGCCGCTGCTCTGCGTGCGCACCCTCAACAGCCGCCAGGGCGAGCAGGCCGTCACCGAATACTCCGTCAGCCTGACCCGCGCCGACATGATTGAATTCACCATGGAGCACTGAATGCACTTCGATACCGCCACCCGTCAGCGCTGGATGTCCGTGCTGGCCCACAGTGAACCGCAAGATCTTCTGGCACGCATGCACGCCCTGCAGCTGGCGCCGGAGTATGATCTGATCCGCTCTCCCGAGACAGGCCTGGTGCAGCTTCAGGCCCGGATGGGCGGTATCGGCGACCGTTTCTTCGCCGGCGACGCCACGCTCACCCGGGCGGCGGTACGTCTGGCCGATGGTACGCTCGGCTACAGCTGGATCTTAGGCCGCGACCGCCCGCACGCCGAACGCTGCGCGGCCATCGACGCCCTGCTGCAGTCGCCCCGCCATTTTCACAATTTAATGGAAACCCTGATAACCCCGCTGGAAGCGCTACGCAGCGCGCGCACTGAAGCCCGACGCGCCGAAGTCAACGCCAGCCGGGTCGACTTCTTTACCCTGGTTCGCGGAGATAACGCATGACCTTACAACCCGCTTTTACCCTGGCTGTGCAGGATGCCCAACACAGTTTTCGTCGCCTGCTGAAAGCGATGAGCGAGCCGGGGGTGATTGTCTCCCTGCAGCAGTTGCAGCACGGCTGGCAGCCGCTGAACGTCGCCTCCACCAGCCTGCTGTTGACCCTTGCCGATCACGAAACGCCGGTCTGGCTCGCCAGCGCCCTGCATAACGATCTGGTGGGACAGAATCTGCGCTTCCATACCGGCGCGCCGCTGGTGGACCAGCCGCAGCAGGCGGTCTTTGCGGTCGCCAATGACGGCATCAGCGCCGAGCAGCTCAACGTCCTCTCCGCGGGCACCGTCACCGCCCCAGAGACCGGCGTCACGCTGATCGTCCAGCTCGCCAGCCTGAGCGGCGGGCGCATGCTGCGCCTGACCGGGGCAGGCATTGCCGAAGAGCGAATGATCGCCCCTCAGCTGCCGGACTGCATCATTGACGAACTGACGGAGCGCCCGCACCCGTTCCCGCTGGGCATTGACCTGATCCTCACCTGCGGCGAGCGCTTGCTGGCGATCCCGCGCACCACCCACGTGGAGGTTTGCTAAATGTACGTTGCCGTCAAGGGCGGCGAGAAGGCGATCCGCGCCGCTCACGCCTTACAGGAACAGAAACGACGGGGCGATGGACGGCTTCCCGAACTGAGCGTTGACCAGATAAGCGACCAGCTCAATCTGGCGGTGGACCGGGTGATGACCGAGGGCGGCATCGCCGATCGCGAACTGGCGGCGCTGGCGCTCAAGCAGGCCAGCGGCGATAACGTCGAAGCGATCTTCCTGCTGCGCGCCTACCGCACCACCCTGCCGCGGCTGGCGGTTAGCGAACCGATCGACACCGCCGGAATGCGTCTCGAACGCCGCATCTCGGCAGTGTACAAAGATATCCCCGGCGGTCAGCTGCTGGGCCCTACCTACGACTACACCCACCGCCTGCTCGATTTTACCCTGCTGGCGAACGGCGACGCGCCGTCTGTGCCGAAAGCCGATAGCGAAGCGCCGACCTCGCCGCATGTTTTCAGCCTGCTCACGCAGCAGGGGCTGGCGAAGGCCGAGGAAGATCGCGGCACACCGCCCGACGATATCACCCGCACCCCGCCGGTCTACCCCTGCTCGCGTTCTTCGCGCCTGCAGCAGCTGATGCGCGGCGATGAAGGCTACCTGCTGGCGCTGGCCTATTCGACTCAGCGCGGCTATGGCCGCAACCATCCGTTTGCCGGCGAGATCCGCAGCGGCTACGTGCAGGTGGAGATTGTCCCGGAAGAGCTGGGCTTTAGCGTCAATATTGGCGAGCTGCTGCTGACCGAATGCGAAATGGTCAACGGCTTCGTCGCCCCGCAGGATGAACCGCCGCACTTCACCCGCGGCTACGGTCTGACCTTCGGCATGAGCGAGCGCAAAGCGATGGCCATGGCCCTCGTCGACCGCGCCCTGCAGGCGGCGGACTATGACGAAGAGATTGCCGGTCCCGCCCAGGATGAAGAGTTTGTGCTGGCCCACGCCGATAACGTTGAAGCCGCCGGCTTCGTCTCGCATCTGAAGCTACCGCACTATGTCGATTTCCAGGCCGAACTGGCGCTGCTGAAACGCCTGCAACGGGAGAACGAACGTGGCTAACCCACTGACTGGCTATAACTTTGCTTATCTCGACGAGCAAACCAAGCGCATGATCCGCCGGGCTATTCTCAAAGCGGTAGCCATTCCCGGCTATCAGGTGCCGTTCGGCGGTCGCGAAATGCCCATGCCCTACGGCTGGGGCACTGGCGGCATCCAGCTGACCGCCAGCGTCATCGGCGAGAACGACGTGCTGAAGGTGATTGACCAGGGCGCCGATGACACCACCAACGCGGTGTCGATCCGCCAGTTCTTTAAGCGCGTGACCGGCGTCGCCACCACTGAGCGCACTGAAGACGCCACCCTGATCCAGACCCGCCACCGCATCCCGGAGACGCCGCTGGTGGAGGATCAGATCCTGATCTATCAGGTGCCGATCCCGGAGCCGCTGCGCTTTATCGAGCCGCGCGAAACCGAAACCCGCACCATGCACGCCCTGGAAGAGTATGGCGTGATGCAGGTGAAACTGTATGAAGATATCGCCCGCTTCGGCCATATCGCCACCACCTACGCCTACCCGGTGAAGGTCAATGGCCGCTACGTGATGGACCCCTCGCCGATCCCGAAATTCGATAACCCGAAAATGCACATGATGCCGGCGCTGCAGCTGTTCGGCGCCGGGCGTGAAAAGCGGATCTACGCCGTGCCGCCCTATACCCCGGTGGAAAGTCTCGATTTCGACGACCATCCGTTTACCGTCCAGGAGTGGGATGAGCCCTGCGCCATCTGCGGCTCGCGCCACAGCTACCTCGACGAAGTGGTGCTGGATGACAGCGGCCAGCGGATGTTTGTCTGCTCCGATACCGACTATTGCCGCCAGCAGAGCGAGGAGCAGAAAAAATGAGCCAGCCGTTACTTGCCGTCAATCACCTGACCCATCTCTATGCCCCGGATAAAGGCTTCCGCGACGTCTCCTTCGAACTGTGGCCGGGGGAAGTGCTCGGCATCGTTGGGGAATCCGGATCCGGTAAAACCACCCTGCTGAAGGCGATTTCCGCCCGCCTGACGCCGCAGCGGGGCGAGGTGCTGTACCAACAGCGCTCGCTGTACGCCATGAGCGAAGCCGAACGCCGCCGCCTGCTGCGCACCGAATGGGGGGTGGTGCATCAGCACCCGATGGACGGCCTGCGTCGCCAGGTCTCCGCCGGGGGCAACATCGGCGAACGGCTGATGGCCACCGGCGCCCGCCACTACGGCAACATTCGCGCCACCGCCGAAAAGTGGCTGCAGGAGGTGGAGATCCCGCCCTCACGCATCGACGACCTGCCCACCACCTTTTCCGGCGGCATGCAGCAGCGTTTGCAGATTGCCCGCAATCTCGTCACCCAGCCGAAGCTGGTGTTTATGGATGAACCTACCGGCGGGCTGGATGTGTCCGTGCAGGCACGGTTGCTTGATCTGCTGCGCGGTCTGGCGGTGGAGCTGAATCTGGCGGTGGTGATTGTCACCCACGATCTCGGCGTCGCCCGCCTGCTGGCGAACCGACTGCTGGTGATGAAGCAGGGCCAGGTGGTGGAGAGTGGCTTAACCGACCGGGTGCTCGACGATCCGCATCACCCTTACACCCAGCTGTTGGTGTCGTCGGTATTGCAGAACTGACGCTGTTTTGCCGGGCGGCGGCTGCGCCTTACCCGGCCTGCAGATGCGTTATTCGTAGGCCGGGTCAGTGAAGCGCCACCCGGCAACTCAACCCCGTGAGGGCTAACATGATCCGCGTTGAAAACATTCATAAAACCTTTGTTCTGCACCAGCAGCACGGCGTGCGTCTGCCGGTGCTGGCCGACGCCTCGCTGACCGTTAACGCCGGGGAGTGCGTGGTGCTCCACGGCCACTCCGGCAGCGGCAAATCGACCCTGCTGCGCTCGCTGTACGCCAACTATCTGCCGGACAGCGGCCATATTCATATCCGCCACGGCGACGAATGGGTCGATCTGGTCACCGCCACGCCGCGCAAGGTGCTGGAAGTGCGTCAAACCACCATCGGCTGGGTCAGCCAGTTTCTGCGGGTGATCCCGCGCATTTCGGCGCTGGAGGTGGTGATGCAGCCGCTGCTCGACCTCGGGACGCCGCGTGAAGCGAGCGCCGCCAAAGCCGCCCAGCTGCTGACCCGCCTCAACGTTCCTGAACGTCTGTGGCATCTTGCGCCGTCGACCTTTTCCGGCGGCGAACAGCAGCGAGTCAATATCGCCCGCGGTTTTGCGGTCGACTATCCGATCCTGCTCCTCGATGAACCCACCGCCTCACTGGATACCAAAAACAGTGCTGCCGTGGTCGACCTGATCCACGATGCCAAAGCGCGCGGCGCGGCCATCGTCGGGATTTTCCATGACGAAGGGGTACGCCGCCAGGTCGCCGACCGGCTGCACCCCATGGGAATGACAGCATGATTATCAATAACGTAAAACTGGTTCTCGACGACGACGTGGTACACGGTTCGCTGGAAGTCCAGGGCGGTCGCATTCTCGCCTTCGCGGAAAGCCAGAGCCGGCTGCCGCAGGCGCTGGATGGCGAAGGCGGCTGGCTGCTGCCGGGCCTTATCGAACTGCATACCGATAACCTCGACAAATTCTTTACCCCGCGACCGAAGGTGGACTGGCCGGCCCACTCGGCGATGAGCAGCCACGATGCAATGATGGTCGCCAGCGGCATCACCACCGTGCTCGACGCCGTGGCGATTGGCGACGTGCGCGATGGCGGCGATCGTCTTGAGAATCTGGAGAAGATGGTCAATGCGGTGGAAGAGACGCAAAAGCGTGGTCTTAACCGCGCCGAGCACCGTCTGCACCTGCGCTGCGAGCTGCCGCATCACACCACGCTGCCGCTGTTTGAAAAGCTGATCGAGCGCGAATCGGTGAGCATGGTCTCGCTGATGGATCACTCCCCGGGCCAGCGCCAGTATGCCGATCGCAGCAAGTACCGCGATTACTATCAGGGAAAGTACCATCTGACGCATGACGAGATGGATCGTTTTGAAGCCGAGCAGATGGCCCTGGCCACCACCTGGTCGCAGCCCAATCGCCAGACCATTGCCGCCATGTGCCGCGCCCGCCGTATCGCCCTCGCCAGCCACGACGACGCTACCGAGGCGCATGTGGCTGAATCCCACCAGTTGGGTAGCGTGATCGCCGAGTTTCCTACCACCCTGGCCGCGGCGCAGGCTTCACGTCAGCGCGGGATGCACGTCCTGATGGGGGCGCCGAATATCGTGCGCGGCGGTTCCCACTCCGGCAACGTCGCCGCCCACCAGCTGGCGAACCACGGTTTGCTCGACATTCTCTCTTCCGACTACTACCCCGCCAGCCTGCTGGATGCCGCATTCCGCATCGCCGACGCCGAGGATAACGCCTTCACCCTGGCGCAGGCGATCCGTCTGGTCAGCAAACATCCGGCGCAGGCGCTGGGCCTTGACGATCGCGGCGTCATCGCCGAGGGGAAACGCGCCGACCTGGTGCTGGCGCACCGTCGCGGCGAGCATGTCCACATCAACCATGTCTGGCGCCAGGGAAGGAGGGTCTTTTAATGCCGGGGAAACTGATTTGGCTGGTGGGGCCCTCCGGCTCCGGTAAAGACAGCCTGCTGGCGGCGCTGCGCCAGCGCGAGCACCCGCAGTTGCTGGTGGCGCATCGTTACATTACCCGGCCCTTTAACGCCGGTAACGAAAACCATATCGCCCTCAGCGAACATGAATTTTTTACCCGCGCCGAGCAGCATCTCTTTGCCCTCAGCTGGCACGCCAACCATACTTACTATGGCATTGGCGTGGAGATCGACCTCTGGCTGCACGCCGGCTTCGACGTGGTGGCCAATGGCTCCCGCGCCCATCTGGCGCTGGCGCGGGAACGCTACGGCGAGGTGCTGGTGCCGATCTGTCTCGCCGTCTCGCCGCCGGTGCTGCGCCAGCGGCTGGAGCAGCGCGGCCGGGAAAATGCGGTGGACATCGCCCAGCGTCTGGACCGCGCCGCGCGCTATAAGCCGGACGATTGCCTGACGCTGAATAACGACGGCAGTCTCCGCCAATCGGTCGATGAGTTTTTCCGCCTGCTGCGCAGCCACGCGGTGCGCGAAGCGGATCCGCTGGTATAAACACAAGGTGACACGATGAGCCTGACCCTCCGCTTAACCGGCACCGGCGGCGCTCAGCTGGTGCCGGTCTTCGGCTGCGATTGCGCGGCCTGCCGCCGCGCCCGCCGTGAGGAAAGCCATCGCCGCCGCCCCTGTAGCGGGGTGGTGACGTTCAACAGCGCAGTGACGCTGCTGGACGCCGGCAGGCCGGATCTGATGGAACATCATCCCGCCGGCAGCTTTCAGCAAGTGCTGCTAACCCACTATCACCTGGATCATGTGCAGGGGCTGTTTCCGCTGCGCTGGGGCGTGGGCGGGCCGATCCCGGTCTATGGCCCGCCGGACGACGCCGGCTGCGACGATCTGCTCAAGCACCCCGGCCTGCTCGACTTCAGCCATACCGTCACGCCGTTTGTGGTGTTTGAGCTGCAGGGCCTGCGGGTGACGCCCCTGCCGCTCAACCATTCGAAGCTCACCTTCGGTTATCTGCTGGAGTCGGCCCACAGTCGGGTGGCCTGGCTCTCGGATACCGCCGGGCTGCCGGACAAGACGCTGAAGTTTTTACTCAACAATCGCCCGCAGGCGATGATCATCGACTGCAGTCATGAGCCGCGCGCGCAGACCCCGCGTAACCACAACGATTTCACTACCGTTCGCGCCCTTAACCAGGCGATAGGCTGTCCGCGAGTGATCCTCACCCATATCAGCCATCAGTTTGACGTCTGGATGATGGATAACCCGCTACCGGAAGGTTTCGAAGCGGGCTATGACGGGATGGAAATAGTACTGGATTAAGCGTCGGTCTGCAGCGGGGCGATCAATAGTCATCGTCCAGACGACGCTGATCGCTTTCTAACTGGCGGCGATCGCGATCGAGCTGGCGCTGGCGTTCATCCAGCTGACGGCGGCGATCGTCCAGCTGGCGTTGCCGATCGTCATACTGGCGCTGGCTGTCACGACTCTGCTGGCGGCTCCCTTGATAGCGCCCGTCATCATAACGGCCATCGTCATTGTCTCTGTCGTCGTCGTCACTGGAACGGCTACTGCCCGGGTTATAGGCGTCGTTAATGGCTTGCTGAATATTGCCGATCGCGTCATCGATAATATCGGCGCGAGCGGCCAGGCTGGTCAGCGACAGAGTGCAAAAGAGCAGTGCGGTTGCGTAACGTTTCATCGGGGCCAATCTCATCAGAGTCCTGCCGCTACCTTAATCAACGGCATGCCGCCCGGGTAGCGGAGGAATCTCAAATCCTCGCGTACGCCGCGCTTAGCGCCTGCGCCAGCTGGGCGCGGGTAAAGGGCTTACGCAGCCACTCCACCTCCGGCAGGGCCGGGTTCTGCGCCGGGCGCAAATCCTGACCGCTGATCAGCAGCACCGGCAACGCCGGAAAGCGGCGTCGGGCGGTATGGATCACATCGGCGCCGCTCAGCGCGCCGGGCAGCATCAAATCGCTGATCAACAGGGCGATAGCCGGCGAGGCCTCCAGCAGCTGCAGCGCCGCTTCCCCGCTGGCGGTTTCCAGCGTCAACCAGCCCAGCTGATGCAGCTGCTCGCACAGCGTCTGGCGAACATCCTCTTCATCCTCCAGCACCAGCGCCAGCCGCTCTCCCGCCGGGATGGGTTCGTCTTCCACCGGCGCCACCGCCTTCACGACCTCGGTCATCGCCCGGGGCAGCTGCAGCCGCACCGTCGTCCCCTGCCCCGGCGCGCTCTCCAGCGCCACCCGGCCGCCCGACTGGCGCACAAAGCCATACACCATCGACAACCCCAGGCCGCTGCCGCTGCCGGTGGCTTTGGTGGTGAAGAAGGGTTCAAACACCCGGGCTTTCACCGCCTGCGACATGCCGCTGCCGTGATCGATCACCTCCAGGGCCACCATATCCTGCCGCTGGCCGCTGCTGCGAGTGACCCGCTGATTCCAGGTGCGAATTTTAATGACGCCCGCGCGCCCGGCCATGGCGTCGCGGGCGTTCATCACCAGGTTGATCAGGGCGTTTTCCAGCTGGCCGACGTCTATCCATGCCGGCCATGCCGGCGACTGCGCCTCAATCTCCAGGCTCAAGGTCGCCGGCAGGGAGTGGCGCATCAGCTCGCTGAGGTTCTCCAGCAGCGGCGCCATTGCCACCGCCTGGGGATGCAGCGCCTGCTTGCGCGAAAAGGCCAGCAGCCGCTGGGTCAGAAGCGCCCCGCGTTCCGCCGCCTTCAGCGCCCTGGTGAGGCGCGGCGCATCCTGCGCATTCGGCTCCACCAGCTCAAGGCTGCCGATGATCACCGCCAGCAGGTTGTTAAAATCATGCGCCAGGCCTCCGGTCAGCTGGCCGACGGCCTTCATCTTCTGGCTGTGCAGCAGCGCCTCCTCCAGCTCCTGGCGCTTAATCCGATCGATCTCCATCTGGGTGGTCTTCTCTTTCAGCAGCCGGGTGGTGTGCTCCAGCGACGCCGTATTGCGGGCGAAAACGTTAAAGGCGCGCGCCAGTTCGCCCAGCTCGTCGCGCCGCTGCAGGGCCGGCACCGAGACGTTCGGCTCTCCCTGAGCCAGCCGCGACATCGCCCGCGAGATAGCGGTCAGGTTAGAGCCCAGGTTACGGTAGATGTACCACCCGGCGCAGCCGGTGATCGCCAGCGCCAGCAGCGCGGAAAGCAGAATAAACATGCTGATGGAGCGCAGCTCCCGATGGCTCTGCGCCGCCCGCTGTTCGGAGGCTTCCGCCACCCGGGTCACGTACTGATTGATGTCGTCGTTAAGCAGCGCGACCAGCGCTTTGATGTGGTACATGTACCAGCTGATCGTCAGGTCGCTCTCCTCCAGCTGGGCCGACAGCGGGGCCAGCTTCGCCAGCTCCCGGGTGACGTCGGGAAGAACAAACGCCAGCGCGGGATCGGCGCTATGGGCCGGCAGGTCGCCGCGCAGCTGGTCGAGCTGCAGGACGATCGACCGCGGCGTGACGGTATGGATCGCGGCGACGATCAGCCGGTCCATCTCGGCCAGCCGGCGAGGATCGATCGCCCGCTCCCCGCCGCGATCGTTAAGATCGGCGAGATGGCGCAGGTTGCTCTGATTCTGGTAAAGCGAACTCAGCAGCGCATTGCGCTGCAGATGGCGGCGCTGGCCGCGCTCCAGCATCTCCGCCACGCTCTGCTGCAGCGCGTTGCTGCGGCGAATAATACTGGCCACCAGCGCCTGCTCCTGCTGCGCCAGCGGGGCCGCCGCCAGCTGGGCCAGCGAGTGCTTCAGCGCCTGCTGCGTCGCCAGCAGCCGTTCCGCTTCGCTTTTGTACTCCAGCGCGCCCACTACCTGCGACAGGCGCACCGCCGCCGTGGCGACATTCGCCGTGTCCCGCGCCAGATCCATACTGCCGCGCATATCGTTGAGGGTCTGGCGCTGCACCTGCTCCTGCAGCTGGCTGGCGTGGTGAAAGCCGAACACCGCCACGCCGCTCACCAGCAGGGTGACGACTACCATCAGCAGATTAAAGGAGAGCAGGCGGCCACGGGCGCTGGTGAAAAACGGGTGTCGGCGAGCGGTCATAGCAACTCCGGTGAAGGAACGGTCGGCAGATAAGCGTGACGGTGCAGAAAATGACGCCGCGTAACTGTGATCGCGGTTAACTATTTATCACTATGACAAATATGAATGGATTCTGACATCCTGCATTTATTTTCCGGTGGTGGACTGCAGCTATTGTTCTCGCAGACAGGAGCGCCGTGATGACCGCCACCCCGGTACTGGAAATGCGCCATATCGCCAAAGCTTTTGGCAAATTCTACGCGCTGAAGGGCGTCGACCTGACGGTCTGGCCCGGCGAGATCCATGCCCTGATGGGGGAAAACGGCGCCGGAAAAAGCACGCTGATGAAGATCCTCGCCGGCGCCTATACCGCCACCAGCGGCGAGATCCTGATCGACGGGAAACCACAAACGATCCGCGGCCCCAAGGACGCGCTGGCCGCCGGGATCACGTTGATCTACCAGGAGATGCAGCTGGCGCCGAACCTGACCGTCGCGGAAAACATCTTCCTCGGCAGCGAGCTGGCGCGCGGTGGCCTGGTGCAGCGCAAAGCGATGCTCAGCCAGGCGCAGGCGGTGATCGACCGTCTCGGCGCCCAGTTCAAGGCCAGCGACCGGGTGATGACCCTGACCATCGCCGAACAGCAGCAGGTGGAGATCGCCCGCGCTCTGCACCGTCAAAGCCGCATTCTGGTGATGGATGAACCCACCGCCGCCCTCTCCTCGCGAGAAACCCAGCGCCTGTTCGACCTCATCCTGCGCCTGCGTGACGAGGGCATGGCGATCATCTATATCAGCCACCGCATGGCGGAAGTGTATGAGCTCTCCGACCGGGTCAGCGTCCTGCGCGATGGGCAGTATGTCGGCAGCCTGGTGCGCGACAAGCTCAATGCGCCGGAGCTGGTGCGCATGATGGTCGGCCGTCCGCTCAGCGATCTGTTCAATAAAGAGCGCGATATTCCCCGCGGCCAGCCGCGCCTGCGGGTCGAGGATCTGACCGATGGCGGCAAGGTTAAGCCCAGCAGCCTGGTGGTGCATGCTGGCGAAATCGTCGGCCTCGCCGGGCTGGTCGGCGCCGGACGCTCCGAGCTGGCGCAGCTGATCTTTGGCGTGCGCAAAGCCACCGGCGGGGTGATCGAGATCGACGGCGAGCCGGTGGTGATCCACTCGCCGCGCGAAGCCATCGACCATGGAATCGGCTTTCTGACCGAAAATCGCAAAGAGCAGGGCCTGTTTCTCGAACTGGCGGCCCAGGAAAACATCACCATGGCGACGCTGGAGCGCGACGCGACCTGGGGGATGCTCAATCGCCGTAAGGCGCAAACTATTTCCGATGACGCCATCCAGTTACTTAACATTCGCGTGCCGCACGCCCAGGTGCGCGCCGGCGGACTGTCCGGTGGCAACCAGCAGAAGCTGTTGATTTCGCGCTGGGTGGCGATTGGCCCACGCATTCTGATCCTCGATGAACCCACCCGCGGCGTCGACGTCGGCGCGAAAAGTGAGATTTACCGCATCATGAACGACATGGCGCGCCAGGGCGTCGCTATTCTGATGATCTCCAGCGAACTGCCTGAAGTGGTGGGCATGAGCGACCGGGTCTATGTGATGCGCGAAGGGACTATCGCCGGCGAGCTGCAGTCCGGCGATATCAGCCAGGAACAGATCATGACGCTGGCCACCGGCGTGAACGATTCTCACCTTAAGGCAGGGCAACTATGAGCATACCGAAAGAGACCTCCGCGCCGGTCGCGACATCCGCTTCGGCGAAAAAAATGCTGATGGGCGACCTGATGCAGACCGTCGGCATTCTGCCGATCCTCATCCTGATCGTCGCCGTTTTCGGCTTTATCGCCCCCAACTTCTTCACGGAAAGCAATCTGCTGAATATTACCCGCCAGGCCTCGATCAACATTGTGCTGGCGGCGGGAATGACCTTCATCATCCTCACCGGCGGCATTGACCTCTCCGTCGGCTCCATTCTCGGAACCACCGCGGTGGCGGCAATGGTGGTCTCGCTGATCCCGGAGTTGGCGTTGCTGTCAATTCCGGCGGCGCTGATGCTCGGCCTGCTGCTTGGGCTGTTCAACGGCGCGCTGGTGGCCTTCGCCGGGCTACCGCCGTTTATCGTCACCCTCGGCACTTACACGGCGCTGCGCGGCGCCGCCTATCTGCTGGCCGACGGCACCACGGTAATCAACTCCGATATCAGCTTCGAGTGGATCGGCAATGACTACCTCGGCCCGGTGCCGTGGCTGGTGGTCATCGCCCTGGCGGTTATCGCGGTGTGCTGGTTTATCCTGCGCCGAACCACCCTTGGGGTGCATATCTACGCGGTGGGCGGCAACATGCAGGCGGCGCGGCTGACCGGCATCAAAGTCTGGCTGGTGCTGCTGTTTGTCTATGGCATGAGCGGCCTGCTCTCCGGCCTTGGCGGGGTGATGAGCGCCTCCCGGCTGTACAGTGCCAACGGCAATCTCGGGGTCGGCTACGAGCTGGACGCCATCGCCGCAGTCATTCTCGGCGGCACCAGCTTCGTCGGCGGCATCGGCACCATCACCGGTACGCTGGTGGGGGCGCTGATTATCGCCACCCTCAATAACGGTATGACCCTGATGGGGGTCTCCTACTTCTGGCAACTGGTGATCAAAGGGGCGGTGATCATCATTGCGGTGCTGATCGACAAATACCGTACCCGACACCATCAAAGTGCATAACAACACCATCTTACCTGCGAGGAAAAGCGAATGCGTTTAAAACCGATAGTCACCGCGCTGTGTGCTGGCGCGCTGCTGGCCGCCTCCCCCTTTGCGTCGGCCAAAGAGCTGAAAGCGATAGGCGTGACGGTGGGCGACCTTGCCAACCCGTTTTTTGTGCAGATCACCAAGGGCGCGGAGCTGGAAGCCCGCAAGCTGGCGGGGGATAACGTCAAAGTGACGCTGGTCTCCAGCGGCTACGACCTGGGCCAGCAGGTGGCGCAGATCGACAACTTTATCGCCGCCAGGGTCGATATGATTATCCTCAACGCCGCCGATTCGAAAGGCATTGGCCCGGCGGTGAAGCGGGCCAAAGAGGCCGGGATCGTGGTGGTGGCGGTTGACGTTGCCGCCGAAGGGGCCGACGCCACCATCACCTCCGATAACACCCAGGCGGGCGAGCTGGCCTGTAAATACATTAGCGACCGTCTGAACAACAAAGGCAACGTGGTGATCATCAACGGGCCGCCGGTATCCGCGGTACAAAACCGCGTCGAAGGCTGCGAAACGGAGTTCAAAAAACACCCGGATATAAAAATTCTGTCCTCCAACCAGAACGCCAAAGGCAGCCGGGAAGGCGGACTGGAGGTGATGACCTCCCTGCTGGCGGCCAATCCGAAGATTGACGGCGTGTTCGCGATCAACGATCCGACGGCGATTGGCGCCGATCTGGCAGCAAAACAGGCGCAGCGCAGCGAGTTCTTCATCGTCGGCGTCGACGGCAGCCCGGACGGCGAAGAGGCGCTGAAGCGTAAGAACTCGCTGTTCGTCGCGACGCCGGCGCAGGATCCGCAGGTGATGGCGGCGAAGGCGGTGGAAATTGGCTACAACATCCTGCAGGGCAAACCGGCCCCAACCGCGCCGGTGCTGATCCCGGTGACCATGATCGACAAAAACAACGTCAGTTCCTACAAAGGCTGGACCGTGAAATAAGCGCAACCGGGCGCACAATCGTTCCGCCGATTGTGCGCTACGCTTAACAGGTATGACGGCGCGGAGTAGCGATCATGGAACGCAAAGGCATTATTGCCGCAGGCAACATGCTGGTCGATCATGTCCACCTGATCAGACAGTGGCCGGAGCGCGGCTGGCTGGTGGAAATTATTCACAGCGAACGCGCCACCGGCGGCGCGCCGCTGAATGTCCTGCTGACCCTGGCCAAAATGCACGCCGGACTGCCGCTGCAGGCGGTCGGCCTGATTGGCGAGGATAACGATGGCGACTACATTACCGCCATGCTCGATCAGTACCATATCAATCGCCAGCTTGTGCAGCGCACCAGCTCCGCCCCCACCTCGATGACTCAGGTGATGACCGACGCCGAAGGCCAGCGCACCTTCTTTCACTCTCCCGGCGCCAACCGCCTGCTTGACCTTCCGGCCTTTGAGCCGCTGGATGCGCCGCTGAAAATTTTCCATCTCGGCTATCTGCTGCTGCTTGAGAGTCTCGATCGCCCCGACGAAGAGTACGGCACCCGCAGCGCGCGGTTGCTGGCGCAGATGCGCGAGCGAGGCTATGAGGTTTCCCTCGATCTGGTGTCGCGCAAGGGCGACCCGCGCTACCGCCCGCTGGTCCTGCCGGCGCTGGCGCATCTTGACTACCTGACCATCAATGAGCTGGAAGCCAGCGAGTTTAGCGGGCTGGAGATTCGTCTACCCAACGGCGAGCCGCACGTCGCCCATATCGCCCGCGCCGCCAGCGCATTGCTTGACGCCGGCGTGCGCCAACGGGTGGTGATCCACTGCCCGGAGGGGGCATGGGGCGTCTCCCGTACCGAAGCCGGGCGCTGGGTGCCGTCATGGCGGCTGCCGCCGGAGGAGATTGTCGGCAGCGTCGGCGCCGGGGATGCCTTCTGCGCCGGCCTGCTGTACGGCAGCCACGAACGCTGGCCGTTAACCGACAGTCTGCAGCTAGCCCACGCCTGCGCACGCGCCAGCCTGCAGGCTGCCAATGCGATCGACGGCGCCAAAACGCTCACTGAGCTACAGGCGTTTATTCAGTTGCAGAATAATTAGAAGGGTTGACTCCCCCAGCAATGGGCAGGCCGGTTAGACAGCTTCCCGCCCTACGCCGCCTTCTCGCTGTGGGTCACGTCGGCGGAAAAGACATAGCCCAGGCCGCGCAGCGTTTTAATCAGCGTCGGCTGATGCGGGTTCAGCTCGATTTTGCGCCGCAGGCGCATGATCAGCACATCGATGGTGCGGTCGAACACCTCGGTGCTTTCGGTATGGGTCAGCGCCAGCAACTGTTCGCGGTTCAGCACCCGGCGGGCGTTCTGCGCCAGCGCCAGCAGCAAACCGTATTCTCCCTGGGTCAGCGGGATCGCCTGCTGCTGCGGGTTATACAGCTCACAGCGGGTGGTATCCAGCCGCCAGCCGTTGAACGTCAGGCCAGCGACGCCGCCCGGCGCCTCGCTGGCCAGCGCCCCGCTGCGCCGCAGCACCGCCTTCACCCGGGCGACCACCACCCGCGAACTGAACGGTTTGGCGATGTAATCATCGGCGCCCATCTCCAGGCCCACCACCACATCGGACTCGCTGCCCAGGCCGGAGAGCATCACCACCGGCAGCTCAGGCCGGGTGCGCTGCAGCTGCTGGAGCACCTGCAGGCCATGGGTATCCGGCAGGATCATATCCAGCAAAACCAGCGCGATGTCCGCCCGCTGCGCCACCGTCGCCAGCGCGTCGCCGCCGGTCTGGCAGACCAGCACCTCAAACGCGTGCGCGCCGAGCACATCGCTGAGCAGCTCGCCCATCGCTATGTCGTCATCAACCACTAAAATGACCGGTTTCATCTTTGCCTCTGCCCGCGGGGAGTTAGTGTCAGTCTGATCGATTCTGCAAGGCTGCGCCGACAAATTCCTCTTCCGGTGACATTTTTTCAAGCGCCGTCACATCTCCAGGGTATCGACACGTCAAATCTGTCGACAGGCTGTTTTTCGTCAGCATTTCGCCCAAAAAAGCCGCGTATCATCAAGGAATACCCACAATGAAAATATGGCATAGAAGATGCATAGTGACGGCGCGATAGCGCAAACGCGCCCATTGAATAACTGGAGCAAGACCGATGAAAAAAGTCGTCACGGTTTGCCCGTATTGCGCATCAGGTTGCAAAATCAACCTGGTGGTCGATAACGGCAAAATCGTTCGGGCTGAAGCGGCGCAGGGGAAAACCAACCAGGGAACCCTGTGCCTGAAGGGCTATTATGGCTGGGACTTTATTAACGATACCCAGATCCTGACGCCGCGCCTGAAAACCCCCATGATCCGTCGTCAACGTGGCGGCAAGCTGGAAGCTGTCTCCTGGGATGAGGCGCTGGATTACGTCGCCACTCGCCTCAGCGCCATTAAAGCCAAATATGGCCCGGATGCGATCCAAACCACCGGCTCCTCCCGCGGTACCGGGAATGAAACCAACTATGTGATGCAAAAATTCGCGCGCGCCGTTATTGGTACCAATAACGTCGACTGCTGCGCTCGCGTCTGACACGGCCCTTCGGTTGCAGGTCTGCACCAGTCGGTCGGTAATGGCGCCATGAGTAATGCCATCACGGAGATTGATAACACCGATCTGGTGTTTATCTTCGGTTACAACCCGGCGGATTCCCACCCTATCGTGGCGAATCACGTCATTAACGCTAAACGCAACGGGGCGAAAATTATCGTCTGCGACCCGCGCAAAATTGAAACCGCGCGCATCGCCGATATGCACATTGCGCTGAAGAACGGCTCGAATATCGCGCTGCTCAACGCCATTGGCCACGTGATTATTGAAGAGGATCTGTACGATAAATCCTTCGTCGCCAGCCGTTCCGAAGGCTTCGAGGAGTATCGCAAAATCGTTGAAGGCTACACGCCGGAGTCGGTGGAGGAGATCACCGGGGTCAGCGCCCAGGAGATCCGCGCCTGCGCCCGGATGTACGCCAGCGCCAAATCCGCCGCCATTCTGTGGGGCATGGGCGTGACCCAGTTCTACCAGGGCGTGGAGACCGTGCGTTCCCTGACCAGCCTGGCGATCCTCACCGGTAACCTCGGCAAACCGAGCGTCGGCGTCAACCCGGTGCGTGGCCAGAACAACGTTCAGGGCGCCTGCGACATGGGCGCGCTGCCGGATACCTATCCGGGCTATCAATACGTTAAGTTCCCGGAGAACCGCGAGAAGTTCGCCAAAGCCTGGGGCGTCGATAGCCTGCCGGCGCACACCGGCTACCGCATCAGCGAGCTGCCGCACCGCGCGGCGCATGGCGAAGTGCGGGCGGCGTACATTATGGGTGAAGATCCGCTGCAGACCGACGCCGAGCTGTCCGCAGTGCGTAAGGCATTCGACGATCTGGAGCTGGTTATCGTCCAGGACATTTTCATGACCAAAACCGCCTCCGCGGCCGACGTCATCCTGCCGTCCACCTCGTGGGGCGAGCACGAAGGCGTGTATACCGCAGCGGACCGCGGCTTCCAGCGCTTCTTTAAAGCCGTGGAGCCGAAGTGGGATCTGAAAACCGACTGGCAGATCATCAGCGAAATCGCCACCCGGATGGGTTATCCGATGCACTACAACAACACCCAGGAGATTTGGGACGAGTTGCGGCATCTGTGCCCGGACTTCTACGGCGCCACCTACGAGAAAATGGGTGAGCTTGGCTACGTCATGTGGCCGTGCCGCGATGAGTCCGACGCCGATCAGGGGACGTCGTATCTGTTTAAAGAGAAGTTCGATACCCCGAACGGGCTGGCGCAGTTCTTCACCTGCGACTGGGTCGCGCCGATCGATAAGCTCACCGACGAGTACCCGATGGTGCTGTCGACGGTGCGCGAAGTCGGCCACTACTCGTGCCGTTCAATGACCGGTAACTGCGCGGCGCTGGCGGCGCTGGCGGATGAGCCTGGCTATGCGCAAATCAACACCGCCGATGCCGAACGGTTAGGCATTGAGGATGAAGCGCTGGTGTGGGTGAATTCGCGCAAGGGTCGGATCATCACCCGCGCGCAGGTCAGCGACCGGCCGAATAAAGGGGCGGTGTATATGACCTACCAGTGGTGGATTGGTGCCTGTAACGAGCTGGTGTCCGAGAACCTGAGCCCGATAACCAAAACGCCGGAGTACAAGTACTGCGCCGTCAACGTTGAGCGGATTGCCGATCAGCGCGCGGCGGAACAGTACGTGATCGACGAGTACAACAAGCTGAAATCCCGCCTGCGCGAAAGCGCGATGGGTTAAGGTGCGGCGGCCTGATCCGGCTCGCGCGATGCGTAGGCCGGGTCAGGCGCAGCCGCCACCCGGCATACAAGCGGCGCCGTGCCCGCGTACCTGCGGTAGGTCGAGCGAATCCGCTCTACCTACCGATCCCTGTCATTTTCTTCTTTTTCACCTCCCTTTATACTGCGCGCTATGTTCCTTGCTGATAATAAATACAAATGAAATACCTCTTTTTATTTTTACTGGTCATTACCAGCGGCGCAGCGGTGGCCACCGAACCGGGTAGCCGGTATCAACAGCAGGCGGAAGCCGGCGATCGACGCGCGCAATATTACCTTGCGGATACCTGGGTTAGCTCCGGCGATTATCAGAAAGCCGAATTCTGGGCACAGAAAGCAGCGGCGCAGGGCGATGGCGACGCGCTGGCCCTG
This sequence comes from Klebsiella sp. GG_Kp146, assembly GCF_040061975.1. Lineage (NCBI taxonomy): Bacteria > Pseudomonadati > Pseudomonadota > Gammaproteobacteria > Enterobacterales > Enterobacteriaceae > Klebsiella > Klebsiella sp. GG_Kp146. The sequence continues at coordinate 80,831 of NZ_JBEAHA010000005.1, forward strand.
CTGGCGCAGCTAAAAATTCGCAATCCGCAGCAGGCGGACTATCCGCAGGCCCGCCAGCTGGCGGAAAAAGCCGTCGAGGCCGGCAGTAAATCCGGGGAGATCGTCCTCGCGCGAGTGCTGGTGAACCGTCAGGCTGGCCCCACCGACGTGGCGCACGCCATCACGCTTCTGCAGGATGCCGCCCGGGACAGCGAAAGCGATGCGGCGGTAGACGCCCAGATGCTGCTGGGGCTGATCTACGCCAGCGGCGTGCACGGTCCGGAAGATGATGGGAAAGCGAGCGCCTACTTTAAAGGCAGCTCGGCGCTCTCGCGGACCGGCTATGCCGAATACTGGGCCGGGATGATGTTCCAGCAGGGAGAGAAAGGCTTTATCGAACCGAATAAGCAGAAGGCGCTGCACTGGCTTAACGTCAGTTGCCTGGAGGGGTTTGATACCGGCTGCGAAGAGTTTGACAGGATCAGTAAAGGATAAGAAAAAGCCCGGCGCTCGCGCCGGGCTTTGTGTTTTATTGCGCGGTTTTATCAAACTTGCCCAGCACTTCGCGTTCATACGCCAGCGCTTTTTTGCGGTCGAACTTATGCTCCCACTTGGCGATAACCAGCACCGCCAGCGCATTGCCCACCACGTTCAGCGCGGTACGCGCCATGTCGAGGATACGGTCAACGCCGGCGATAAAGGCGAGGCCCTCCAGCGGGATCCCGACGCTGCCCAGGGTGGCCAGCAGCACCACAAAAGAGACGCCCGGCACGCCGGCGATCCCTTTCGAGGTCACCATCAGGGTCAGTACCAGGGTGATCTCCTGCCAGATGGAGAGGTCGATGCCGTACAGCTGGGCGATAAAGATCGCCGCGATGCTCTGATACAGCGTTGAGCCATCGAGGTTAAAGGAGTAGCCGGTCGGCACCACGAAGCTGGTGATCGACGCCGGCGCGCCATAGGCTTCCATTTTCTCGATAATACGCGGCAGCACGCTCTCGGAGCTGGCGGTGGAGTAAGCCAGAATCAGCTCATCTTTCAGGATGCGGATCAGGATCCAGATACTCAGGCCGCACAGTCGGGCGACAATCCCCAGCACCACCAGCGCGAAAAACAGGATCGCGAAGTAAACCAGCAGTACCAGCTTGGCCAGCGGCCACAGCGAGGCGAAACCAAAGGTGGCGACGGTCACTGAAATCAGGGCGAACACCCCGATCGGCGCATAGCGCATCACCATATGGGTGACTTTGAACATAGTTTCGGAGATGGAGCGGAAGACCGTCACCAGCGGCTCACGGTGCGTCGCCGGCAGCGAGGAGAGCCCCAGACCAAACAGCACCGAGAAGAAAATAATCGGCAGCATATCGCCTTTCGCCATCGACGCCACGATGTTGGTCGGCACCAGCGACAGGATGGTGCCCATCAGGCCATGCGCATGGCTCTGCACCTCAGCGGTGGTGTTCTGGTATTTCGAAATATCAACCGCCGCCAGCTGCGACATATCAATGCCCGTTCCCGGCTGGAAGACGTTGGCCAGGGTGATACCCAGCACGATCGCCACCGTGGTGATCACTTCGAAATAGATAATGGTTTTGGCGCCGATCCGGCCTAACTGTTTGGCATCGCCCACGCCGGCAATCCCGACCACCAGGGTCGAAATAACAATCGGGACCACGATCATTTTAATCAGATGGATAAAGATATCGCCCGCCGGCGTCAGCAAATTGCTAATCAACCAATCGCGACTTTCGGCGTGGTAATGCAGATAACTGCCCAAAAGGATACCCAGCACCAGGGCTAGCAAAATTTGCCAGGCCAGACTGACTTTTTTTGTTTTCTTCACTACAGACTTCCTCAATGAAAGGCACCATTCCTTTTCGTCATGGTACCCACTGCAGGGGGTATGAATTGTGTTGCGTTGCTTTGTGGGGTTATTTAACGCGCAATATCAGTATCATTTGCACGGCATGCTGCGCAAGCCTTTAAGAATAGGGCTTTCTTCTGGTTTTCTGCATAAAGTCACGAATTTTCCCCAGTTACAATGCATAAGTATTTGTAATAAAAAATATTTCACATCTTCCGTTTCTATAAATTCATTTGCGTAATTATTTCACTTCAAAGTTTCATTTGACGAAATTTCACTCAGTTGAATCATTGCGTGATCTGCCCCCCAATTAACAAACAAAGCTGCCAAAACCCCTACTCTTAACGTTTGTTTGACATATATTTAACAAGTTCAAAGGAGAAAAAAAGCCATGAGCCAAATACACAAACACCCTATTCCCGCTAACATTGCGGAACGTTGCCTGATTAACCCGGATCAGTACAAGGCGCAGTATCAACAATCCATAACCGACCCTGATACATTCTGGGGCGAGCAGGGCAAAATCCTTGACTGGATGCGCCCCTACACCCGCGTGAAGAATACCTCCTTTGCGCCGGGTAATATTTCCATCAAATGGTATGAAGACGGCACCCTGAACCTCGCCGCCAACTGCCTCGACCGCCATCTCGCCGAGCGCGGCGATCAAACCGCCATCATCTGGGAAGGCGACGACGCCAGCCAGAGCAAGCACATCACCTACCGTGAACTGCATGCGGACGTCTGCCGCTTCGCCAATGTGCTGCTCGGCCTCGGGATTAAAAAAGGCGACGTGGTCGCCATCTATATGCCGATGGTGCCGGAAGCCGCGGTGGCGATGCTGGCCTGCGCCCGCATCGGCGCCATCCACTCGGTGATTTTCGGTGGCTTCTCGCCGGAGGCAGTGGCCGGACGCATTATCGACTCCAGCTCGCGCCTGGTGATCACCGCGGATGAAGGGCTGCGCGCCGGTCGCGCCATCCCGCTGAAGAAAAACGTCGATGACGCGCTGAAAAACCCGAACGTCAACAGCATTGAACACGTCGTGGTCCTGAAACGTACCGGCGGTAAAATCGACTGGCAGGAGGGCCGCGATCTGTGGTGGAGCGATCTGATGGCGAACGCCAGCGCCGAACACCGGCCCGTCGAGATGAACGCTGAAGATCCGCTGTTCATCCTCTATACCTCTGGCTCCACCGGTAAACCGAAAGGGGTGTTGCACACCACCGGCGGCTATCTGGTCTACGCGGCCACCACCTTTAAATACGTTTTCGATTACCACCCGGGCGATATTTACTGGTGCACCGCCGATGTCGGCTGGGTCACCGGCCACAGCTATCTGCTGTACGGCCCGCTGGCCTGCGGCGCCACCACTCTGATGTTCGAAGGGGTGCCGAACTGGCCAACCCCGGCGCGTATGTGCCAGGTCGTCGATAAGCATAAGGTCAGCATTCTGTATACCGCGCCGACGGCGATCCGTGCCCTGATGGCGGAAGGCGACAAGGCTATCGAAGGCACGGACCGCTCCTCACTGCGCATTCTCGGCTCGGTCGGCGAACCCATTAACCCGGAAGCCTGGGAGTGGTACTGGAAGAAGATCGGTAACGAGAAGTGCCCGGTGATGGACACCTGGTGGCAGACCGAAACCGGCGGCTTTATGATCACCCCGCTGCCGGGGGCGATTGAGCTGAAGGCTGGCTCCGCTACCCGCCCGTTTTTCGGCGTCCAGCCGGTGCTGGTGGATAACGAAGGCCTGCCGCTGGATGGCGCCACCGAGGGCAATCTTGCCATCGCCGACTCCTGGCCCGGCCAGGCGCGAACCCTGTTCGGAGATCATGAGCGCTTTGAGCAAACCTACTTCTCCACCTTCAAAAATATGTACTTTAGCGGCGACGGCGCGCGCCGAGATGAAGATGGCTATTACTGGATCACCGGCCGCGTGGATGACGTTCTGAACGTCTCCGGCCACCGTCTGGGTACTGCCGAGATCGAATCGGCGCTGGTGTCGCACCCGAAAATCGCCGAAGCGGCAGTGGTCGGTATTCCGCACAACATCAAGGGCCAGGCTATCTACGCCTACGTGACGCTCAATCACGGTGAAGAACCGACGCCGGAGCTGTATGCGGAAGTGCGTAACTGGGTGCGCAAAGAGATCGGCCCACTGGCGACGCCGGATGTTCTGCACTGGACCGATTCGTTGCCAAAAACCCGCTCGGGCAAAATCATGCGCCGCATTCTGCGCAAGATCGCCGCGGGCGACACCAGCAACCTCGGCGATACCTCGACTCTCGCCGATCCTGGCGTAGTGGAAAAACTGCTCGAAGAGAAGCAGGCCATTACCATGCCTTCTTAAGTAAGGACCGATTCCCTACACCCTCTCCCCCACCGGGGAGAGGATAAAAATAAGTCCCTCCCCCAGGATTTCACTCGCAGGAACGCCGTCAGCGAACCGTATCCCGGCCTTTAACGCCGGAGGGGTTGCTGTCGCCAGCGTCCGCTGCGTGGATGACGAAAGGGAGACCTCTGGAGACGCTAAGATGAATGAACAACTTTGTCAGCGGATAGAAAATAGTGCGCATTTCAGGGAGCTGGTGGCATCACGGCAACGGTTTGCCGCCATTCTGTCAGTGATTATGTTAGTGATCTATGTGGGCTTTATTCTGCTTATCGCCTTCGCGCCAGGCTGGCTCGGCACGCCGCTGCACGCCGGGACCAGCGTCACCCGCGGGATCCCGCTGGGCATCGGGGTGATCGTCATTTCGTTTGTTCTCACCGGTATTTATGTCTGGCGGGCCAACGGTGAATTTGACCGTTTGACCAAGAGCGTTCTCAACGAGGTAAAAGCATGATCAAGAGAGTCCTGACGGCGCTCGCCGCCACGCTGCTGCCCCTCGGCGTTCAGGCCGCAGACGCCATTACCGGCGCGGTACAGCGCCAGCCGACCAACTGGCAGGCGATTGTCATGTTCCTGATTTTCGTCGCCCTGACACTGTATATCACTTACTGGGCGTCAAAACGGGTGCGTTCGCGCAGCGATTACTACACCGCCGGCGGCAATATCACCGGTTTCCAGAACGGGCTGGCGATTGCCGGCGACTTTATGTCGGCAGCGTCGTTCCTTGGTATCTCCGCGCTGGTGTATACCTCCGGTTACGACGGTCTGATCTACTCGCTGGGCTTCCTTGTCGGCTGGCCGATTATCCTGTTTCTGATTGCCGAACGTCTGCGCAACCTTGGCCGCTACACCTTTGCCGACGTGGCGTCCTATCGTCTCAAACAGGGACCGATCCGCACCCTCTCCGCCTGCGGCTCGCTGGTGGTGGTGGCCCTCTATCTGATCGCCCAAATGGTCGGCGCCGGCAAGCTGATCCAGCTGCTGTTCGGTCTTAACTATCACGTTGCGGTGGTGCTGGTGGGCGTCCTGATGGTGCTCTATGTCCTGTTCGGCGGCATGCTGGCGACCACCTGGGTGCAGATTATCAAAGCGGTTCTGCTGCTGTTCGGCGCCAGCTTTATGGCCTTTATGGTGATGAAGCACGTCGGCTTCAGCTTCAATAATCTGTTTACCGAAGCGATGGCCGTCCACCCGAAAGGCGCGGCGATTATGAGCCCAGGCGGGCTGGTGAAAGATCCGATATCCGCGCTCTCCCTTGGCCTCGGTCTGATGTTTGGTACCGCCGGCCTGCCGCATATCCTGATGCGTTTCTTTACCGTGAGCGACGCCAAAGAAGCGCGTAAAAGCGTGTTCTACGCCACCGGTTTTATGGGCTACTTCTATATTCTGACCTTTATCATCGGCTTCGGCGCCATCATGCTGGTCGGCGCGAACCCAGTGTTCAAAGACGCGGCCGGGCAGCTTATCGGCGGCAATAATATGGCGGCGGTGCATCTGGCGGATGCGGTGGGCGGCAACCTGTTCCTCGGCTTTATCTCCGCGGTCGCCTTCGCCACCATTCTGGCGGTGGTCGCTGGCTTGACGCTGGCGGGCGCCTCAGCGGTGTCGCACGACCTGTACGCCAACGTCTTCCGTAAAGGGGCGACCGAGCGTCAGGAACTGAAGGTCTCCAAAATTACGGTGCTGATCCTCGGCGTGGTGGCCATTCTGCTGGGCATCCTGTTCGAAAATCAGAATATCGCTTTCATGGTCGGCCTGGCGTTCTCTATTGCCGCCAGCTGTAACTTCCCGATTATCCTGCTGTCGATGTACTGGTCGAAGCTGACCACCCGCGGGGCGATGATCGGCGGCTGGCTGGGTCTGCTGACGGCGGTGATTCTGATGATCCTCGGCCCGACCATTTGGGTGCAGATCCTCGGTCATGAGAAAGCGCTGTTCCCGTATGAATACCCAGCGCTGTTCTCCATCGCGATCGCCTTTATCGGCATCTGGCTCTTCTCCGCGACCGATAACTCACCGGAAGGGATGCGCGAGCGCGAGCAGTTCCGCGCCCAGTTTATCCGTTCGCAGACAGGGATTGGCATCGAGAAAGGTCAGGCGCATTAAGCTCGCTTCCCCGGCCTGCTGGCCGGGGAAGCAACCCGCGGCATTTAGGTTAATTGTAGGTAAAGTTCAGGGTTCCGTTGGCGTTCGCCTGCCCAGCCTTCACCTCGGAACCGGTTTTATAATAGTTAGTCGTAAAGGAAAGTCTCTCTGTACCTGAAGCCCCTCCCGGGTTGTCCGGATTGCTGAATACGCGGTAACTGGCCTCTGCACCCGAATTCAAAACTGTCGTTCTGCTGGATGAAAACAATGTGAGATCCGTATTCAAGGGTAATGCCTTCCCATTAAGATTTAATTGCACGCCGACACCTGTTGCCGCATCAGGAGCCCATCCCAGGGATATCACGCTATTGTCTGGATTATCTCCTTGAGCTAAAGAGGCCGAGACCTTCAGTGTGACGTTCGTTCCTGGTTCGCAAGTCAGCGTCAGATTTTGTTGTGCAGAACCGACTTTTGTCGCCTTATTAAATTCAGAGGCGCTGACGTTGCCCATCTGAAATAGCAGACTTGTCACGTCAACATCGCACCCCATCGGCACCAGCTGGATTTGCGTGGAACCAGTGACGCGCAAACTGGAAGCTGCCATCGTGCCATCGCCATCTTTGATGGACACCGTTGAGGTTGGGTTACCCAAGGTCAGAGCACTACCGCTGGCGATAGCGCCGCCAGTGGCTATCAATTGCAATTGATAGACAGGGTTGTAGTGAGAGTGGTTATAAAAATAAAACAAGCTCCCCTGCCCCAATAGAAAATTCGCATCTCCTATATAATGTTCGCTATAGTCAGGTTTGATTTGGGTATTGTAACCCTCCATTTGCCCTGTGACATTAAGCCACACTTTTATTCTGATACCGATCCCCGGGACTGAAGTCGTATAGATATGATCGCTGGTGTGAGAACCCACCATTGAGGAAGCCCATTTAAACTGTGCGTAAATACCACCATTACAATTATTCATCGAAGTTTGCGGCCCGGTGATTTTCCCGGAGTCATAGAGAATGGTCCCAGCCGTATAGTTATTCGCACTCAGCAATATTCTTGGCGGCAGGTTGGCAATGGTGACATCCCCGCCATTTATATAGTTGCTGCAGGCCCAGCCACAAACTGGAGACAGCCACAGCAGCAGTAAAAAAAACCGTTTCATACTAACTCCATTTATATGTTTTTATGCGCACTATTATTTGTAGGTCACGTTGAAAGTAACGGTAAAAGCCACCTTTCCCGCTGTTACTTTCCCGTCAGGGGTGTACATTCTGGCAATCATATTAAAAACGCGTTCAGCGCCCTCAGGGAGGGCATAGGTATAAGTATCATTTGGCCCCAGGCTTTTCTGATCCACCGCACTTAGCAGCTGTAACCCTACGTTCTTGGCACCATAAATAAGCTCATCCTGATAAATACTGGGATAGGTACTACTATATGAATTACCGTTAAATGTTATCGTCACCGAGGTCATCCCCGTTGAGCAATGCTCAAAGGCAATGGCAACGGCCGTGGCATCACTACTCGCGCCTGGTTTACCGGTCAGACGTTGAAGGGAAACCGTTCCCAGATCGATAGTACTGGAGGGCTTTACCGACACTTCACATACGGGCTCTTCAATCTTACCGCTGACATTAAAATTAACTACACTATTGGCGTTAAAGGGCCAGGCAGGTCTTGCGAAAATGAATAAAACCCCAATGCTAATAATAAGCAATAAACTTGGTTTTATGGATAGCCGGCCATTCCCCCTCTTCATCGCCGCTATCCTGAGATTATGAATTAAAGCCTTTATCCTGATATTCATCATCGGCAATTCTCTGCATAAAAAACGATATCATCCACTGACTGATCAGATGAAAAATCATAATTGAGATAACACTGGCTATTTTGCGTATCACCCCACTTCACAAATAGCCGGCCTTTTTTGGGTAACCCGGTAATATAGACTTGCCCGGCATCGCCGACAATCGAACTACGACGCTCTTTATCATTCAGATTTTCATCCTCAAGCGTCACCACGGCGCCAAAAGGCACCGCTTTATTTTTGTAGTTGATGGTGACCATGGCCTTATAGCCGATCCAGGTATCATATTTGACTTTAACAATCGCATTTCGCGTCGGGACTACCTTTCTGACAATGTTATCAATTTCCGCACCAGAGACCTGCTGCTCATCAAGAGAGAGATTGTTTTCATGGTAGGGGCGTACAAAAGGCACAACGGCGTATCCAAAAGCATCGGTCGTAATATTCGTCTGCCCCCGAACTGCCACATCGCTGACGCCCGGCGCTTCGACCAGCGCCACGCTCTCGCCCAGATAGCGAGAAAGGGTTACCCCGCCAGAATGGGCAACCATCCCGCCGCGAAGCGAGTAATTGTAGTGCGAGCTATAGCTGTCATACCCGTATCCGGCGGCGACTTCGCCCCGGGAACCCTGATAGTTCAGATTGACGTTTCCAGAGGTACTTTTATCGCTGGCGTTGTAGCCTTCCTGCACGTTCCAGTTCAGAGAACGGTCCGCAAACGCAGAACCGCTCAACCCCAGGCTATGGGTCGTGTCGCCCGTCCGGCTGCTGTTCAGGTTGTAGTTAGCCGATATATCCGCGCCAAAAGGCATGCTCATCGTAAGCGATATCATATTATCGCTGGTCGGAGAGCTATCGCTGTTCTGGCCTGTGCTCTGCACATTTCGGCTGTAGGAGTAGTTAATGAAGTAAGAAATGCGACCCAGGGTATTGCTATAGCTCACCCCCAGCGACTCCATACGTGAATTATCCCAATAAGATTCACTGACCAGCGAGAGGGCGAGAGAACCGAACCCGGAGAAAATCTGGGAGGCCGAAGCGTCAAAACGATCTTTAGTCCGCCCCGTTAATGAACAACACCCGCTATGAGCATTTGCCCGGTCAATGAAATTCTGCAGAGAATAATAGCCATGGGTTGAATACCGATATCCGGCAACGGAGAAGTTGGTACCCGTTAATGGAAAATCTTTACTAAAACGCACGCGATAAGACTGCCCCTCGCTGGCAGTGGTATTATCCGCGGTTGGATTTTCTTTTATATCAGCCCAGGACTGAGAAGCATCCAATGAGAGTGCGCCAACAGATCCCAGATTAAACCCAGCTCCCAACAGCGCATTGCTATATTTATCTTCAAGTTGCTGAAAACCGCCGTACAGCGTAACGTTACTCAATGCACCCCAGGCAAGGGTGGATTGCAGAAAATGGTATTCCTTTCCGCCTGAGCTCGCCGAGCGAGTTTTACCGCTGCTGAAAGCATAGTCTATCTGCCCTTCCCGCTGGAGAATCGCCAGCGAGGCAAAAGGCACCACGAAGCTCTGCTCGCCGCCATCAGACTCTTTCACCGTAACATAGAGATCGCCCGCACTCCCCGTTGGATAAAGATCATTTATTTCGAATGCCCCGGGAGAGACCGTGGTTTTATAGATGCTGTATCCATTCTGATATACCGTTACGTCTGCAGTCGTCCGGGCAATGCCTTTGATCACCGGAGCAAAGCCATTCATGCTGTCCGGTAGCATCTCCCTGTCTGCATTCATCTGCACACCGGTGAAGCTGAGGCTGTCAAAGATGCCAGGATAGGTGTAAGTCTGCCCCAGTATCAGCTGGCCTTTCAGAGCATGGATATCGCGCGAAATATAGCTATAGACGGAGTCCCACTGGTTGCCATCATTATCATGATTAAAGGTGCTGTAATTACGTAAACGCCATGGCCCAACGTTCAACCCAGGCTGCAGACTAAGAAACTGACTGGATGTCGATGCGCCTCCGTGCCGCGGATCGTTTTTTTGCCCCGAAATATTATAGTTAAGCAGCCCGGCGGTAATGCCCTGCTGCCATTGATTCTCGGGGACATAGCCCTGAGGGTGACGCAGCATCGCGACCTGCGGCACGGTAAAATCGACTCGCTGCTGTGAAAGTAAAACCGCCGTTTCCCATCCTGGTATTGCAGGCAGTTTTGCACACTCGGAGCCCTCTATCGTGAGCTCAGGATAATCCTGCGTTTTTATTGACCACTCTTTTAGTTGCGCAACGCTAATACACGGCTCAGCAGGCGAATCACTACCTTCCTTTTGTGGCTTAAAGACGATAGTGTCAGAAGCGATAAACTTGTCGTTAATATAAATATCAAGATTATACTGACCAGGAGGTACGGCTTCGCGAGAAATATAAGATAAATCTACGCTTGTCGCACTAGTTTCATTAACTTCAAGTAAATGTGGGTTAAAATACTCCCCAGCGAAAGACGTTAAGGGGATAGCGCCAAGACTGCAAAGTATGGCGATATAGCTAGTTTTCAATGAGAATGCATCATTCCATCCAGCGCTATTGAATGATGGCCTTATATTTTGGTCCCGACATACCATAATCATTGATCACACTCCATGTGATTTCTTTTTTCCCAGCTGGAGAGGCATTAGCTACCGGTATTCTTATCGTTGAATAGGGTGCAACAAACCACGCCTCGGGTACTGCTTTACCATTAATAAAAATCTCAGAGAAATTCATATAGAGAGGAGAATCATTTTTTACCTTAATGGCTCTGCCATCATTTGACCATTGCAGTTTTTGAGCAAATTCTTCCGGAATAGCATTTTTTAAAGCTGCAGGCCGATAAATGAGTTTAATCCTTGAGTTAATCGCAAATTGCACTATATTTTTATCTGATACGTCATCCGTTGCAGGAATTCCTTTAATATTGAGCCATAACATAGACTCTCGATCTTCCGGCATCGGTTTGCCTGTACGAAGAATGCGTACAAATCCTTTTTCTCCTGCCTTCAAGCGAAAAAGAGGCGGGGTGGTAATAAAGGAGTCTTTCGCGGGTGATGTCTCATCAACGATGGCTAACCATGACTGGACGATATTTGTAACATTATCTTTATTCTGAACAGAGACGGTGGTTGTCTTTTTTGTTCCATCAAAGATAACGCGCGTTCCGCCAACAACTACGCTAGCCTGCGAAACTGAAATAGAGAAAAAAAAACACACTAAACATAATAATCTGTTCATAGCCTTGTCCAAACAGGGAAAGCAAACTGCTTTCCCTTGATATAGTGATTAATTAATAATAGGTTACGTTATAGGTTACGGTCGTCTTCACTGGGCCTTTAGTTGGAGCAGAGGAACCTGACTTAGCCATTTTTACGATAAACGGAATGGTCGCTTCCCCAGAAGAAATATCGACATCAGAACCTTCAGTATTGTTCTTTTGCAATACGCCAGCGCCATCAAAAATAGCAACAGCAACATTGGTTGCTGGTGTTCCTGTAGCCTGGTTTCGAAAATAATCACTATTAAACTTATCTGCTTCACCACCAAAGGTAATTCGGGCTTTGGTCAGAGCACCTTCGCCCGTAGGGCAACCGGCCAGTGTGAAAGAGAAGTTCTTCGCGGCGCTATAGACGTTCGCTGTTAAATCTGCTACCGAGACAGTCCCCATTTCAATAGATGAAGCATTATTATCAATACTGGCGGAACATGTGGTTTCGGCCACCGTCCCCGTGAAGTCGATAGTATTATTCGCATGAGACATTGCCACCAAAGAGCAGCCAGAAGATAAAGCTAAAATCTTAGCTAACGTTTTGAAATTTGCTTTCATTTGTATTCCCCTATTTATTCAGAATAACAATCAATCCATCAATTGTTTATGGCAAGCTATTAGCGAATGAGATTGGATACCAACGTTCTTAACTGCTGGTATATTTCTTAGGGAAATGTATGGCTTGCATTTAACATTAGTTCAAATGCAAGAGCTTTAATTCCACTTGAATCCATTCAATAATAAAAGCTCACGCAAACAAGATAACGGAAACCAGGAGTATTCTCAACAATAGAAGAAAGGCTAATTCAAAGTCATAAATGTCTGTCATTAATAACCATCATATATGCATTAAAAATATGCAAATAAAATCATTGAGTTATAATATCAAAATATTCATTATTAAAATATTCAAACACATACAAATAAATATAGTAAATAAAACAATATTCAAATAGAAACATTTGGTTACAAACTATCGATAAATAATTAAGAATAATCATGGCGGATTAAAGAAAAACCAGACTAGGGTTATCAATAAATAATATTAGAACTAAGACTAATTAAGGATTATTTTCCCTGGCAACAATCAGAGATAGTGATAAATCCCCAATCAAGTTGTTCCATTAATCACCATGCCACCAGGTTCATCCGTAAAAAATAGCTGAAATGAGCGCGGAGTGACTTTTAAAACAGTGCCCAGCGCACCAAAGGCGCGGCCAGCACCATCACGACTCCGGAAAGCATCATCACCAGGCTGGCGACGACGCCCTCCTGTGGGCCAAGCTCATAAGATCGTGCGGTACCAGCGCCATGTGATGCTGCGCCAAACCCCGCTCCTTTCGCCATTCCTGCGCGAATAGAAAGTCGCAGAAACAGTACATCACCTATCGCCATACCGAATACCCCGGTGACAACAACAAACAGAGCGACTAAATCAGGCTGGCCGCCCAGCGGCTTCGCTGCGGCAAGGGCAAAGGGCGTCGTTACCGAGCGCACAGCCAGGCTCCGCTGGATCTCATCAGGCAGCGTCAACCATCTCGCCAGCCAGACCGAACTGGTCACCGCAACAACCGACGCGGTGGTCACCCCGGCGGTGAGTGACATCCAGTGGCGCTTAATAATCGCCAGGTTGTCATATACCGGCACGGCGAAAGCAATCGTTGCCGGGCCCAGCAGCCACAGAAGCCAGTGGGTCTCTCCCAGATAGCTTTTATAGGAGATATGGCCAAATACCAGAATCATCACCAACAGGATCGGGGTTAACACCAGCGGCATCAATGGGAGTTTATGGAAGCGGCGATATAGCCGCTTGTTGGCAAAATAAAGCCCCAGTGTGACCAGAAGGCACAGGACGCTCAGCTGAAAATCACTCATGTTTCATCCTGCTAACTTCATAGCGATACACTTTATCAACCACCCAGGCGGTTGCGCCCAGCACCATCATGGTACTTAAACCAATCACCAGAAAAATACGCCAACCATCAACCATCAGCAGCTGCACATAGTTAACGACCGCCACCACTGCCGGCACGAAAAACAGCAGCATTTCCGCCAGCAGCCAGCGGGCGCCGGCCCGCACCCAGTTTAAAGGAATCACCCGGCAGACAATCAGCGCCAGCATGATCAGCATCCCGACCAGATTCGCCGGAAGCGGCAGGCGTAGCCAGCTAACCAAATATTCAGCGCAGACGAACAGTCCGGCATAGATAAGTACCTGAACGGGTACCAGAAGACGTTGCATGACCATGGGCGTCACGCGAGCTGGCGCGAAGGCCATGAGCGATAGTCCTGAAAAAAAGAAGTCAGGCATGCAGTATAGAGAGCCGCCGACGCGGACAGAAATGAATTAAAATCATCGCAGGTATAGTCTCAGGGAATAATTATGGATATCCGAACGCTGCGCTATTTCGTTGAAGTGGTTCGTCAGCAGAGTTTTACTCGCGCGGCGGAAAAGCTGTTTGTCACACAGCCCACCATCAGCAAGATGCTCAAAAATCTCGAAGATGAACTGAACTGCACGCTGTTGATCCGCGACGGCCGCAAACTGCTGCTTACCGATACCGGGCGCGTGGTTTTTGAACGCGGCCAGGCGATCCTCGGCGAGTTCAGCCAGCTGGAGTCAGAGCTGAGCGATATCAATCACCTGCATAAGGGGGTGCTGCGTCTTGGCATTCCGCCGATGGTCGGGATGCTGATGGCGGAGCCGATCAGCCGTTTCCGCCAGCGCTACCCGGGCGTCGAGCTGAAAATCGCCGAGTTTGGCGGCCTGACGGTTCAGCAGGCGGTCAGCAATGGCGAACTTGATATGGCGATGACCGCCCTGCCCATCGAAGAGGGTAGCAGCCTCACCACCCTGCCGTTATTCAACCACCCGTTGTGCGTCCTGACGCCCAGGACCGCGGCGTGGGAAGGCAAAACGTCGCTCTCGCCGGCGGAGCTGGCGGCGCATCCGCTGGTTATCTACAACGAGGAATTTGCCCTCAGCCAGCAGCTGATGCGCCTGTTTAGCGAGCACGACGTGAAGCCGCGGATCGCTGTGCGCAGCGGTCAGTGGGATTTTCTCGCCGCCATGGTGCAGGCCGGCATTGGCGTGGCGATCCTGCCGGAGCCGATTTGCCAGCGTCTCGACCCGCAGAACTTTTGCTGGATCCCATTGCAAAGCGAGCTGCGCTGGGAGCTGGGGATGATTTGGCGGGAAGGCGTGTATATGTCGCGCAGCGCTGAGGCCTGGCTGGCGTGCAGTAAAGCGTTCTGGCTGGAATAACGCCTGGCGGCGCCAGGCTGGTGCGCATCGGGTGGATACCGCGGAGGTTGTCGGCCCGGTAAGGCGTCAGCTGCCCGCGGGCACACGTGCGTTACGAGAGATCACCCGGCGGCGCTACGCCACCGGGTCTGACGATCACTGATCTTCGATCAACAGCGCTTCCAGCAGGTCGAGGTCGTGCAGCAGCTTCTGCAGCGTCTCGTTACTGATCTGCCGGGTGGCGCGCAGATGGTACAGCTCACCGCGCTCAGAGCGCAGCGCCGCCAGGCGGAAGCGCCGCTCCAGGCTCTCTTCGAGCATCGAGGTTTCCACATCGTTACGACCATCGGCGCGGCGGCGCAGGTTACCGATCACCCGCGAACTGACTTCGGTCAGCAGCTGGTTATCGATATTCTCTTTAGTATCCGCCGCCAGCCGCTCTTCCATCTTCTGGATCGCCACAATCGCCACGTCCGCCGTCGCCGCGCGCGCCAGACGCTCCTCTTTCCGCTGCTGCACATTATCGCTCGATTCAATGTGGCGCAGCAGGATCGGCAGCGCAATCACCCCAACGAACAACGAGAACAGGATCACCCCGGCGGCGAGGAAAATCAGCTCATAGCGCGCCGGAAAGACATTCCCGTCCGGCAGCAACAGCGGAATAGAGAGCACACCGGCGAGGGTAATCGCCCCGCGCACCCCGGCAACGGAGGAGATCAGCAGCTCGCGCGTGGTCCAGGAGCCAAACTCCATCGGTTTCTTCTTAAGGAAGCGCTGGCTAAGCTTACGCATCGACCACAGCCAGCCAAAACGCACCAGCATCAGCGCGGCATAGATCAGGATGATGTCGGTAAACAGCATCCAGGTCTCGACATTGGGGTCGGCTTCCGCCGCCACCAGCGAGCTGGAGAGGATATCCGGCAGCTGCAGGCCCAACAGCAGAAACACCATGCCGTTAAAGACAAACTCCAGCATCGCCCAGGTGCTGTTGGCGCGCAGGCGCATCGCCAGCGGCGCGGTACGCATCACGCCGGAACGGGTGATGGTCATCCCTGCCGCCACCGCCGCCAGAATGCCGGAGACGCCGATATGTTCGGCAATCAGATAGGAGGCAAA
The DNA here is from genome assembly GCF_040061975.1 of Klebsiella sp. GG_Kp146. Taxonomy (NCBI): domain Bacteria; kingdom Pseudomonadati; phylum Pseudomonadota; class Gammaproteobacteria; order Enterobacterales; family Enterobacteriaceae; genus Klebsiella; species Klebsiella sp. GG_Kp146. The sequence continues at coordinate 96,580 of NZ_JBEAHA010000005.1, forward strand.
CGGCAGCAGGAACAGCAGGACGATCTGCGTGGCGGGCTCGTCACCGCCCCAGCGGCTGAGGAAGCGCATCGAGCGGCCATACGACCAGCTCACCACAAACCCGGCCAGCACGCCGCCAATCGCCACTTTCAGAAACTCGACGGTGGCGCCGCCGACGGTAAAGACCATGGTGCCCATCGCCACCGCGACGGCAAACTTGAGCGAGACCAGGCCGGAGGCGTCGTTCATCAGCGCCTCACCCTGCAAAATACCCATGATTTTTTTCGGTATCCGCCCTTCCCCGACGATACCCGAGAGCGCCACGGCATCGGTCGGCGACAGCACGGCCGCCAGCGCGAACGCCGGGATCAGCGGAATGCCCGGCACAATCCAGTAGATCAGAAAGCCGATGCCGACCACCGTTACGACCACCAGCGCCAGCGCCAGGCCGAGGATCTCGCGCCCGTGCTCAATGAATTCGCGAGTTGGCGTTTTCCAGCCGTCGGCGAACAACAGCGGCGGGATAAACAGGACCAGAAACAGCTCTGGATCAAATTCAACATGCAAACCAAAGGTCGGCCACGCCAGAAGCGCGCCAATGGCGATTTGCATCAGTGGGAGTGGAACCTGAAAGGGCAGTACGCGCGTCACTACCCCGGAGAGTGAGACCACAAGGGTCATGATGAGGATGGTAAAGAATATTTCCATGTGTTCCCTGTTTGCTGCGTTTTCTTTTATACCTGTGAGGCGTCTTGCCTTTGAATCATACGCTACCCAGATTAACGCAAATGGAAACAGGATGTGGCTTAAAAATAAAACGGGCGGCCTGAGCCGCCCGTGAGGAGCACAAAGGGTTTAAATCGCCCACCCGCCGGCGTAGAACACCACCAGCGCCACAGCGATAATCACCGTGCCGAGGTTCAGCTTGCGCCACTCGCCGGAGACCAGACGGCCGATCACCAGGGTCGCGAAACCGATCATGATGCCGGTCACGATGTTGCAGGTCAGCACGATAAACACCGCGGTGATCAGGCCAGCCATCGCGTCAACGAAGTCATTGAAATCGATCTTCGCCACGTTGCTCAGCATCAGCAGGCCGACGTACATCAGCGCCGGCGCGGTCGCGTAGGCCGGCACCAGATAAGAGAGCGGAGAGAGGAACAGGATCAGCAGGAACAGGACCCCTACCGTCACCGCGGTCAGGCCGGTTTTACCGCCGGCTGCTGTACCCGCCGCCGATTCGATATACACCGCCGCCGGCGCCGCCCCGACTAAGCCAGAGAAGACGCTGCTCAGGGAGTCGGTGGTCAGCGCTTTACCGCCGTTGATGATCTGTCCGTCTTTGTCCAGCAGGTTCGCCTGACCGGCCACCGCGCGGATGGTGCCGGTGGCGTCAAAGACCGCCGTCATCACCAGGGCCAGTACGCTGGGCAGCACGACCGGATTTAGCGCGCCGACGATATCCAGACTACCAATCAGCGAGTTGCCCTGGTCATCGCTCAGGGATGGCATGGCGAAAATCCCGGAGAAATGGACGTTAGGATCGAAAATCAGGCCGACAATCGACACGCCGATAATGGTCAGCAGAATACCGCCCGGTACCTTCATTTTTTCCAGACCGATGATCACCGCGAGGCCAATCAGCGACATCACCACCGGGAAGCTGTCAAAGTTCCCCAACGCCACCGGCAGACCGTCCAGCGGGTTTTTGATCACCAGGCCAACGCCATTGGCGGCAATCAGCAGCAGGAACAGACCGATCCCGATCCCGGTACCGTGGGCCACGCCCTGCGGCAGGTTGCGCAAGATCCAGCTACGGATGCCGGTTGCCGAGATCACCGTAAACAGGACGCCCATCAGGAATACCGCGCCGAGCGCCACCGGAATACTGATGTGTTGCCCCAGCACCAGGCTGAAGGCGGTGAAAGCGGTCAACGAGATAGCGCAGCCGATGGCCATCGGCAGGTTTGCCCATAATCCCATCGCCAGCGAGCCAACGCCCGCCACCAGACAGGTAGAAACAAACACCGCGGCCGGTGGGAAGCCCGCTTTTCCGAGCATGCCCGGCACCACGATGACGGAGTACACCATTGCCAGAAAGGTAGTAAGACCTGCAACAATCTCCTGACGCACGGTGCTACCGCGCGCCGAAATTTTAAACCAGGCGTCTAATGAACCGCCGGTACGCGCTGAAGGCGTAGACATAGAAAACTTCCCCTGAAAATTTTTATTGTTCGTTGATATGCGTGGTGGACCTTCCACTGCCAGTTAAACGCGATCTCCTTGTACCGAATCGCAGCGCCAGGGGGGCCGCAAAAAAGCAAACGTTTAACTCCGCGCATACACTACGGTGTGTCAACCTTATCAACTCCCCCCGGCTAGCAGAAAAAAGAGGGAGTAAAACAGAAAGGCAAACGATTATCCGGCCTTTAGATAACCCTTTTCAACCGATGTTTATCGTATTTCGCTAAATTTCGCTTATGACGAACAGAAAATAACCAGCCGATGCGCAAACGTTATCGTCCATGCGCAATCCGCTAACAATTTTTTAGTGAGTTGCTTTCATTTAGCCGCGTCATCGGATCCGCTGATACTTCAGGCGCCGGGTAAGGTGAAGGGGCCGCCGCGCTCGATAGCCCGCTGCCAGGCCGGGCGCTGCTCCACCCGCTGTCGCCAGGCCTCAATATGGCGAAGATCATGCATGCCGCCGCGGGCCAGCAGCGCCATTACCGGGAAGCTCATCTGGATATCGGCCATGCTCAGCCGATCGCCGGCAAACCATGGCCGCGTGGCAAGATGGTCGTCAATGAACCGCGCATGGGTGGCCAGCTGAGGATCGAGCCACGCTTTCTGGATACCTTTGCCCAGCAGCGAGCCCAGCGAGCGGACGCCAAAGGGCACCGGGGGTTTGCCGAGGCTGGCAAACACCAACTTCATTAACAGCAGCGGCATCAGCGAGCCTTCGGCATAGTGCAGCCAGAAGCGGTACTGCAGTTTGTCATCCGCGCCCTGTGGCTTCAGCAGCCCATCGCTGTCCCAGCTCTCCTGCAAATACTCAAGGATCGCTCCGGACTCCGCCAGCACATTGCCGTTGTCTTCCAGCACTGGCGATTTACCCAGCGGGTGGATTTTCTTCAATGCCGCTGGCGCCAGCATCGACTTTTCCCGCTGATAGCGGACTATCTGATAAGGCAGCTGTAGCTCCTCCAGCGCCCACAGTACGCGTTGCGATCGTGACTGATTAAGATGATGTACCGTCAGCATGGGCCTCTCCCGTGGTTTGTTCAAATTAACTATAGGAACAGGCGCTGATTGCCGGGAAAATTTCGGCAAAATAGTGAGGAAAAAACGGCGGCAGATGCCATAGTTAAAGTGTCGACGCAAACCGGAACCTCCATCAACAGATTGCGCAATACTGAGGGACGTCGACGTCGGGGGAAACCCTCTCGTGAACCAACGAGATAATGCGAAAGACCAAGACCGGAAAACAACTAAAGCGCCCAGTTGTGGCGCTTTAGTTTTATCACTCCTCCTCCAGCAGCCGGGCGCCGGTCCCCTCTTCCCCCAGTTTATCGCCCGGGTTGCGTAGCGGGCAGTCGCGCCGCGATAAACAGCCGCAGCCGATGCAGCCGTCGAGCTGGTCGCGCAGCGCCGTCAGGGTGTGGATACGCCGGTCCAGCTCCTCGCGCCACTGTGATGACAGCATTTTCCACTCTTTTGCGCTGAGATTGTGCCCTTCCGGCAGCACGCCAAACGCGTCGCCGATGGTGGCCAGCGGGATGCCGATACGTTGCGCAATTTTGATAATCGCCACCGCGCGCAGGACATCGCGCCGGTAGCGCCGCTGATTGCCGGCATTCCGCTGGCTGTGGATCAGCCCTTTACTCTCATAAAAATGGAGGGCCGAGACCGCCACGCCGGTTCGTTTTGCCACTTCCCCGGGCGTCAGCAGCATTTTGATGCGGGGTGATTTCTTTTCCATAAAGCGCTTTACCTCAAGTTAACTTGAGGAATTATACTCGCCCGCAGACAAAACGACGAATCGAGAATTGAGAGAGGCCGCTTTATGTCCCATCAGGATATTATTCAAACACTGATTGAATGGATTGATGAACATATCGATCAACCACTTAACATTGATGTAGTCGCTAGAAAGTCAGGATACTCGAAGTGGTACCTGCAGCGGATGTTCCGCACCGTGATGCATCAGACGCTGGGGGATTATATTCGTCAGCGCCGTCTGCTGCTGGCGGCGGAGGCGTTGCGAACCACCCAGCGGCCGATCTTTGATATCGCCATGGATCTGGGCTACGTCTCGCAGCAAACCTTCTCGCGGGTTTTCCGCCGGGAGTTCGACCGCACCCCCAGCGACTACCGCCATCAGATCTCCGCGTGACGCGACGGCTGAGGCACGTTCACGGGCGCGGGCGCATTGGCTAACCACTGCATAAACTCCCGCGCCGGCATCGCTTTCGCAAACAGCCAGCCCTGGCAATACTGCACGCCGCGCTTGTAGAGCCAGCTTACCTGCTCAGGCGTCTCCACGCCTTCCGCGATAGTCTTTAGACGCAACCCGCGCGCCATCTCGATGATGTGTTCGGCAATCAGGTGGCTGGTGTTGTTGGTGGTCAGCGTATCAACGAAGGTTTTATCGATTTTAAGGATATCGACGTTCAGGGCGTGCAGATTATGCAGATTCGAATAGCCGGTGCCGAAATCATCGATGGCAATTTCATAGCCCGCTTCGCGGAACGCCTGAATCACCGGCGTGGTCTTCGGTACGTCGATAAACCCCCGCTCGGTTACTTCGATTTTGATCTGCCCGATACAGACCGCATAGCTGCGCGCTTTCTCACTGATCTGTGAAATCAGCCGCGCCGAGTGGAAATCCGACGCAGAGAGATTGATCGCCACGTACAGCTGCGGATGGCTGGCAAGAAACTCTCCCATTTCGTAAAACAGCTCATCCACCACGTAGTCCGTCACCTGGGCAATCATGCCTTCATTTTCCGCCAGCGGAATAAACTCCGCCGGGTTCATCACCGGACCGTCAAACCCTGGCCAGCGCAGCAGCGCTTCCGCCCCGACGCAGCGGTTATTTTTAATATCGATAATCGGCTGGTAGTGCAGGCGCAGCTGGCGGCAGCTCAGAGCCCGCTGCAGCATATTGCGCGGCGAGTGATACTGCCGGCGGGTGCGCGACCACACCAGCACCAGTAAAATACTGCAGATGATCCCCAGCGGCAGCGTCAGGCTGGCCTGGTCACAAAAGTTATGATAATAGCTGGCCCGCGAGGTGGACATAATGACGGCGATCGGCCGGATAGCGGAGCGGGCTATCGTATACACCCGGCCATTCTGATCAAAAAAGGTATCGCCTTCGCGAATTAACGCATGGAGCTCCGCGGGCTCGACATTGTTACTCACCGAGAAAAAGAGGTTGGTTTTGGTATCGAACACGCCATAGGCTAAATCGCGATCGCTGGCGATTACCGAGCTGTACGAGAAGGGATTGACCACCACCACATAGGGCCCCTTCTGCATATAATTCATGGCAAAGCCGGGATAAAACGGCGTGTCCCGGTAATAGTAAATCGCGACATCCGGCTTTTTGGTGTAATTGGCCGCCGGCATCCGCCAGCCGGTTTGCTGATGAACGGACGTTGAACAGATAAAGCGCTGGCCGTTAGCGTAGATCAGATCTTCTACATACAGCAGGCCGCGAACGATATGCAATAAATAACGCTGATGGTCCGCTGAGCACAGCTCCCCGCGATACTGGCTGGCTTTCGCCCGGGCCTGATCCGCTTCGCGGATGACCATTTCCGTTTTTTGCAGCGCCAGCTGCGAAAATGAGTGTAATTGATCAATGGTTTCGGCTTTCGCCCGCAGTTGGGCAAACCACAATGCCAGTACCACTGGCAATAAAATAACCAAACCCGTTCCGATGAGCCTTAGCGCCTTATGCGGCGTACTGTCACCCATTTACGCTTACATCCATGCGATATGCCTTAATTAAGGTAGCCCAAACACGTTAGCAATCGCGACTGCGATAGACATCAGCCGATTTCCGCCAGCCCTCACGGGCGTCAGCTTTACCACTGACAGGGAAGAATAATACTTATTTATCAGGTATTCGGAAGATATTCCGCCAAGATTAAGAATAGACGCGCTTCTGACTCGGTTTCTCCGTGTATTAAACAAGAACAAGTAATAAAACCCGCAGAATAATAATCATTAGCAAGAGAATGAAAATAAGATCATCGGAGGTTACTCACTAATATCCACATAAATAGCATTGTTATTAAGCGCAGCGAAAGCTCATTTTTTGACTGGTGAATAAAGCGCCAAGTGTGATATAGTTCACACAAGTTGATGAAACAGAAATGGCGTTTCATCACTCTCTAGTAGGCCAGTTGAGACCAGAGCGCTATGCCATCGTCAGTCGCGCCAGGTCGTCCATGGCTCTCCGACTTTCTTTGAGGACAGGTTAATGGCTTCCATTACTACCAGTGTTGTGTTGTTGCGCTGGCCCCTGGTGAGCGCGGTACTGATGTTTCTTGCCAGTTCACTGAATATCCAACTTCGCAAAAGCGATTATGCCGGTCTGGCGGTGATCTGCAGCTGCCTCGGCCTTGCCGCCGCCTGCTGGTTCGCCACCGGTTTGCTCGGCATCACCCTGCTCGATATTGCCAAAATCTGGGGCAATATCAAAGATGTGATGATTGAAGTCATGAGTCAGACACCGCCAGAATGGCCAATGATGATGACCTGAGGTTAAAAAGCTTCCCACCGGGAAGCTTTTTCGTTTTCTGCAGCCCTTATTTCCCCAGTCTCGCCATCATCTCCGGACGCATAAATTTATGGATCACCACCATAAAGAGCAGCGATGGCGCCAGCAAAATCAGCGCGGTATTCGACAAGACCTGATAGTTACCCGACATGCTGGCGTTATTGAGCAGCAGCGGTAGCGTAGTGACATCCGGCGCCCCGACGAAAAAGGTGCCGGTAAACTCATCCAGCGACTCCAGAAAAACAAAGATGCTGGCGGCAACGATCCCCGGGGTGGATGATGTCTGCTCTGATAACGCCGCCGGCCAACTCCATGCCTATTATGAAGCGCATATGAACAGCTGGGACGCGCTGGCAGGCATGCTGTTGATTGAGGAGGCGGGCGGAACGTGCAATGCGTTTCTCGCCAATGAGGGGCTGCGGCGAGGTAACCGCGTGCTGGCCGGCTGCGCAGGCGTCCAGCCACGACTGGCCGCCCTGCTGGAGAAATGACGCTACACCGCCCCCGGCGTGGCCTGACTACCGCCAGGTTTCGCTGCGGGGAATATTATTCGGGCAGCGCTTAATCGCGCAAAAGGACTGGTAAAAACAGGAGTCAGACCGCTCGCCGCCGGCATGGTATGGGCACGATGGCCGCTCGCGTAATATTTCCCACTGCGCCTCGTCGTACACCGCAATATTGTAGATTTTTAATGAATGATACTGGTCATTAATTAAAACTCTTGAGGAATAGAGCTTCATTGTCTCGCCGGGCAGCAGGATCACATCGGCCTCGTACCACATAATAAATTTTAAGAAACGCAGGCTGGATATCGCCGAAAAGGCGATGCCGGATTGCGGGCAGATCAGAGTATTAAGAATAGTCCATTTCATATTCCTTCCTTATATAAATGCTTCAAATTGTTACCGTATATAGTGATAGCATTCATTAATATAAACTGCAAGCATCCCTGACAATTATTTGGACTTAAGACAATTCCTAACAACATACTCCATTATTAGTAACGTTTACTTTTCGTCGAGAGATTAATGATTAGGCGCTATAAAAATAGAAACAAATCAACCTAAGAAAAGAAAATACAATAAAAAATAAGATTAAATAAAAATAATTGACAATATGTATTAGTCCCTTTGGATGAGTCTTCATCCATTCGTATCAGACGATGTGGCGCTGAGCGTCGCCAAAGCTTCCGCCGGCAGGGGCAGCAGCGCAATCAACGCCCGTGCGGCGGCTGACTGGCTTTTATGCGGCGGGTAAACGACCGAGAAAGGCCGTGAGCGTCCGGCGAATGCTGGAAGCACAGGGACCAGCTCCCCACGCGCCACCGCCTCCTGCACAATAAACGCATAGCTCTGGCAGATCCCCGCCCCTGCGAGGGCCAACGAGACTACCCCGAGCACATCATCAGAAACATGCAGGGAGGAAGGCGGTAGCCAGTTAATATCCTGGTCATTTTCACGAAATACCCATTCCGCAACTTTTCCCGTCGCCGGCAAAATAAATGTCAGGCATGAATGATGGCGCAAATCGGCTATTTTATTGAGCGGTTGCGTCGTAGAGCATAAATAAGCCGGCGAGGCCACCAGACATAGCCCGGCATCCTCCAGTTTTTTTGCCACCAGACCACTGTCGGGTAAATGTCCCTGGCGCACCACCAGGTCGAAACCTTCGGCGATAATATCGACATTACGGTTGGTCATATTCAGCTCAATCTGTACGTCGGGATGTAATTGACGGAACAGCGCCAGGCGCGGCGGCAGACGGTAGTGTCCCCAGGTGGTGGGTACGCTCAGCTTTACGCGTCCGGACAGCGACCCTTCTTGCCCCTGCGCCTCCCGTTCGGCATTATCCAGCACCTCAAATGCCTGGCGGACCTGAATCAGGTAAGCATTTCCGGCCTCAGTCAGGCTGATCCGCCGGGTGGAACGGCGCAGCAGCTGACATCCCAGGCGCGTCTCAAGACGGGTGACGGCCCGGCTGAGCACCGACGGCGTTGACGATAGCGCCACCGCGCCGGCGGTAAATGACCCGCGCTCGGCCACAGCCAGAAACACTTCCACATCCGAAAGATAATCAAACCGCCGGGCCATTTGGTTCTCCAGAGAACAAATGATTGTCATTCCCGGCATCTTATCTTCGCCAGGGGAATTAATAAAATCCTTTACCAGAGCTAACCAACCCTCTCTCGTTTTTCTGCTTCCTGGAGACCATAATGCATCGTTTTTCACTTGTTATTCTCGGCCTACTGTCCCTGGGACAGAACGCGCTGGCGGCAGGAGCCGACGACCCCGCCCATTTAGCGCTCTGGCGCAGTTATGCCGGAGTAACCTGGGAGCAGCGCGTCGATGCGCGCTCCGTCGATGCCCCCATCGCGGGCTTGCATTTTGACGCCGCTGGCCGGGCGTTTGTCAGTACCCCACGCCTGATCTCGCCCCAGGCGCCCGCTACGCTCAGCCTGCTCGATACCGCGTCGCTGAGCGGCCCCGCACGCCTTACCGCCTTTCCATCCACCGAGGCGAACAGCATCAGCGCCGATCCCCGCACGCACCTGCGCAATGTGCTGGGCTTTTATGTCGACCACCGCAACGGCTGGCTGTGGGCATTAGATCAGGGCTTTGTCGCCGGCGAAAAGACGGCGCCGCCGGAGGCGCAAAAGATCATGATTTATGCGCTCAGCGACGGCAAACTGGTGCAGCGTATTCCGCTCGACAGCGTTGCCGATCGTGAAGGGAGCTTTCTTAACGATATTGTGGTCGATGAAGCGCGCCGGGTGGCCTATATCGCCGACAGCGGCCTGCGCAGCGCGCCGGATAACCAGGCCGGACTGATCGTTGTGGATGCTCAGCGTGGGACGGTTCGCCGGGTACTGAATAAGCACCCGGCGCTGATGCCGGTTGCCGGCCTGCAGGTGACGTCCCATGGGGAAACCGTCTGGCCGGGCAATCCCATTATTCTGGGCATCAACGGTATCGCGCTGTCACCGGACCAGGAAACCCTCTACTGGACGGTCACCACCGGCACCACGGCGCGGACCATCGCCACCGCCGCGCTGCGCGATCCCGCCATGAGCGAACGACAACTCGCCGCCGCCATCCGTACAGCGGGTGAGGTCGGCGGGAATAGCGATGGCATCGTGGTCGATAAGCATGGCGCGCTCTATATCACCGATGTGACCCATAACGGTATTGTCCGGTATCGCCCGCAGAGCGGACAGTTCACCCTGCTGGCCGCTGACGAGCGCGTATACTGGCCCGATACGCCGACTATCGGCCCGGACGGCGCGGTAATGTTCACCGCCAGCCATTTAAACCAGCACTTTGCTCAGGCGGTAAAACCGGGCGAAGAGAAATATACCATCTGGAAAGTGGTGCAGCCCTGATCCACACAGCAGGCAGGCCCAACGGGCCTGCCTGGGGTTTATTCAACCGCAATAATATCTGCCGATAATTAACGCAAACGGAAGCCTTATGACTGGCCCTGAAATATCATCAGATCTTCCTTCTTCGCTATTCTCTTTTCCCTTCCTGCATAGCCAAATAATAATAATCTGCCGAACGATACTCGGCGGCATGTTCAGGTTTATCAGCGTTATTTTCCTATTATTGAATCCGGCTAACGGCAGCCGTTCTGCTAAAATAAACACATCCCCCTGCGGAGTGTTCCTCCATGAACGCCAACTTGCTATCACGCCTGTTTATCGCCTGGCTCACCTGCCTCGCGACGCTGTTATTCGCCCCTATCCTGCTTGCGGCGGAGGCGGAAAAAGCGCCGCCGGTGGCAACCGAAGACAACACGCTGTCAATCCATATCGACGACATGCTGCAGCCGTGGAAAGGCGATCTGCCTGGCATGCTTGATCGGCGCACCATCCGGGTATTAACCACCTACAGCAAGACCTTCTTTTTTATTGATAAGGGAACCCAACGCGGAGCGACGCACGACATTTTCATGGCGCTGGAAAAAGATCTGAATAAACAGCTGGCCAGGGATAAAAAGCTGAAACAGCGCCACCTGAAGCTGCATATCGTTTTCGTGCCGGTCAGCCGGGATAATCTCTTCACCGCGCTCAATGAAGGTAAAGGGGATATCGTCGCCGCCAACCTGACCATCACTTCGTCGCGGGAAGCCCAGGCCGCTTTCGCTCAGCCGCTCTACAGCGGCGTCAAAGAGTTGCTGATCTCCGGCCCGGCGTCGCCAAAGGTCGACAGCCTGGAGCAGCTCTCCGGTCAAACGGTCTTTGTTCGCCGCTCCTCCAGCTATTACGACAGTCTGCAAGCGCTGAACGCCCGATTTGCCAGTGAGTCAAGACCGCCGGTTACCCTGGAAGCGGCGCCGGAAGCGCTGGAGGATGAAGATCTGCTGGAAATGCTCAACGCCGGGCTGGTGCCGTTGATCGTCGTCGATCAGCATAAAGCTGTTTTCTGGAAACAGGTGTTTCCGAAAATCCAGGTCCATGACAACGTGGTGCTGCGCGACGGCGGCAACATTGCGTGGGCGGTACGCCAGGACAGTCCACAGCTGCTGGCGCTGCTGAACAACTTCGTGAAAAAGAATCGTCAGGGCACCACGCTGGGCAATACTCTCCTGCTGCGTTACCTGAAAAACGCTAAATATGTCAAAAATGCCGCAGCGAGTCAGGAACGGCGCAAGTTCCTCGCCATGGTGGACGTCTTCCGTAAATATGGCGATCGCTACGATGTCGACTGGCTGCTGATGGCGGCCCAGGGATACCAGGAGTCGCGGCTGAACCAGTCGGTTCGAAGCCACGTCGGCGCCGTCGGGGTGATGCAGGTGATGCCCAGCACCGGAAGAGAGCTGAAGGTGGGCGATATTAAACAGCTGGATCCCAACATTCATGCTGGCGTGAAATATATGCGCTGGATGATAGATCGATACTATGCTGATGAGCCCATGACCCGGCTGGATAAAGCGCTATTTACCTTTGCTTCCTACAACGCCGGTCCAGCGCGTATCGCCCGCCTGCGCACCATGACCAAACAGCGCGGGTTTGATCCAAACGTCTGGTTCGGTAATGTCGAAAATCTGGCGGCAGAAAAAATCGGCGCGGAAACGGTGACCTACGTCAGCAATATCTATAAGTATTACATCGCCTATCGGCTGATCGTCGATGACATGGCCCGCAAACAAAAAGCGACGGCCGCGCCGCGGCAGAGGCCAGCGACACAGCCCGCCGCACCGCAGCCAGGCGTGGCGACGCCCGCAACCGCTCAGGTGCCCGCGGCCTGAAGCGCTCGCGATCCGCGATCAGTGGTCAGTGGTCAAAACGACTCCTGAGGCGGTGGTGGAATAATCATAAAAAAAGCCCCGGCGAAACCGGGGCTTTCTGTTTTAACTACGCGGCTATTGCGTCTAAGGCAAGCCTTAGAACGGGATATCGTCGTCGAAGTCCATCGGCGGTTCGTTGGAAGGCGCTGCCGGAGCCTGCTGCTGCGGACGGGACTGCGCGCCGCCGCTGAACTGGTTGCCGCCCTGCGGCTGCTGAGGCTGACCCCAACCGCCCTGCTGCTGGCCGCCGCCTGCCGGTGCGCCGCCGCCCTGACGGCCGCCCAGCATCTGCATGGTGCCGCCAACGTTCACCACCACTTCAGTGGTGTATTTGTCCTGACCGGATTGATCGGTCCACTTGCGGGTACGCAGCTGGCCTTCAATGTACACCTGAGAGCCTTTACGCAGGTACTCACCAGCGACTTCCGCCAGTTTGCCGAACAGCACAACGCGGTGCCATTCAGTCTGCTCTTTCATTTCGCCGGTCTGCTTGTCACGCCAGGATTCGGAAGTTGCCAGCGTGAAGTTGGCGACTGCGCCGCCACTTGGCATGTAGCGTACTTCCGGGTCCTGCCCCAGATTACCGACGAGAATCACCTTGTTTACGCCTCTGCTGGCCATGATCGAATCTCCTGAATAATACGTTTTGTATAAGTGTAAACCGGGAATTCTAACACCACAAAGGGACAATTTGATAGCTGCTAAGCCAATTCCAGAAAACATGCCGCCGCTATGCAAATTTTCACACGCTTCCCGCAGCGCCATTCCAATACTGTATATCCAGACAGGTTAAATTGTGTCATAATTAGCCGTTTCTGCCGTTTGTCCTTCAAGCAAACCAGGCAATCCGTGTATCTACCTACCGGGAAAGGTGAATGGATCAGATCGAAGTTCGGGGCGCCCGCACCCATAATCTCAAAAACATCAACCTCGTTATCCCGCGCGACAAACTCATTGTCGTCACCGGGCTTTCCGGGTCTGGCAAATCTTCACTCGCTTTCGACACCCTGTATGCCGAAGGCCAGCGTCGCTACGTCGAATCGCTCTCCGCCTATGCGCGACAGTTCCTGTCGCTGATGGAGAAGCCGGACGTCGACCATATCGAAGGGCTGTCGCCGGCGATTTCCATCGAACAGAAATCAACCTCTCACAACCCCCGCTCGACGGTGGGTACTATTACCGAAATTCACGACTACCTGCGTCTGCTGTACGCCCGCGTCGGCGAGCCGCGCTGTCCGGACCACGACGTGCCGCTGGCGGCGCAGACCGTCAGCCAGATGGTCGATAACGTCCTCGCCCAGCCGGAAGGCCTGCGTCTGATGCTGCTGGCGCCCATTATTAAAGAGCGTAAGGGCGAGCACACCAAAACCCTGGAAAACCTCGCCAGCCAGGGCTATATCCGCGCACGGATCGACGGCGAAGTCTGCGATCTCTCGGATCCGCCGAAGCTGGAGCTGCAGAAGAAACACACCATCGAGGTGGTAATTGACCGCTTCAAGGTCCGCGACGATCTGGCGCAACGTCTGGCCGAGTCGTTTGAAACCGCGCTGGAGCTCTCCGGCGGTACCGCCATCGTGGCCAATATGGATGATGAGAAAGCGGAAGAACTGCTGTTTTCCGCCAACTTCGCCTGCCCGATCTGCGGCTACAGCATGCGCGAGCTGGAGCCGCGCCTGTTCTCCTTCAACAACCCGGCGGGCGCCTGCCCGACCTGCGACGGCCTCGGCGTGCAGCAATATTTCGACCCCGATCGCGTGGTGCAAAATCCGGAGCTGTCGCTGGCGGGCGGCGCCATCCGCGGCTGGGATCGACGTAACTTCTACTACTTCCAGATGCTGAAGTCGCTGGCGGAGCACTACAAGTTCGACGTCGAAGCGCCGTGGGGCACTCTCAGCGCCAGCGTGCAGAAAGTGGTCCTGTACGGTTCCGGTAAAGAGAATATTGAATTCAAATACATGAACGACCGCGGCGACACCTCGGTACGCCGCCATCCGTTCGAAGGCGTGCTGCATAACATGGAGCGCCGCTACAAAGAGACGGAATCCAGCGCGGTGCGCGAAGAGCTGGCGAAGTTCATCAGCAATCGCCCGTGCGCCAGCTGCGACGGTACGCGTCTGCGCCGCGAGGCGCGCCACGTGTTTGTGGAAAACACCCCACTGCCGACCATTTCCGATATGAGCATCGGCCACGCGATGGACTTCTTCAACAATCTGAAACTCTCCGGCCAGCGGGCGAAAATCGCCGAAAAAGTGCTGAAAGAGATTGGCGATCGCCTGAAGTTCCTCGTCAACGTCGGCCTCAACTACCTGACGCTCTCCCGTTCGGCGGAAACGCTCTCCGGCGGCGAGGCCCAGCGTATCCGTCTGGCGAGCCAGATTGGCGCCGGACTGGTTGGCGTGATGTACGTCCTGGATGAGCCCTCCATCGGCCTGCACCAGCGCGATAACGAGCGCCTGCTCGGGACCCTGATCCACCTGCGTAATTTAGGCAACACGGTGATCGTCGTTGAGCATGACGAAGACGCCATTCGCGCCGCCGACCATGTGATCGATATCGGCCCTGGGGCCGGGGTCCACGGCGGCCAGGTGGTGGCGGAAGGGCCGTTGGAGGCCATTATGGCCGTCCCGGAATCCCTGACCGGCCAGTTCATGAGCGGCAAGCGCAAAATTGAAGTGCCGAAGCAGCGCGTGCCCGCCGATCCGGAGAAAGTCCTCAAACTGACCGGCGCGCGCGGTAACAACCTGAAAGACGTAACGCTGACGCTGCCGGTGGGGCTCTTCACCTGTATTACCGGCGTTTCAGGGTCGGGTAAATCCACGCTGATCAACGACACGCTGTTCCCGATTGCCCAGCGCCAGCTCAACGGTGCCACCATTGCGGAACCGGCGCCGTACCGCGATGTACAGGGTCTGGAACATTTCGATAAAGTGATCGACATCGACCAGAGCCCGATCGGCCGTACGCCGCGCTCCAACCCGGCCACCTACACCGGCGTCTTTACTCCGGTCCGTGAACTGTTTGCCGGCGTACCTGAATCACGTTCGCGTGGCTACACGCCGGGCCGCTTCAGCTTTAACGTGCGCGGCGGCCGCTGTGAAGCCTGCCAGGGCGACGGCGTGATCAAGGTCGAGATGCACTTCCTGCCGGATATCTACGTACCGTGCGACCAGTGCAAAGGCAAACGCTATAACCGCGAAACGCTGGAGATTAAGTACAAAGGCAAAACGATTCATGAAGTGCTGGATATGACCATTGAAGAAGCCCGTGAGTTCTTCGATGCGGTTCCGGCGCTGGCGCGTAAGCTGCAAACGCTGATGGACGTCGGGCTGACCTATATTCGCCTTGGCCAGTCGGCGACTACGCTCTCCGGCGGCGAGGCACAGCGCGTCAAGCTGGCGCGCGAGCTGTCCAAACGCGGTACCGGGCAGACGCTGTATATCCTCGATGAGCCAACCACCGGTCTGCACTTCGCCGATATCCAGCAGCTGCTGGAAGTGTTGCACCAGCTGCGCGATCAGGGCAATACCATCGTGGTGATTGAGCACAACCTCGACGTGATAAAAACTGCCGACTGGATTGTCGATCTCGGCCCGGAAGGCGGCAGCGGCGGCGGCGAAATTCTGGTTTCCGGTACGCCGGAAACCGTCGCTGAGTGCGAAGCCTCGCACACCGCGCGCTTCCTGAAGCCGATGCTGAAATAATTAGCGGGAAAGCTGCTGCCGGACCGGCTCCGGCAGCATTTTCACCGCCTGCTGGTAAGACGCATCGACCAGGTAGTAGATTTGCGAATCCGGCAGCGAGCCATCCAGAAAGACGGTGCTCCAGTGCGCTTTATTGAGATGCTTGCTGGGCCGGACGTCGCGATGCTGCTGCCTCAGGAGCTCCGCCAGCTCCGGACTCGCCTTCAACGCAACCGCCGGCCGCTGGTCTTCGACCTCCTTCACCATGGCAAACAGCACGTCCGAGACCTTAATCTGCGTGGCTTTCCAGTCGCTGTGGACGCTCTGCTCTGCTCCCGGCTTCGCCATGCAGTACTGCAATAACTCCGAAATTGTCATCTTTTATTCCCCCATGAGCGTCGCAACGATGTGCCGCGAACCGCCGTGTATCCGATGCTCCCCCAGCCAGATGCCCTGCCAGGTCCCCAGCCTGACGCGTCCGTCCTCGACCGGCAGCATCAGCGACACGCCAAGCATCGATGATTTGATGTGCGACGGCATATCGTCAGGGCCTTCATAATCATGTTCGTACGGCGCATTGTCCGGCACGGCGTTAAGAAAATACTGCTCCATGTCATACCGGACGGTGGGATCGCAGTTTTCGTTGAGCGTCAGGGAAGCGGAAGTATGCTGGAGCAGGAGGTGTAGCAGGCCGACCTTCACCCCGGACAGCCCGCGGATCTGGCCGAGGATTTCGTCGGTGACCAGATGAAAACCACGGGATTTAGGCCCAAGCGTCAGGGTTTGCTGATACCACATCATCGACTCCTTTTTGCGAATGAATCCCTCTAAGTGTGCAGCAATACGTGAAAAGGTAAAACCTTCCACCCCGGATTTTGCATAAAAAAACGGCAGCGTCACCGCTGCCGTTTATCCCGTTCAGGCGCCCATCAGTATTCGGAATTGACGATCACTTCTTCGCCCAGCGCGCCGGCCATCGGCAGCGGCTTGTAGGAGGAGTTGGCGGCGCGCAGCACGCGGATCCCGCGGGCGCCCGCCTCGCGGGCAGCGGTAATGTCGTTATCCGAGTCGCCATAGAAAACCTTTATCTGCTTCGCCTGCAGCCACTGGGTCTTGGTGTTCTGACCCGGCTTATCGCCAGCGAAAATTACCGGGTTCATATTGGCGGCCGGGATGAGGAAATCATCCTGCAGGGTTTTAGAAACGGTTTCTGTTTTGGTCTGGCTGCGGCCGGTGACGAACCAGATGCTGTCGCCACGCTTCACATGCATGGCAATCAGCTGGCGCGCCACCTCTTTTGGCATGCTGAATTCGTCCCAGCCGTTGTTCATTTTTTCCCAGAACTGCGGGTTTTTCAGGTAATCCTCACTGCCGGGGGAGAAGGTTTTTTGCCCGCGCCAGAAACCGGGACTGGAGAAGAGGACGGTGTCATCGATATCAAAACCGACGGCCATCGGCGGGCGCCCCAGCAGGCTGTTCTCAATTTGCGCCACCGAAACCCAGTGGATCGGCGCCTGCTCGGCCAGCTGGGCCACGTTGGTACCGACCCACAGCGGCTGCGGCGTGGAGGCGCGCGCCACGACGGCGCTGTTCAGCGTGAACAGGAGAGAGGCCGCCGCAAGGGCGAGAGTAAGTTTGCGCATATTTATCCCTAAATCTATCAATCATTATTGTTTTCAATAATGTGCATGCTTAGTAACGTCCCGACCTTACCCGCAGGCGGCAGGGATGAAAAGCCTTTTTCGCGCAGATGTCATAGAAAAAGAGGATGATCACAATCAGAGGGGGTTGCCCCTGCCCGTTGACCGGCAGAGACAACCTGCTGGAGAGCGGCTTACATTACCGCGGCAAAGGCTTTCGCTACCTGCTGAACATTACGTGAGTTTAACCCCGCCACGCACATACGTCCGCTGGCAATCAGGTAGACGCCAAACTCGTCGCGCAGGCGATCCACCTGCGCCGCGCTGAAGCCGGTGTAGCTGAACATCCCGCGCTGCTTGAGCAGATAATCCACTTTGCTGCCCGGAGCAACCTGCTGCAGCGCGTCGACCAGCGCCTGACGCATGGTCAGGATATGCGCGCGCATGGCGTCCACTTCCGCCTGCCAGGTGGCTTTCAGCCCGGCATCGTTCAGCACCATCGCCACCACCTGCGCGCCAAAGCTCGGCGGGCTGGAGTAGTTGCGGCGCACGGTGGCCTTCAGCTGGCCCAGCACGCGGCCTGCGGTTTCACTGTCTTCACAGACCACCGACAGGCCGCCGACGCGCTCCCCGTACAGGGAGAAAATTTTGGAGAAAGAGTTGCTGACCAGCATCGGCATCCCGGCGCTGGCGATGGCGCGAATGGCGTAGGCATCCTCTTCCAGCCCTGCGCCAAAGCCCTGGTAGGCAATGTCGAGGAACGGGATCAGCTGACGCGCTTTCAGGATCTCCACCACACGATCCCACTGTTCCGGCGTCAGGTCGGCGCCGGTCGGGTTGTGGCAGCAGGGGTGCAGCAGCACAATGTCGCGCGCCGGCAGCGTTTGCAGCGTCGCCAGCAGCGCTTCAAAGCGCACGCCGTTGGTGGCTTTATCAAACCAGGGGTAAGTACTTACTTCGAAGCCAGCCCCTTCAAATATGGCGATGTGGTTTTCCCAGGTCGGGTCACTGACCCAGACATGAGACTCAGGAAAGTAGCGTTTGAGGAAGTCGGCCCCGACCTTCAGCGCGCCCGAACCGCCGACCGTCTGAATGGAGGCGATGCGGTTTTGCTTAAGCGCGGTATGCTCTGCGCCAAACAGCAGCGGGGCAATCGCCTGGCGGTAGCCGCTCAGCCCTTCCATCGGCAGATACAGCGAGGCGCCGTGCGGCTCGGCGTTCAGGCGCGCTTCCGCTTCCGCCACCGCCTGCAGCTGCGGGATAATGCCGTCATCGTTGTAATATAGCCCGATACTCAGGTTGACTTTGTCGCTTCGCGGGTCTTCTTTGAAGCGTTCCATCAGAGAAAGAATTGGGTCGCCGGCGTAGGCGTCAACTTTTTGAAACACGCGATGTATCTCCAGGTTTACATAGGGCAGGTTCTTACACAATAAACCGGATATGACGGCAGGTCGAGAGGATGTTGAGGGGAAAGTGACTGCGCAGCGGTATAAACCGCTTTTTTGTCCGCGGCTATACCGATTGCGTACCGGACCAGCGTCTGAGCTATCCGGTACGAACGAGGCTCAGTCGAGGTATTTCATGGCGACGCGGGAGGTCAGTCGCGTAATAAGTTCGTAAGCGCTCACTTTCGTTATCTCGGCGATGCGCTCTACCGGGAGTCCCTCTCCCCATAGCACCACCGCGTCGCCGGCTTTATCCTCGGCCTGCGGGCCGAGGTCAACACAGATCATATCCATCGCCACCCGGCCGACAATCGGCACTTCGCGGCCATTGACCAGCACTGGGGTGCCCGACGGCGCGGCGCGCGGATAACCGTCGCCATAGCCCATCGCGACCACGCCGAGCCGAGTGTCGCGTTCGCTGATCCAGGTGCCGCCGTAGCCGACGGGCTCCCCTGCTTTATGCTCGCGCACGGCAATCAGGCTGGACGTCAGGGTCATCACCGGCTGACAGCCAAAATCTTTCCCGGTGGAGCGATCGTCCAGCGGCGACACGCCATACAGGATAATGCCCGGACGCACCCAGTCATAATGCGACTGCGGCCACAGCAGGATGCCGCCCGAGGCGGCAATAGAGCGCCATCCCGGCTTGCCTTCGGTAAAGGTGGTGAAGATATCCAGCTGCCGTTCGGTGGCGCCGCAGGTCGGCTCATCGGCGCGGGCGAAGTGGCTCACCACGTTGACCGGCTGGCGGACGTTTTTGCACTGGCTCAGACGCTGATAAAACGCCTCAGCTTCCTCCGGGCGCACCCCTAAGCGATGCATACCGGTATCCAGTTTCATCCACACGGTCACCGGCTCGGGGAGGTCGGCTTGCTCCAGCGCCGCCAGCTGTTCGGGGCTATGCACCGCCGTATGCAGACGCTGAGCGGCGATCACCGCCAGGTCTTCCGCCGCAAAAAAGCCTTCCAGCAGGAGGATCGGCTGGGCGATCCCCCCCGCTCGCAGGCGCAGCGCCTCTTCCAGGCGGGCGACGCCAAAAGCGTCGGCGTCGGTCAGCGTTCGCGCGGTCTCAAGAAGACCGTGTCCGTAGGCGTTCGCTTTCACCACCGCAACCAGTTTGCTGGCAGGCGCCAGTTCACGCAGACGTTGCAGGTTGTGTCGCAGAGCGCGGCGGTTGATAACTACAGTTGCCGCTTGCATTTGAATTCCTTAATTAAAGAAGGAGGAAGGATTACTCATCATCATACTGAGGGCCAGCATAATTATCGAAACGCGACCACTGGCCGTTGAAAGTCAGTCGCACGGTGCCGATCGGGCCGTTACGTTGTTTACCAATGATAATTTCCGCGATGCCCTTCAGATCGCTGTTCTCGTGATAGACCTCATCACGGTAAATGAACATGATTAAGTCGGCATCCTGTTCGATAGAGCCGGACTCACGCAGGTCGGAGTTGACCGGACGTTTATCAGCACGTTGTTCCAGCGAGCGGTTCAGCTGCGACAGCGCCACCACCGGCACCTGCAGCTCTTTGGCCAGCGCCTTCAGCGAGCGGGAGATTTCGGCGATCTCAAGGGTACGGTTGTCGGAGAGCGACGGCACGCGCATCAGCTGCAGGTAGTCGATCATAATCAGCCCGATGCCGCCGTGCTCGCGAGCGATACGCCGCGCGCGGGAACGCACTTCCGTCGGCGTCAGGCCGGAGGAGTCATCGATATAGATGTTACGTTTTTCCAGCAGAATGCCCATGGTGCCGGAGATCCGCGCCCAGTCCTCATCGTCCAGCTGACCGGTACGAATGCGGGTCTGATCGACGCGCGACAGCGAGGCCAGAGAACGCATCATGATCTGTTCCGAGGGCATCTCGAGACTGAAGATGAGTACCGGCTTGTCCTGCAGCATCGCTGCGTTTTCCACGAGGTTCATGGCGAAGGTCGTTTTACCCATCGACGGACGGGCGGCGACGATAATCAGATCCGACGGCTGCAGGCCGGCGGTCTTTTTGTTGAGGTCGTCGTAGCCGGTGTTGACCCCGGTAACGCCGTCGTGGGGCTGCTGGAACAGCTGTTCGATACGGGCGACGGTGGCGTCGAGGACATCGGCGATGTTTTTCGGCCCTTCGTCTTTATTGGCCCGGCTTTCAGCGATTTTAAAGACGCGGGACTCGGCGAGGTCGAGCAGATCTTCGCTGGTTCGCCCCTGCGGGTCGAAGCCGGCCTCGGCGATTTCATTGGCCACCGAGATCATCTCGCGCACGACCGCGCGTTCGCGCACGATGTCGGCATAGGCGCTGATGTTTGCCGCGCTGGGGGTATTTTTGGACAGTTCAGCCAGATAGGCGAAGCCGCCCACGCTGTCCAGCTGTCCCTGACGCTCCAGCGACTCCGCAAGGGTGATCAGGTCAATCGGGCTGCCCGACTCCTGCAGGCGCGCCATCTCGGTAAAGATATGACGATGCGGACGGGTATAAAAGTCGTCGGCAACGACGCGTTCGGCGACGTCGTCCCAGCGCTCGTTATCCAGCATTAAACCGCCCAACACCGACTGCTCCGCTTCAATCGAGTGCGGCGGGACTTTCAGCCCGGCGAGCTGCGGATCGCGTTCGCGGGTTTCTGTCTGTGGTTTGTTGAAGGGTTTATTTCCTGCCATAGCCTAACGTTTCACCGATACGGAAAAGAGCGTGACAGTATAGCGAGAAAGCCATTGCCGCTAAAGAACCCATTCAGCGTGACTGGCCTGAGGCGGGTAAGAAAATCCGTCGCCGCCGCCGCAGGCTGTTAAGCTTACTGGATAATCTCAGAACAACACAGGAGCGAACATGGCAACACGCATCGAATTTTCAAAACACGGGGGGCCGGAGGTGCTTCAGGCGGTTGAATTCACGCCCCGCGATCCCGCTGAGCATGAAATTCAGGTCGAAAACAAAGCCATCGGTATCAATTATATCGACACCTATGTTCGTGGCGGCCTCTATCCGCCGCCGTCGCTGCCGAGCGGCCTCGGCACCGAAGCGGCCGGCGTCGTCAGTAAAGTTGGCCACGGGGTATCGCACATTAAGGTAGGCGATCGGGTGGTGTACGCCCAGTCGGCGCTCGGCGCCTACAGCACGGTGCACAATGTGCTGGCCGACAAAGCGGCGGTCCTCCCGGACGCCATCTCTTTCGAACAGGCCGCCGCGTCGTTCCTCAAGGGATTAACGGTCTGGTATCTGCTGCGCAAAACCTATGAAATTAAGCCTGATGAGATGTTCCTGTTTCACGCAGCCGCCGGCGGCGTGGGGCTGATAGCCTGTCAGTGGGCGAAAGCGCTGGGGGCGAAACTTATCGGCACCGTCGGCAGCGCGCAGAAGGCGCAGCGCGCCAAAGCGGCGGGCGCCTGGCAGGTGATTAACTATCGCGAAGAACCTATCGCGGAGCGGCTCAAAGCGCTCACCGACGGTAAGAAAGTCGCCGTGGTCTATGACTCGGTAGGGAAAGATACCTGGGAAGCCTCTCTGGACTGTCTGCAACGCCGCGGCCTGATGGTCAGCTTTGGCAACTCTTCCGGCCCGGTAACCGGCGTTAATCTGGGGATCCTGAACCAGAAAGGTTCTCTGTATGTCACCCGCCCATCGCTACAGGGCTATATCACCAACCGGGAAGAGCTGGCGGAAGCCTGCAGTGAGCTGTTTTCGCTGATCGCCAGCGGCGTGATTAAAGTGGACGTGCCCGAGAGTCAGACCTATCCGCTGACCGAAGCGCGACGAGCGCATGAAGTTCTGGAGAGCCGGGTGACACAGGGGTCGAGTCTGCTGCTGCCGTAAGCGGACAAAGGGACAAAAGTTTAGGGCTTCCACCTGGGAAGCCCTTACTTTTTTTTAGTTCGGCTGTATGTAGGGTACAGCGCGATGAATTCGTTAACGCGCTAATAGTGACAGATTTGCGCAGTAATGCCTACGCGGTTCTGTGCAAAATTGTTCAGGTTGTGACATACCCCTCAATACCTTAGTAACGCCAACGGTTATTGTCGCGAAAAGCGTTTCCGTCCGGGGTTTTCAGTGCCCGAATAACCCACACCACCACCACCGCCAACAGCAGCCACGGCAGCAATTTAATCATTAAAGCAAACAAACCGCCGACGAACATCAGCGCCGTAGCCACCACGATGGCGGCGATAATCCCCAACAGCGATACACCGGTGACCAGCAGCATGACAAAAAATCCGATGACAAATAACAGTTCCAGCATGGCTCTCTCCCCACAGTCATTAATATGTCGCTCTGCAGGTATTACAAAAAACATGCCAACAATAACC
Organism: Klebsiella sp. GG_Kp146; assembly: GCF_040061975.1. NCBI lineage: Bacteria > Pseudomonadati > Pseudomonadota > Gammaproteobacteria > Enterobacterales > Enterobacteriaceae > Klebsiella > Klebsiella sp. GG_Kp146. Next base: position 119,694 of record NZ_JBEAHA010000005.1, read on the forward strand.
AACTGAATTTAAAAGAAAACGCCCCGCAATGGTGTGCGAGGCGTGGTCAATTTCACCAGGTTTTGGTGAGAAACTAACGCTTATCGGCCACCAGCTTCAGGGCCTGCTCCAGCACCGCAATGTCGGCGCCGGCTTTATGCGCATTCTCGCTCAGGTAGCGACGCCACTGCCGGGCGCCCGGGATACCCTGAAACAGTCCCAACATATGACGGGTGATATGGCCCAGATAAGTACCCTTGCTGAGCTCGCGCTCAATATACGGGTACATGGCCCGCACGACGGCCACCGGATCGGCATCCGCGCCGGCGACGCCGAAAATCTCCCGGTCGACCGAAGCCAGAATACCCGGATTCTGATAGGCCTCACGCCCGACCATCACCCCATCCATATGCTCAAGCTGCACTCTGGCTTCATCCAGCGATTTGATACCGCCGTTAATCGCCATCGTCAGGTGGGGGAAGTCACGCTTCAGCTGCCAGACGCGGGGATAATCCAGCGGCGGGATCTCGCGGTTCTCTTTCGGGCTCAGACCGGAGAGCCAGGCTTTGCGGGCGTGAATAATAAACATCTCACATTCGCCCTTGCCGGAGACCGTCTCAATGAAATCGCAAAGGAATTCATAGCTATCCTGGTCGTCGATGCCGATACGGGTCTTCACCGTGACCGGGATCGACACCACATCGCGCATCGCTTTGATACAGTCGGCCACCAGCTGGGCGTTCCCCATCAGACAGGCGCCAAACATCCCGTTCTGCACCCGATCGGAGGGGCAGCCGACGTTGAGATTGATCTCATCATAGCCGCGCGCCTCGGCCAGCTTCGCGCACTGCGCCAGGGCCTGCGGATCGCTGCCGCCGAGCTGCAGAGCAACCGGGTGTTCTTCTTCGCTATAGGCCAGATAGTCCCCTTTGCCGTGAATAATCGCCCCGGTGGTCACCATTTCGGTATACAGCAGCGTATGCCGCGACAGCAGCCGCAGGAAGTAGCGGCAATGCCGGTCAGTCCAGTCGAGCATCGGCGCGATGGAGAAGCGGTGAGCAGGAAAAACAGGTGACGTTGATTCAGGCATCATGGCGAATAAATAAGCATCCGGGTAAAAAGGGGCGCTACTATAGCATAAAGATAAACCACAGGCGCGTAGTGCGCCGCGCTTCGCCCCTTCCCGGTGTCGATTACTTTATCCGCGGTTTGCCGTCATGTGGGCCAAAGAACTGCGGCGGATGATCAACCCAGCGATCCTGGCGCGTCGCGGCATAGCCGGGATTGAGCGGGTAGTAAATTCGGTTGTACTTTTTGTTGGCCTCACCCACCACCAAGAGACGAACCTCCTGCTCGGTGTTATTGAGAAAAGTGTGGCAAACGCCGGTGCCGGCGGGGAAACCTACGCTATCGCCCGGCTCCAGCTTCCAGAGATAGCCGTTTATCCACACTTCCGGATAGCCCTCCAGCACATAGATGAACTCTTCCTCATCGCTCTCCGCGTGCGGGTAAGAGGTGCGCCGCCCGGGCGGCAGTCTCTCGTGGTGGATCCCCAGCCGGTTGAGGCGTAAACCGCGCCCCAGCGGCGCGCCAATGGAAAAACGCTCCGGGCTGTCGGGATAAGTGGCATCGTCGGGCCCTTCCAGTTCGCGCCAGTGGCGAATGCAATCAGGTCGTTTCATCGTTTTCTCCCGAAAATGAGACACTTCAGATATAGCATACCCTGGGTCAGGCGTGTTGCGATTAAATCGGGCATACGGTTTTAACGACCGGCTAAGGCGCAGCCTCCACGAGCGTCAGCGGCCAGCGCCAGGGAGTGGACTGGCGCCGACAATCTGAAGTATGACCCGCATCACCCGTCGGGTCTCGGCGTTTTCCGCGGAACGTGATAAAGTAACAGATTCAATTTCACGCAACCTGAGGATGCTCATGGATAAGACCCCTTCGCAAGAGATGTTAGCGCATGCTGAAAAGCTGTGTGCGCAACGCGGCGTACGCCTGACCCCACAGCGTCTGGAAGTGTTGCGCCTGATGAGCCTGCAGCAAGGGGCAATCAGCGCCTACGACCTGCTGGATCTGCTGCGTGAGAAAGAGCCGCAGGCGAAGCCGCCGACGGTCTACCGCGCGCTGGAGTTTTTACTCGAGCAGGGTTTTGTCCACAAGGTGGAATCGACCAACAGCTATGTGCTGTGTCATCTCTTTGACCAGCCAACCCACAGCTCGGCCATGTTTATCTGCGACCGCTGCGGCGTGGTGAAGGAAGAGGCGGCTGAAGGGGTGGAAGATATCATGCACACGCTGGCGGCCAGAATGGGCTTCGCCCTGCGCCACAACGTGATTGAAGCTCATGGCCTTTGCGCGAGCTGCGTGGAAGTGGAAGCCTGCAGCACGCCGGGACACTGCCAGCATGATCATACGATTCAGCTCAAAAAGAAAGCCCGCTGAGCGGCAGCCGCAGCGGGAAAAAGGGTTAACGGCGCGTCCCTGCGCCATTTAGACAGGCACTAACACAAATGCTTCATTCTTCGGATCACGGAACGCTACCAGCGATAGTCGTTCTTATGCTCCCAGTCTGAGACTTCTTTCTCAGCCTGATCTTTCTCATAGCCGTAACGCTCCTGAATTTTGCCGACCAGCTGGTCGCGCTTCCCTTCGATTACGGTCATATCGTCATCGGTAAGTTTGCCCCACTGTTCCTTGGCTTTACCTTTCAACTGTTTCCAGTTACCGCCGATTTCGTCTTTATTCATGATAACGTCCTCATCATTCGGTGGGTTTACAGCCCGTTTTGTGCCGGACATGGTATTAACTATAGATGAGAATGCTGGCGCCGATTCGTTATTCGGAATTTTTAACCATAGCCCTCATTGGAAACGCTGAAGGTGGTTTTCCCGACACGCGCTACGCTCGCCGGGCTACTGAGTCGCTCCGGCAAGCCTGGCGCGACCGGAGGACGTTCACCGATAACGGCGAGCTAGAGAAAGGGCTAACTAAACCAGGTGCCGCGTCGCCAGTGGCGGCGCCAGATCAGCGCCAGCGACAGGCCTCGCAGCGCGAGAAACACCGCCAGCGCCAGCCACAGGCCGTGATTGCCGAGCGCCGGGACCGTAAGCAGCGTCACGGCGAAGCCGGCCGCAGCGACCGCCATACTGTTCCGCATCTCCGCGCCGCGCGTCGCACCGATAAACATGCCGTCCAGCAGATAGCACCAGACCCCGACCACCGGCAGGATGGTCTGCCAGATCAGATAGCGATCGGCCAGCTGCTGCAGGGAAGGCAGCGAGGTTAACAGCGCGATGATGTACTCCCCCGCCAGGCTGTAAACCAGGGCAAACGCCAGCGCCACCATACCGGACTGCCGGCAGGCCGCCCGCCACACCTCCAGCAGCTGGCTGCCGTCGCGCGCGCCGTAGGCCTGGCCGGAGTGGGCCTCCACGGCATAGGCAAAGCCATCCAGCGCGTAGGCGGTAAAGGTCAGCATGGTCATCAGTACGGCGTTGACCGCCACGATATCGCTGCCCAGACGGGCGCCGTAGACGGTCAGCGCGCCAAAGCACAGCTGCAGCAGCAGGGAGCGCAGCATGATGTCGCGATTCAACGCCAGCAGACGGCGCATGTCGCCACGCCAGGCGTTTTTCAGCATCGCCAGCGGCACGCCGCGCAGCGTCAGCACCCGCTTCGCCATCATCAGGCCGATAATGAGTGTGGCGTACTCCGCAGTGACCGTGGCCAGCGCCGCCCCCTGGACGTTCATCCGCAGGCCCATCACCAGCCACAGGTCGAGCACAATATTCAACAGATTACCGACCACCAGCAAAATCACCGGCGCCCGGGCATACTGGACCCCCAACAGCCAGCCAAGCAGCACAAGGTTGGCCAGCGACGCGGGAGCGCTGAGCCAGCGGATATCGAGAAATCGTCTCGCCTGCTCGAGAACCGCCCCGCTGCCGCCGACGATATGCAGGGCGAGGTTAATCAGCGGCAGGCGAAACAGGATAATCAACACCCCGGCGCCCAGCGCCAGAGCCAGCGGCTGCACCAGCGCCCGCGCCAGTCGCAGCGGATCTTTGGCCCCCCAGGCCTGAGCGGTCAGCCCGGTGGTGCTCATGCGAAGAAACAGCAGCAGCATAAACAGGAAACTGGTGGCCGTCGCTCCGACCGCGACGCCGCCGAGATATACCGGGCTGTCAAGGTGGCCGATCACCGCGGTATCCACCAGCCCCAGCAGCGGGACGGTGATATTGGAGAAAATCATGGGGAGTGCAAGGCGCCACAGCGCTTTATCGGCAGCGTTGAGCAGCATGTTCGGAGACCTGATTGAGGACAAACGTCGCAGCGTCATGCATCAGATGACGCTGCGCGGGGGCAGGCGTTACAGCCATTCTCCATTACGGATCACGCCAACGGCCAGACCCTCAATGGTAAAACTCTGCTGACGCAGATCGACAACGATAGGGGTAAATTCGCTGTTTTCCGGCAACAGTTCGACGACGTTGCCCTGCTTTTTCAGGCGCTTGACCGTCACTTCATCATCAATGCGCGCTACCACCACCTGGCCGTTACGCACATCCTGGGTTTTGTGGACCGCCAGCAGATCACCATCCAGAATACCGATGTCTTTCATCGACATCCCGCTGACGCGCAGCAGAAAATCGGCGTTGGGCTTGAACATCGACGGGTCGACCTGATAGTGGCCTTCAATATGCTGCTGCGCCAGCAGCGGCTCACCGGCGGCGACGCGGCCGATCAGCGGCAGGCCGTGCTCTTCTTCCGTCAGCAGGCGGATACCGCGCGAGGCGCCGGAGACGATCTCGATTGCGCCTTTACGCGCCAGCGCTTTCAGGTGTTCTTCCGCCGCGTTTGGGGAACGGAACCCCAAGCGCTGAGCAATCTCCGCACGCGTCGGCGGCATGCCCGTCTGGCTGATATGATCCCGAATGAGATCAAACACCTCTTGCTGCCTGGTCGTTAACGCTTTCATTCCGCCCCCTGGGTGTATATACAGTTATGCTGTGAGTATATACAGCTAACGGTGATTTTGGAACCACATGGCACACAAAAATCGGCAGATTGTTTATATTTTGCGAGGGTTAGCGAAGAACGTTAGTGATAATGGCTCCACAGCAGCGTTCCCCAGGTGATCAGCGCGATGATAATCGCCAGCAGGACCGCCGCCGACCCCATGTCTTTGGCGCGCCCTGAAAGCTCGTGATAATCCGAGCCAATACGGTCCACGACCGCCTCAATCGCGCTGTTGAGAATTTCGACTATCATCACTAGCAGGACCGAGCCAATCAGCAATACGCGGGTGATGGCGTCGACGTCCAGCCAGCAGGCTATCGCGACGGCCACGATGGCGGCGACACCTTCCTGACGAAACGCGGCCTCGTTGATCCACGCCGCGCGAAATCCTTTCCAGGAGTAACCTGCCGCCTTAATGATTCGGGTTAACCCGGTGGTATTATTGGCCATCACAAAACCTTTTTATGTAAATGACGTCGATGAGTGTACGCGTTTGCCGCGCGGTAACGGAAATTTTGCCCGCTTTCTGTTATTCTTGCCGCGCATTTGCATGATTAACCAGAGGCTTCACATCGTTTATGTCCGGCTGGCAACGAATTTACTATAAATTACTGAATTTACCATTACGGGTGCTGGTAAAAAGCAAGTCTATTCCGGCAGAGCCTGCTCAGGAATTAGGACTCGATACCTCGCGTCCGGTCATGTACGTCCTGCCCTATAACTCCAAGGCGGACCTGCTGACGCTGCGCGCCCAATGTCTGGCGCATGATTTACCTGACCCGCTTGAACCGCTGGAAATCGACGGCGCCCTGCTGCCGCGCTACGTATTCATCCACGGCGGGCCGCGCGTATTCACCTACTACACGCCAAAAGAAGAGTCCATCAAGCTGTTCCACGACTACCTCGATCTGCACCGCAACCATCCGGATCTCGATGTGCAAATGGTGCCGGTGTCGGTGATGTTCGGCCGCTCGCCGGGTCGTGAGAAAGGGGAAGTTAATCCGCCGCTGCGGATGCTTAACGGCATTCAGAAATTTTTCGCCGTCTCCTGGCTCGGCCGAGACAGCTTCGTGCGCTTCTCGCCTTCCGTATCGCTGCGCCGCATGGCGGATGAGCACGGTACCGATAAGATCATCGCCCAGAAACTGGCTCGCGTCGCGCGGATGCATTTTGCCCGCCAGCGCCTGGCCGCCGTCGGCCCGCGTCTGCCGGCCCGCCAGGATCTGTTTAACAAGCTGCTGGCGTCGAAGGCCATTGCCCGGGCGGTGGAAGACGAAGCGCGCAGCAAGAAAATTTCCCACGAGAAGGCCCAGCAGAACGCGATTGCGCTGATGGAAGAGATTGCCGCGAACTTCTCTTACGAGATGATCCGCCTGACCGACCGCATTCTCGGCTTCACCTGGAACCGCCTGTACCAGGGCATCAACGTGCATAACGCCGAGCGCGTACGCCAGCTGGCGCACGACGGCCATGAGATTGTCTATGTCCCCTGCCACCGCAGCCACATGGACTATCTGCTGCTCTCTTACGTCCTGTACCACCAGGGGCTGGTGCCTCCGCATATCGCGGCGGGTATCAACCTTAACTTCTGGCCAGCCGGGCCAATCTTCCGCCGCCTCGGCGCATTCTTTATTCGCCGCACCTTTAAGGGCAATAAGCTCTACTCCACGGTGTTCCGCGAGTACCTTGGCGAACTGTTCAGCCGCGGCTATTCCGTAGAGTATTTCGTCGAAGGCGGCCGCTCCCGTACCGGCCGTCTGCTCGATCCGAAGACCGGTACGCTGTCGATGACTATCCAGGCGATGCTGCGCGGCGGCACCCGGCCGATCACCCTGGTGCCGATTTACATCGGCTACGAGCACGTGATGGAGGTAGGGACCTATGCCAAAGAGCTGCGCGGCGCCACCAAAGAGAAAGAGAGTCTGCCGCAGATGGTGCGCGGCTTAAGCAAGCTGCGCAATCTTGGCCAGGGCTACGTTAACTTCGGCGAACCGCTACCGCTGATGACCTATCTGAACCACCATGTGCCGGAGTGGCGGGAAGCGATTGACCCGATCGAAGCGGTCCGCCCTTCCTGGCTGACGCCGACGGTGAATAACATCGCCGCTGACCTGATGGTACGCATCAACAACGCCGGCGCGGCCAACGCCATGAACCTCTGCTGTACGGCGCTGCTGGCCTCCCGCCAGCGTTCGCTGACCCGTGAGCAGCTCACCCAGCAGCTGGAGTGTTACCTCGCGCTGCTGCGCAATGTGCCCTATTCGCCGGATGCCACCGCGCCGTCCGCTTCGGCCAGCGAACTTATCGACCACGCCCTGCAGATGAACAAGTTCGAAGTCGAGAAAGACACCATTGGCGACATCATCATTCTGCCGCGCGAGCAGGCGGTGCTGATGACCTACTATCGCAACAACATCGCCCATATGCTGGTGATGCCGTCGCTGTTAGCCGCCCTGGTGACTCAGCATCGTCATCTCAGCCGCGCCGAAGTGCTGCGCCATGTGGAAACGCTCTATCCGTTCCTTAAAGCCGAGCTGTTCCTGCGCTGGGAGAAAGCGGAGCTGGCCGGAGTGATGGATGCGCTGATTGCCGAGATGCTGCGTCAGGAGCTGATCGTCATCGATGGCGATATGATGAGCCTCAACCCGTCGCACTCTCGCTCTCTGCAGCTGTTGGCCGCAGGCGCCCGCGAGACGCTGCAGCGCTACGCCATTACCTTCTGGCTGCTGAGCGCTAACCCGTCGATCAACCGCAGCTCGCTGGAGAAAGAGAGCCGTACCGTGGCTCAGCGCCTGTCGGTGCTGCATGGCATCAACGCGCCGGAGTTCTTCGATAAAGCGGTGTTCAGTACCCTGGTGTTGACCCTGCGCGATGAAGGCTATATCAGCGATACGGGCGATGCCGAGCCGGAAGAGACCCTGAAGGTCTATCGGATGCTGGCGGATTTGATTACGTCGGATGTACGTCTGACGATCGAAAGCGTCACGCAGGACGACGCGTAACGCGGCGTTTGCTGTCCTCCTCGCCCCCCGGCAAACCGGGGGGATGGGGACAGGGATTTTACAGGTAGCTCATCGCCAGGCCGAGGAACAGCACCAGCCCGACGTAGTTATTGTTCATAAACGCTTTAAAGCAGTTATCGCGGTCGCGATTGAAGATAAGCTTCTGCTGCCAGCCAAACAGACCCGCCGCCACGAACAGCGACCAGTAGTATTCCCAGCCCAGCCCGTTCAGCCAGCCTACCGCGCCCATCAGCGCCAGCACGGCCACCTGCAGGATACCGATAATCAGACGATCGTTTTCGCCGAACAGGATCGCCGTCGATTTAATGCCGATCTTGACGTCGTCATCGCGATCCACCATCGCATACTGGGTATCGTAGGCCACCGCCCACAGAATATTGGCGAGGAACATCAGCCAGCAGCTCAGCGGCAGCGATTCGCTGACGGCCGAGAAGGCCATTGGAATCGACCAGCCAAAGGCCGCCCCCAGCACCACCTGCGGCAGATGGGTGTAGCGCTTCATAAACGGATAGACCCACGCCAGCGCCAGCGCCGCCACCGACAGCAAAATCGTCATGGTGTTGAGGGTGAGCACCAGCAGGAAGGAGAGCAGCACCAGAACGATAAACAGCGTTCGCGCCTCTTTCTCGGTGACGTCGCCGCTCGGCAGCGGACGGCGGGCGGTACGCTTTACGTGACCATCAAATTTTCGATCGGCATAGTCATTCACCACGCAGCCGGCGGCGCGCATCAGCCAGACGCCGGCGACGAATACCGCCAGGATCCACAGCGGCGGGACGCCCGGCGAGGCCACCCACAGCGCCCACAGCGTCGGCCACAGCAGCAGCAAGGCGCCGATCGGTTTGTCAGTGCGCATCAGGCGATGAAACGCCAACAGCTTATTCTGCGACAGACTCCACTCCATTTTTTCTTCCTCTTAGTACAACGGCGACGCAGGCAAAAACAGCTCGGTCAGCAGCAGGGGTTTGCCGCTCAGCCGCAGACGGGAACGACGCCCCCACAGCGCTGCATCGCGACCAATTTCAATAAAATCGCGGGTTAACGTCGACGACGTGAACAGGTATCGGCCCAGCGGGGTCTGCCCGAGCTGCTGTAGCGCCAGCTCCGGCCCACACAGCGTCGACTCCGGCACCACCGTGCGCCCGGCCAGCCAGGGCTCGCCATCGGCATTGAGTATAATCTCCCGCAGCCAGTAGCGCGGCTCGTCGGGCAACAGAGCCGCTTCGTCAGCCAGCGCCTCACGCCCGATATACCCTTCGTTAACCAGGGTGACGGTGACCTGCTTTCCTTGTTGCTCAAAACGCTGGGTCATTGAGTCCTCCAGCAGCAGCCAGTCACTCAGGGCCGGCGCCAGGGGCGGCATAACGGCAAAATAGCGCAGCGCACGCAGTCGCGTAAGCGCAGGATGGGACATGCCTGATTCTCCGGTACATAACGTGAGAGCATTGTATCGCAGAATAGGCGGTTGGTGGCGGGCAAACGTCAATATACGATCATTCACGCAACAGCCATGCAACAGACCGCCGCGCGTGCAAAAAAAGGTGCATCCCGGAGGATGCACCTAAAGGCTGTGCCTAAACATCAGCATTGTGGGGAGACGATTACCCCTTGCCTTTTACACTGCTGATAAAGGTGGAACGAGCGGATTTCGAGCCGAGGCGCTCAGCTTCGTTCATCAATTTCAGGGCTTTGTCGATGTCACCTTGTTTCACCGCCTGCTTAATACCGTTGTTGAAGTAGGTCTCGGTATCGCTGAGCATCGGTTCGCTTTTGGCGGCCGGCGCCGCAGCGGCTGCGGCGGCTGGCGCAGCTACCGGTGCCGCGGTGTTACCGACGGTGACCGGGCCCGGGCCGGAGGAGCCGAACAGCGGCCCCACCAGCACGCTGGAGGTGCTGTTGGTTTTCACTTTCAGCTTCAGCACGCCATCGGTGGTATGTTTGGCGATCGGATCCGGGATGTCCGGCGCCGCATTGCCTGCGCCTTTGGCATAGGCCTTCGCCGGATCCAGCAGGGTGGTGGTCTGCTGGAGATCTTTTTCAGTGGTAAACACCAGCACATAGAGCTTCTGCTGGCCCAGCGCCGGGGTCAGGCGCATCACTCCGCCCAGGCGATCGGCAGTCATCACGCCCGGCTGCTGATAGGTAAAGTAGTTGCTGGGAAAGAACGCCGCTGGCGTCATGTTCTGGTCGAGAATCAGCACGTTCGGCGCAAAAATCTGTTTATGTTTGTTCAGTTCGCTGTCGAGGGTCAGGGTCAGCTCACCAATATTGGCCGGCACGCTCCAGGCGGCGACCGGTCCGACGATCCCTGGAACATCCAGGCGTTGACCGCCGGTGGTTAAATCTACGCTCTGCGTCTTCGATTGATCGGCAGGCGTCCAGATCAGCTGCTGCAGCGCGCTGGCTGGAATAGACGGCGCGGCGCTGGTGTTCTGCGGTACAAAGTTAACATCGGCAAGGCTCATCCCCGGCACGCATGCCAACATCCCTGCGGATAAACACAGAGCGACGAGAGTTTTCTTCATTTTCATTCTTCTCACCTTGGATAGCATCGGTTTAGCGGTAGCCAGGCAATAGCGCGCTAACCCTGAATAGTCAGGAGGGGCCGATGCCCCTCCCAGGTTACACCCGTCCTGCGGACGGTATTACCACCACACTTCCATCTGGGCACCGAAGGTAACTTCGCTGTCGTCACCGCGGCTGGAGGTGAAAGCGCCGCTTCCGCTGCTGTCTTTCGTCTGCAGACCAGAGGTGTTGCTGTAGCCCCAGTTTTCATCCCACTTCGCGTAGGTTGCGAAGATACGGATAGCCGGACGAGACCAGACGCTGTTGCCTGCCTGCCACTGTTGAGCCAGAGTAATTTTGTACTGGTTGTTGTTTTCGCTGGTACGCTGAGATTTCACGTTGTCGTAACCGATTTCCAGCTGGGTGCTCATGATCGGCGTCCATTTGTACATCGGACGAACACCCACGGTGTACCAGGTGGAGCCGTTTTTGCTGTCCAGATCCACGTCCTGGTACATCGCAACGTACATCAGGCCCCAGTCATCGTTGAAGTCCATCGCGCCGTGATCCAGAACGCGGATCATGCTGCCGTTGTTATCGATGCTGGTTCCCTGAGAGTGGCCGCTGTTCCAGGAGGTCATTGCGTCAGTGGCGTACTGAACCACAAACTTGTTGAAGCCGCCCCAGATGGACTGAGTATGTTCACCGGTCCACATCCAGCCGTCTTTCGACGCGCCGTCTTCCAGGCGATAGTCATCCTGCGGGTTCGCACGGCCGTAATCGACGCCTAACTCCAGCACGCCGCCCGGGTTGGTTTCCAGGCCCGCCAGACGGATGTCAAAGACGTCGTTGGCAGTTTTCGCAGCATATTTCTTGGTGTCATCGCTGGAGAAAGTATAAGAGCCGCCGCTTTCTGAGTTACGGGTAGCGGCCAGAGAGAGCTTACCGAAGCCAAGGTCAACGTTTTCCAGACCTGCACCCGGGCCGGAGATATCCCAGTAGTAGAAGTCGATCATGTGAACGTCATGACGCTGATAGAAGCGTTTACCCGCCCACAGCGTGGAGCCCGGCAGCCAGTCGATCAGGTTTTTACCCTGGATGTTGGCTTCACGGAACGCCGGAGAGGTGCTTTCCCAGTCATCTTCCTGATTCACGGAATAGGCAACGTTAGTATCGAAATAAAAACTCTTATCTCCTTCCTTCCACAGCTCCTGGCCCAGCTTCAGTTCCGCATAGGTTTCACATTCGTTACCAAGACGGTATTTACTTTGAGCGCCGGTCGCTTTGAAGCACTGTTGCTCGCCGCCGCTGCCGGTCCAGCCAATGCCGGAACGCGCGTAGCCATGGAAATCGACAGCCAGCGCCTGAGCAGACATAACGCCTGCCGCGACGGCGACCGCCAGTGGAAGTTTGCGCAGAGTAATCATCATTCTATCTCCTGAGATCATTGCTTTTCTTTGCACGCTTCGCCGGTGTACCGCCAGCCGGGTTCGCGCCTTTTTTAATGGGAAGCCTTACACGCCCGGCTCTTTATGCAGCCGACGACAAGCGGTGCCATCCTCACGGAATAAATGGCAACGTTCTGGCGGCAAACCGATAGCGAATGTGGCTCCCTCTTCTACCAACACCACGTCGTTCTGGCGGTAGACCAGGTTTTGACGGATGGCGGGGATCTGGATATGAATTTGCGTTTCGTGACCTAACTGCTCTACAACCTGAACCTCGCCTTCGAGGGTCACATCGGCGATATCGCTGGGCAGTAAATGCTCCGGGCGGATACCTAAGGACATGTTGGCGCCCACCTGAACATTGGCGCTGTCCACCGGTAGCCAGATTTGCTGACGGTTTGGCAGTTCAACCTGCACCTGATCGATAGCCGTCGCGGTAACTTTGACCGGCAGGAAGTTCATCTTCGGTGAACCGATAAAGCCGGCGACGAAGCGGTCAGCCGGATAGTGATAGAGTTCCAGCGGTTTCCCGACCTGCGCCACACGGCCGGCGTCGAGGACCACGATCTTGTCCGCGAGGGTCATCGCTTCAACCTGATCGTGGGTCACATAGATCATGGTGCGGCCCAGTCGCTTATGCAGACGGGAGATTTCGATACGCATCTGAACGCGCAGGGCGGCATCGAGGTTGGAGAGCGGCTCATCCAGCAGGAAGACGCTCGGCTCAGCCACCAGCGTACGGCCAATCGCCACACGCTGGCGCTGACCGCCGGAGAGGGCTTTCGGTTTACGCTCCAGCAGATGGGCCAGCTGCAGCACTTCCGCCACCTGGGTCACCCGCTGGTTAATCAGATCTTTTTTCGCGCCGGCCAGCTTCAGGCCAAACGACATATTTTCCGCAACGGAAAGGTGGGGATAGAGCGCATAAGACTGGAATACCATCCCAACGCCGCGTTCTGCCGGTGGGATCTCGTTCATGCGGGTGTCACCGATAAACAGGTCCCCGCTGGTAATAGTTTCTAACCCGGCAATCATACGCAGCAGGGTAGATTTGCCGCAGCCCGATGGCCCGACAAACACGACGAATTCCCCTTCGTGGATATCGAGATTGATATCTTTCGATACCACCACGTCACCCCAGGCTTTCGTTACATTTCGCAGCTGTACGCTCGCCATGCCCTTCTCCCTTCGTTACAACCTGTCACTAACAGTCACATTCAAGATGGGTCGACTATGCGGCATTCATTAGCCGGGCAAATCCTCCACCCCCCGGCTTTTTTATGGGGGAGGAGATGGGAGGATGAGAGATTGGCTCTCGCCGCGGGGGATGGCGGGCAGCGGGTGATTTCGTGATGGAGGCGACAAAATTGGGCGCTTTTTTCTGTGCTCCAGGACGCAATACGGCCGTTTTTGCAATGGAGATCACACAACCAGCGGGTGGGGCGTAGACCTGGGGAGGATGGAAAGGGGTTGTTAAAAAAGGAAACTCATCATCGTTAAGCCACCGAAGTGTATCCACGAGTACAACACCAAAAAGGACGGGTATATGAAAATCAAAACTGGCGCTCGCATCCTCGCGCTGTCGGCACTGACCACGATGATGTTTTCCGCCTCTGCCCTCGCGAAAATTGAAGAAGGTAAGCTGGTTATCTGGATTAACGGCGACAAAGGCTACAACGGCCTCGCTGAAGTGGGTAAAAAGTTTGAAAAAGACACCGGCATTAAAGTTTCTGTAGAACACCCGGACAAGCTGGAAGAGAAATTCCCGCAGGTTGCGGCGACCGGCGACGGCCCGGACATCATCTTCTGGGCGCATGACCGTTTCGGCGGCTACGCGCAGTCCGGCCTGCTGGCGGAAATCACCCCGGACAAAGCGTTCCAGGACAAACTCTATCCGTTCACCTGGGATGCCGTTCGCTATAACGGCAAACTGATCGCCTACCCGATCGCGGTGGAAGCGCTGTCCCTGATTTACAACAAAGACCTGGTGCCGAACCCGCCGAAGACCTGGGAAGAGATCCCGGCGCTGGATAAAGAACTGAAAGCGAAAGGTAAGAGCGCGCTGATGTTCAACCTGCAGGAACCGTACTTCACCTGGCCGCTGATCGCTGCCGACGGCGGATACGCGTTCAAGTTTGAAAACGGCAAGTACGATGTGAAAGACGTCGGCGTGGACAGCGCAGGCGCGAAAGCGGGCCTGACCTTCCTGGTTGACCTGATCAAGAACAAGCACATGAATGCCGATACCGATTACTCCATCGCGGAAGCGGCCTTCAACAAAGGTGAAACCGCGATGACCATCAACGGTCCGTGGGCGTGGTCTAACATCGATAAGAGCAAGGTTAACTACGGCGTGACCCTGCTGCCGACCTTTAAAGGCAAACCATCGAAACCGTTCGTTGGCGTGCTGAGCGCGGGGATCAACGCCGCCAGCCCGAACAAAGAGCTGGCGAAAGAGTTCCTCGAAAACTACCTGATGACCGATCAGGGTCTGGAATCTGTTAACAACGACAAACCGCTGGGTGCGGTGGCGCTGAAATCCTTCCAGGAAAAACTGGAAAAAGATCCGCGCATCGCTGCCACCATGGCGAACGCCCAGAAAGGCGAAATTATGCCTAACATCCCGCAGATGTCTGCCTTCTGGTATGCCGTTCGTACCGCGGTTATCAACGCCGCCAGCGGCCGTCAGACTGTCGATGCTGCGCTGAAGGATGCCCAGAGCCGTATCACTAAGTAATGCTGTAGCGTACGTGCCGGATGGCGGCATGAATGCCTTATCCGGCCTACACAATCCGTAGGCCGGATAAGCGCAGCGCCATCAGGCACTGACGCCGACAGATGTTTAACGCTGTAGAGGATGATCCCCATGGATGCCGTTAAAAAGAGACACTGGTGGCAAAGTCCGCAACTCACATGGTCTGTGATTGGCTTACTGTGCCTGCTGGTGGGTTACCTTGTTGTTTTGATGTACGCCCAGGGGGAGTACCTGTTCGCCATCATGACGCTGATTTTAAGCTCAGTTGGCCTGTATATTTTCGCTAATCGCAAGGCCTATGCCTGGCGCTATGTCTATCCCGGCCTCGCCGGCATGGGCCTGTTTGTCCTGTTTCCGCTGATCTGTACTATCGCTATCGCGTTCACCAACTACAGCAGCACCAACCAGCTGACCTTTGAGCGCGCGCAGCAGGTGCTGATGGATCGCTCCTTCCAGGCCGGCAAAGCCTATAACTTCACGCTGATCCCGGCAGGCGACGAGTGGAAGCTGGCCCTGACCGATGGCGAGAGCGGTAAAAACTACCTTTCCGATGCCTTTAAATTCGGCGGCGAGCAGAAGCTGGCGTTAAAAGAAACTGACGCCCTGCCGGAAGGCGAGCGCGCCAACCTGCGCGTCATTACCCAGAACCGCACCGCGCTGAACCAGCTGACCGCCGTACTGCCAGATGACAGCAAAGTGATCATGAGCTCGCTGCGCCAGTTCTCCGGCACCCAACCGCTGTATACGCTTGGCGAAAACGGCGAGCTGACCAACAATCAAACCCACGTCAAATACCGCCCGAACAACGACGTTGGTTTCTACCAGGCAATCAACGCCGACGGTAGCTGGGGCACAGAAAAGCTGAGCCCGGGCTACACCGTGACTATCGGCTGGGATAACTTTACCCGCGTCTTCCACGATGAAGGCATCCAGAAACCGTTCTTCGCCATCTTCGTCTGGACGGTGGTGTTCTCGGTTCTGACCGTGGTGCTGACCGTCGCGGTGGGGATGATCCTCGCCTGCCTGGTGCAGTGGGAAGCGCTGAAAGGCAAAGCGATTTACCGTGTCCTGCTGATTCTGCCGTATGCCGTACCGTCATTTATTTCGATTCTGATTTTCAAAGGCCTGTTCAACCAGAGCTTTGGTGAAATCAACATGATGCTCAGCGCGCTGTTCGGCATTAAACCGGCGTGGTTTAGCGACCCGACCACCGCGCGCACCATGATCATCATCGTCAACACCTGGCTGGGCTACCCGTACATGATGATCCTGTGCATGGGGCTGCTGAAGGCGATTCCGGACGATCTGTACGAAGCGTCGGCAATGGATGGCGCCGGCCCGTTCCAGAACTTCTTTAAAATTACCTTCCCGCTGCTGATTAAGCCGCTGACGCCGCTGATGATCGCCAGCTTCGCCTTTAACTTTAACAACTTCGTCCTGATTCAACTGTTGACCAACGGCGGTCCGGACCGTCTCGGCACCACCACCCCGGCCGGTTATACCGACCTGCTGGTGAGCTACACCTACCGTATCGCCTTTGAAGGCGGCGGCGGTCAGGACTTCGGCCTGGCGGCGGCTATCGCAACGCTTATCTTCCTGCTGGTTGGCGCGTTAGCGATTGTGAACCTGAAAGCCACACGCATGAAGTTTGATTAAGGGAGATAACGATAATGGCTATGGTCCAACCCAAATCGCAGAAGCTACGTTTATTTACCACGCATCTCCTGCTACTGATTTTTATCGCCGCGATTATGTTTCCGCTGCTGATGGTTATCGCTATCTCGCTGCGCGAAGGCAACTTCGCCACCGGCAGCCTGATCCCGGATACCATCTCCTGGGAACACTGGCGTCTGGCGTTAGGCTTCAGCGTCGAACACGCGGATGGCCGCGTCACGCCGCCGCCGTTCCCGGTCCTGCTGTGGCTGTGGAACTCGATTAAGGTCGCCGGGATTACCGCGATCGGCATCGTCGCCCTCTCCACCACCTGCGCCTACGCTTTTGCCCGTATGCGCTTCCCGGGGAAAGCGACCCTGCTGAAAGGGATGCTGATTTTCCAGATGTTCCCGGCGGTGCTGTCGCTGGTTGCCCTGTACGCGTTGTTTGACCGCCTGGGCCAGTACATCCCGTTCGTCGGCCTCAACACCCACGGCGGCGTGATCTTTGCCTACATGGGCGGTATCGCCCTGCACGTCTGGACGATTAAAGGCTACTTCGAAACCATCGATGGCTCGCTGGAAGAAGCGGCGGCGCTGGATGGCGCGACCCCATGGCAGGCGTTCCGTCTCGTGCTGCTGCCGCTGTCGGTGCCGATTCTGGCGGTGGTATTTATTCTGTCGTTCATCGCCGCCATCACCGAAGTGCCGGTCGCCTCGCTGCTGCTGCGCGATGTGAACAGCTATACCCTGGCGGTAGGTATGCAACAGTATCTCAACCCGCAGAACTATCTGTGGGGCGACTTTGCCGCCGCGGCGGTACTCTCCGCCATCCCAATCACGGTAGTGTTCCTGCTGGCGCAGCGCTGGCTGGTGAACGGCCTGACGGCGGGTGGGGTGAAAGGTTAAGTTTTTTTTGTAACACCGGCCCAAATTTCAGATGGGGGCCGACGGTCTAGCCGCAATACACGACCCCAACCGGGTATTGTCGCCGTCGCCCTCAGCTGAAAAAGTAAGGCCAATGCCACTGCTATCCTCAACTGGACCCTACATAAATTCTATTTGTGACTGTTGGTCAGCGGCCCTGGAGGCCGCTTTTTTTTATTCGCGTTTCAGGCGATTGGAGTTACACAGCCAGAGCGTAATCACCAGGATCAGGATCGCGGCGGAGTATATGAGCACCGCCATCGGCGATTCATGATCGATGATGATCAAACGCACAATCGCGGTGATGCCGATATAGACGAAATAGCGCAGCGGGAAGTGGAACCCCGACTGAAAATACTTGACGATCAGCGCGATAAATTCGAAGTAGAGAAAGTAGACCACCAGTCCTTCCACCAGCCGGTACTTACTGGTCGGCTCCGGGGTAAAGAGGACATCGGCCAGATGCAGCGTCTCTTTACCGAGGAAGACGATCAGGATAATCCCCAGGCACAGCAGCCCCAGATTCAAAACCGTTTGCATCGCAGTGGCGATAAAATTCACCAGTGGGCGATAAACCGACGACATATTCACACCTCATAATCAGTCCTTGTTGCGTCCGGTATAGCGCAAAAGTGTGATCCAGATCTACAGTTACCCCTCACCGCGTGGGCTTTACACGTTTGCGCCCTCAGGACAGGATTTCGGCAAAAGAGAAAAATGCCCTCCTTAACGGCGTGTGATCGACATAACTGAATCCCCTTTTTTGTATAAAACTATCCCTGCACAGTCATTGTTAATCAATAACTTAATTTACATACAGGCCTGCATGTTTAGATAAGGCTAAAAATAAAATTTTTCTCCAGACCTTAATAAATAAAGGGTTATTTGAGAAAGTTTTTTTCTGCCGATTCCCTTAGCATATTTCCTCATCATCTTACGTCCAGGAATCATAATAATGTCTGACCAAGCATCCTCACTTTTTATTCGCTGGCTACAGCGAGAAGTCGCACCAGCATTAGGTTGTACGGAACCTGTTGCTATTTCATTTACCACCGCTTACGCCGCGAAACATTTAGCGACACCCTGCGAAAAAATTAGCGGTTTTATTTCTGCCAATCTGTACAAAAACGCCACGGGCGTCACGATTCCCGGCACGACAGTTAATGGCGTCGCGCTGGCCGCCGCCATCGGCGCCTTTGGTGGCGATGCCGATAAGGGATTACAGACCCTGGCAGGCATTACTTCACAGCATGTGGAACAGGCACAAGCGCTGGTGGATGCCGGCCACGTTACTATTGATGTCCAGGATACACCTGACTTTATTCATCTCGATCTCACCCTCAGCGCCGGTGACCAGACCTGTCGCGTCGTGGTAAAAGGCACGCATACCAATGTGGTCGAGTTATATATTAATGGCGAACAGCAGCCATTACACGCCGGGGAAAATAGCGCCACAGCGCAGACTGAACTGCCAACTTTCTCTCTCCAGGAAGCGTATGACTTTATTATCTCCACCCCGGTTGAGAATATTACGTTTATTCTGGAAGCCGCCCGCCTGAATAGCGCACTGGCTGCAGAAGGCAAATCGAAAAAGTATGGGTTGAATATTAACGGAACATTCTCTGAAGCCGTTAAAAATGGTTTGTTAAGTAATGACTTAATGAGCGAGGTCATTATCAACACCGTCGCAGCTTCCGATGCGCGTATGGGCGGAGCCCCGGTGGTCGCCATGTCGAACTTCGGCTCTGGCAACCAGGGGATCGCAGCGACCATGCCGGTAGTTACCGTCGCCGAGCATCTGAATGCCGATGAAGAGACGCTCGCTCGCGCGCTGGCGCTCTCGCATCTGACGGCCATTTCCATCCATTCGCGCTATACCCGCTTGTCCGCACTGTGCGCGGCCTCCACCGCCGCCATGGGCGCCGCCGCCGGTATGGCATGGCTGTTTACCCGCAATATCGAAACCATCAACACCGCCATCATCAATATGATTAGCGATGTTACCGGTATGATTTGCGATGGCGCTTCCAACAGCTGCGCGATGAAGGTCTCCTCGGTGGTTTCCAGCGCCTTTAAATCTGTGTTGATGGCGATGCAAAACCGCTGCGCCAGCGCCAACGACGGCATTGTCTGCGCCGACGTCGAACAGTCGATTAATAACCTGTGCCGCCTCGTAATTAAGCCTATGGCGCAAACCGATAAAGAGATCATTCGCATTATGGTCAGCAAATAAGACCAGCCCTTTTGTACCCTACGCAATAATGATTTATTGCCTGCACCAACAGGTATTTTACGATGAATAAAAAAGTCATATTACGCGGCGCCAGCGCCATTATGCCCCTGTGCATCGGGGACTTTCCTTTCTCGTTCATTGTTGGCGCGTTAAGCGTCAGCGCCGGAATGAGCGTCTGGCAAAGTACCGCGTGGTCGGCGATTGTGATTGCCGGCTCGGCGCAGATGCTGGCACTGAATATGTTAAAAACCGGCGCCACGCTCGGCGTGATTATTTTCACCACATTAATTATTAATCTTCGCCACGTGCTGTATAGCGCCTCTATTTCCGGTACCGTGCGCGAAGCCTCATTCTTTAAAAAATGCTTTATGTCCTATGCGCTCACCGACGAGGTGTATGCCACCACCGTTAAAGAGATGGAAGGAAATAAAAAGGAAAAATATCTGTTTTATGGCTCGGCGATGATCACCTTCTGGGCGATTTGGGTGCTGGCCGATTTTCTTGGCGCGCTGGTCGGCGCCTCGTTTCCCCACATTGAAAAATACGGTCTCGATTTCGCCATGGTCGCCGCCTTTATCGCCATCGTGGTGCCACAAATTAAAAGCCAGGCCTGCACCGTCGCCGCGGTAGTGGCCGCCGTTTCCGGCGTGCTGTTAGTGGTCCTGCCCTACTCGCTGGGTATCGTCGTCGCCTCCGTGCTCGGCGTCCTCGCCGGCCTGTGCGTCGACCTGGCGGAAGAGCGCAAACAGAGGGCAACAACCGAATCCGACATGCCGTTAGTGGAGGCGCTGGAAAATGAGTAATAGCTATTTTATCGCCCTGACGCTGGGCATGGCCGCGGTCACTTTTCTTATTCGTTTCTCGTTTATCGGCCTGGCCGGCAAGATCCAGATGTCTGAGCGGGTGACCAAAACATTGCGCTTCGTGCCGGTCACCGTCCTGCCGGCCATCATCACCATTCAGATCCTGAGCGTGAATTCCAGCATGGAGTTCGACTTAAAAAATCCGAAGGTGATCGCCGCCATTATCTGTACGCTCGCCAGCTTCCGTTTAGGTCTGGTGTGGGTGGTGGTGAGCGGCGTCGGCTCGCTGGTGCTGTTGAATTATTTTCTGTAACTGTTTGAAGGGGTAACCACATGATTATTACTACCGCTGACGCGCCCGCCGCGATTGGTCCGTACGTTCAGGGCGTCAAGCTCGGCGCGATGACCCTTACCTCCGGCCAGCTGCCCATTAATCCGCAGGACGGCACCATGCCCGACGACATTGCCGAACAGGCGCGCCAGTCGCTGGAGAACGTGAAAGCCATCGTCGAAGCCGCCGGCCTCACCGTTGGTCAGATCGTCAAAACCACGGTGTTTGTGAAAGACCTGGCGGATTTTGCCGCCATCAATGCCGCCTACGAGGCCTTCTTTACCGAACATCAGGCGGCCTTTCCGGCGCGCTCCTGCGTGGAAGTGGCCAGGTTACCGAAAGACGCTGGCGTCGAAATCGAAGCGATCGCTTTCGCCCGTTAACCCCCCCGGCTGGAGGAAGAACCTCCAGCCCCTTCCCCACCGATTTTTGTCGTTCCACGTTGTTCATATTACAGGCACTATAGCCGCTGAACGACCCGAGGAACGCAGCATGTTAACTATCCGAAAGGCATTGCCCGAGGACGCGCCACAACTGAGCGCGATGGGTTATGCCAGTTACCAGCACCACTTCGCCCATCTCTGGAGCAATGCCGATGAACTGGCGTTATTTCTTAAGCAAGAATATGCCGAAGATGCGCTACGTCGGAGTCTTACCGATGCCAACCATCATTGGCTCATCGCCGAAGCCGCTTCCCCCGTTGGTTTCGCTAAATATAGCTTTCAGCAGCGAATGGCTGAAGATGGCACGATGGGTACGCTGCTGCATAAGCTCTACCTGATGCCGGGGGAGACTGGCCACCGCTACGGCGAGCAGATTTTTCACGCCGTCGAGACGCGAGCAAAAACGGCCGGCGAACGCTGGCTGTGGCTGGAAGTACTCGCCGCGAATCCCGCCGCGCGCCGTTTTTACGAACGCCAGGGGATGCAGCACATCAGAGACACGACTTTCCATTCCGCCAGCCAGCAAAGCACCTTGCATATTCTGGCCAAACCGCTGTGAGAGGAACTATGCCTGAGCTTCGTGATACCGGCGTACGTAACGTCGTCTGTGGGAAAAATGTCGTTATTTACCAGCCCGCCAACCTGTACGACTGCACGCTGGGTGATAACGTCTTCGTTGGACCGTTCGTTGAGATCCAGGGGAATACCCGCATCGGCGCGGAGAGTAAAATCCAGTCGCATACCTTTATCTGCGAGTACGTCACCATTGGCCGGCGCTGTTTTATCGGTCACGGGGTGATGTTCGCCAACGACCTGTTTCGCGACGGCAAACCAAACGCCGACCGCGCCAGCTGGGGGCGGATTGAGATTGGCGATGACGTGTCGATCGGTAGCGGCGCCACGATTCTGGCCGTCAACATCTGCGACGGCGTGGTGATTGGCGCGGGCAGCGTGGTGACGAAGTCCATCACCGAGAAAGGCGTGTGGGCGGGAAACCCAGCCCGCCTGCTGCGGCGGCTGTAAAAAAATGCCGACCATAAGGTCGGCATTTCGTCTTAACGGCGCAAGCGTTATGCGCGCCAGGCTTTATAACGGTTAATCAGACCGTTAGTGGAGCTGTCGTGGCTGCTGACTTCGCTGCCGTCTTTCAGTTCCGGCAGGATGCGGTTAGCCAGCTGTTTGCCCAGCTCAACGCCCCACTGGTCGAAAGTGAAGATGTTAAGGATCGCGCCCTGGGTGAAGATTTTGTGCTCGTACAGAGCAATCAGCGCCCCGAGGCTGAACGGGGTGATCTCACGCAGCAGAATAGAGTTAGTCGGGCGGTTGCCTTCGAACACTTTGAACGGCACCACGTGCTCCAGGGTCGCCGGATCTTTACCCTGATCGCGATATTCCTGCTCCACCACTTCACGGGATTTACCGAAGGCCAGGGCCTCGGTCTGGGCGAAGAAGTTGGACAGCAGCTTCGGATGATGATCGGAGAGCGGGTTGTGGGTGATAGCCGGGGCGATGAAATCGCACGGTACCATTTTGGTGCCCTGATGGATCAGCTGGTAGAACGCGTGCTGACCGTTGGTGCCCGGCTCGCCCCAGATAATCGGGCCAGTCTGGTAGTCCACGGCGTGGCCGTTACGGTCGACATACTTACCATTGGACTCCATGTTGCCCTGCTGGAAGTAGGCGGCAAAACGGTGCATGTACTGGTCGTACGGCAGAATCGCTTCGGTTTCCGCACCGAAGAAGTTGTTGTACCAGATACCGATCAGCGCCAGCAGCACCGGCAGGTTTTTCTCCGCCGGGGTGGTGGAGAAGTGTTTATCCATCGCATGCGCGCCAGACAGCAGCTCAACGAAGTTGTCGAAGCCCACGGAGAGAATGATGGACAGGCCAATCGCCGACCACAGGGAGTAACGGCCGCCAACCCAGTCCCAGAATTCGAACATGTTGGCGGTGTCGATGCCGAACTCGCCAACCGCTTTCGCGTTGGTGGAGAGCGCCGCGAAGTGTTTAGCCACATGCTTGTCGTCGCCCGCGGTCGCCAGGAACCAGTCGCGTGCGCTGTGGGCGTTGGTCATGGTCTCCTGAGTGGTGAAGGTTTTGGACGCGACCAGGAACAGGGTGGTTTCCGGGTTGACGTTCTTCAGCACTTCGGCGATGTGGGTGCCATCGACGTTGGAGACAAAGTGCATGTTGAGGTGATTTTTATACGGACGCAGCGCTTCGGTGACCATGAACGGACCGAGGTCGGAGCCACCGATACCAATGTTGACCACGTCGGTGATCGGTTTGCCGGTGTAGCCTTTCCAGCTGCCGGAGATAATCGCTTCAGAGAAGGCTTTCATCTTCTCCAGCACAGCGTTCACTTCCGGCATCACATCTTTGCCATCAACCACAATCGGCGTATTGCTGCGGTTGCGCAGCGCGACGTGGAGTACCGCACGATCTTCGGTGCGGTTGATCTTTTCACCGGAGAACATCGACTTGATGGCGCCTGCGAGATCGGTCTCTTTCGCCAGATCCTGCAGTTTAGCCAGCGTCTCTTCGGTGATGCGGTTTTTGGAGAAGTCCACCAGCATCAGATCGTCGAACGTCGCGGAAAACTTAGAAAAACGGTCGCTATCTTTGGCGAACAGCTCGCTGATAGTGACATCTTTCATTTCGTCGAAGTGTTTCTGTAATGCCTGCCAGGCAGAGGTCTGCGTTGGGTTGATGTTTTTCATTAGCAATACTCTTCTGATTTGAGATTGTGACTTCGGTCGATTGTAGCGCCGGTGACGGAAAATTGTGATGATTTTTGTGACTTGTCCCTGACGCCGGTCAGGAATCAGGTCAAAACGGAGTAAAAAGCCCCATTAGTATAGCTATCATAAGGCT
Organism: Klebsiella sp. GG_Kp146; assembly: GCF_040061975.1. Lineage (NCBI taxonomy): Bacteria > Pseudomonadati > Pseudomonadota > Gammaproteobacteria > Enterobacterales > Enterobacteriaceae > Klebsiella > Klebsiella sp. GG_Kp146. The sequence continues at coordinate 143,689 of NZ_JBEAHA010000005.1, forward strand.
TTTTTCTGTTAGCCGCAGGGGCATGAAAAATCCGCATAACCGCAGCGTTGACATAGCTGGCGTTAAGCCTTTATATATCCGCAGTGCTTACGTATTGTAAGTATCTATTGCTCGCGCATTTCACGCTACAGCGAAAGGGTATTCGCGGGGGATATAATGTCCTTATTCCCCCGGCCAGGTGAAAGACGTCGGTAATTGCCAGAAGAGGTGCGTTGCCCAGGTAACCGTATTGGAGGAACCAGTCCGGCGAAAATACGTGAGGGGGAGCAACGCCGAGGTGAAAGAGCGTCTGGTTACGCTCCTCACCGGCCACAGGGGCTGAATCCCCTGGGTTGTCACCAGAAACGTTCGCAGTCGGGCGTTTCATACCCGAACACTTCAGCGCCCAGAGCGGTGAGTCGGGTCTACAAGGTGGAGCACTTCTGGGTGACATCGTAGTTGTTTATCATTCTGCGCCACCCTGTTTATCGCTCTTCCCTTGTGCCATGGCTGAATAATTTGGCCTGGCTTATTAAGACATTTTGTTGCGATCCGGCGGCATCCAGCCCCTGTCAGGATCGGTGTTCAGGAATCGTTTTAATAAGTCAGGCCCCCTGACACGAGGTTGTTATGACAGATTTAGTCGTCGCCAAATTTGGCGGCACCAGCGTTGCTGATTTTGACGCGATGAACCGCAGCATTGATGTGGCGCTGCTTGATGCCAATACCCGTATTGTTGTGCTCTCCGCCTCTGCCGGCGTGACCAACATTCTGGTGGCCTTAGCGGAAGGGCTGGAACCCACCGAACGTTTTTCCCAGCTGGACGCTCTGCGCCAGATCCAGTTCAATATTCTGGAGCGTTTGCGCTATCCGAACGTGATCCGCGAAGAGATTGAGCGCCTGCTGGAAAATATCACCACGCTGGCGGAAGCAGCCGCGCTCGCCTCCTCTAGCGCGCTGACTGACGAACTGGTCAGCCATGGCGAACTGATGTCCACCCTGCTGTTTGTGGAGATTCTGCGTGAACGCGGAATTCAGGCGCAATGGTTTGACGCCCGTAAAGTGCTGCGCACTAACGATCGCTTTGGCCGCGCCGAACCGGATATCGCCGCTGTCGCCGAACTGACCCAGCAGCAGCTGACGCCGCGTCTGGCGGAAGGCCTGGTGGTGACGCAGGGCTTTATCGGCAGCGAAGCGAAGGGCCGCACCACCACCCTCGGCCGCGGCGGCAGCGATTATACCGCCGCTCTGCTCGGCGAAGCGCTGAATGCCACCCGCGTCGATATCTGGACCGATGTGCCCGGGATCTATACGACCGACCCGCGCGTCGCGCCAGCGGCGAAACGCATCGACGTCATCGCCTTTGAAGAGGCGGCGGAAATGGCCACCTTTGGCGCCAAAGTGCTGCACCCGGCGACCCTGCTGCCTGCCGTGCGCAGCGATATCCCGGTATTTGTCGGCTCCAGTAAAGAACCTAAAGCGGGCGGTACGCTGGTGTGTAAAACCACCGAGAACCCGCCGCTGTTCCGCGCGCTGGCGCTGCGTCGCCGCCAGACGCTGCTGACGCTGCACAGCCTGAATATGCTGCACTCCCGCGGCTTCCTCGCCGAAGTGTTCGGTATTCTGGCGCGCCATAACATCTCCGTCGATTTGATCACCACCTCCGAAGTGAGCGTGGCCCTGACCATGGACACCACTGGCTCAACCTCTGCGGGCGATACCCTGCTGACCCAGGCGCTGCTGACCGAGCTCTCCTCGCTGTGTCGCGTGGAAGTGGAAGAAGACCTGGCGCTGGTTGCCCTGATCGGCAACGAGCTGTCGAAAGCCTGCGGCGTCGGCAAAGAGGTGTTTGGCGTCCTTGATCCGTTTAACATCCGCATGATCTGCTATGGCGCGTCCAGCCACAACCTCTGCTTCCTGGTGCCTGGGGCCGATGCGGAGAAGGTGGTGCAGACGTTGCATCATAATTTGTTTGAATAAAATTCCTTAGCACGATAAACAATACCTATAGCCGGGCTCGAACCCGGCTTTTTTATAACAACATCAACACAACCAGCTGACCTGCTCGCCGCCCTACCGGGACGGCGCGGCCGGTTTGCGTATCGCAAGGAACACAACATGCTCGCAACTCTGACGCGGCTGTTCCCGTTATGGGCACTGCTGCTCTCCGTTCTGGCCTATTACACCCCCACCACCTTCACCCCGATCGGCCCGTGGGTTACCACCCTGCTGATGCTGATTATGTTCGGTATGGGGGTTCATCTGAAGCTGGCGGATTTCAAACGCGTCCTGTCGCGTCCGGCGCCGGTCGCCGCAGGGATATTTCTGCACTATCTGGTGATGCCGCTCGCCGCCTGGCTGCTGGCGCTGCTGTTTCATATGCCGCCGGAGCTCTCCGCCGGGATGGTGCTGGTGGGCAGCGTCGCCAGCGGGACGGCCTCCAACGTGATGATCTTTCTGGCCAAAGGGGATGTGGCCCTGTCAGTGACTATCTCCTCGGTCTCCACCCTGGTCGGCGTCATCGCGACGCCGCTGCTGACCCGTCTGTACGTCGACGCGCACATTCAGGTCGACGTCATGGGGATGTTGCTGAGCATTCTGCAGATTGTGGTCATCCCCATCGCCCTGGGGCTGATTGTCCATCATCTGCTGCCGAAGGTGGTGAAAGCGGTGGAACCGTTCCTCCCCGCTTTCTCGATGGTGTGCATTCTGGCGATCATCAGCGCGGTGGTGGCGGGTTCCGCGGCCCATATCGCGTCCGTTGGCCTGGTGGTGATTATCGCGGTGATCCTGCATAACACCATTGGCCTGCTCGGCGGCTACTGGGGCGGACGTCTGTTTGGTTTTGATGAATCCACCTGCCGTACGCTGGCGATCGAGGTAGGGATGCAGAACTCCGGCCTGGCGGCCGCGCTGGGTAAAATTTACTTCGGCCCGCTGGCGGCGCTGCCGGGAGCCCTGTTCTCCGTCTGGCATAACCTGTCCGGTTCGCTGCTGGCCGGATACTGGTCAGGGAAGCCCATCGCCAAAAAAGCCAGCAAGCGCTGAGCGTGACACGTCCGGGCGCCGGCCCGGACGTTAGCCTGCTTTAGTTGCCATACAGGCTATCAGTAAAATATTCATTGCCGTACACTGGGTGCTCTGGTCTGACTGAGGGCACCACCATGGCACTCCCCCGTATTACACAAAAAGAGATGACCGAGCGCGAACAGCGCGAATTGAAAACGCTGCTTGACCGCGCGCGCATTGCGCACGGCCGCCCGCTGAGCAATGCGGAAACGAACAGCGTGAAAAAGGAATATATCGATAAGCTGATGGCCCAGCGTGAAGCGGAAGCGAAGAAAGCCCGCCAGGTAAAAAAACAGCAGGCTTATAAGACGGATAAGGAAGCGACCTTTTCCTGGTCGGCGAATACGCCGACCCGCGGCAGGCGTTAACGCCCTTTCTTTTTACGTCCCGGCTGGGTGAAACGTTTGCCGTTGCCAGCCGGGCGGCCCTTATCGTTGCTATTTTCCATCTTCACCACCGGGCGCTTGATGCCGGGGGTCGCCGCTTTGGCCTTCGGCTTAGCTTTCGGCTTCGCTTCGGAAGAAGAGTTTTCAATCAGCTTGAACAGATCGATCAGCTCGTCATCGGTCAGATCGCGCCACTCACCCAGCGGGATCCCCGTCAGGCTGACGTTCATAATCCGCGTACGCTCAAGCTTCGTCACTTCATAGCCAAAATGCTCGCACATGCGACGGATCTGGCGATTCAGCCCCTGCACCAGCGTGATGCGGAAAACGAACGGCGCTTCTTTCTTTACCTTACATTTTTTGGTTACGGTCCCGAGAATCGGTACCCCCGCGCCCATGCCGCGAATGAACTCATCGGTCACCGGCTTATCGACCGTAACCAGATACTCTTTTTCATGGTCGTTGCCGGCGCGCAGGATCTTATTCACCAGGTCGCCGTGATTGGTGAGGAAGATCAGCCCCTGGGAGTCTTTATCCAGACGGCCGATAGGGAAGATACGCTTGCTGTGGTTGACGAAATCGACAATGTTGTCGCGCTCGCCGTCTTCCGTGGTGCTCACAATGCCGACCGGCTTATTCAGCGCAATCAGCACCAGATCATCCGCTTCGCGCGGCTCAATCAACCGTCCGTTAACTTTGACCAGGTCGCCAGGCTTCACCTGATCGCCAATCGTGGCGCGCTTGCCATTGATAAAGACGTTGCCTTGTTCAATAAAGCGGTCCGCTTCGCGACGCGAGCAGATGCCGCTTTCACTGATGTATTTGTTTAATCGGGTTGATGAGTCGGGCAGCATAGATTCTCCTGTAAAAGCGAAATATACCCTACCTTGCGGGCGAGAAAAAACCTGGATTGCGTTATTCATTATTCAACGGCTTCGTCGGGCTCATGAACAGCATTCCGCTTACCCACATCATGCGCCATGTCAGCGCGCCGGTATCGGGGCGATGCTAGAATTTCTGCTTCAATAATAGGTTTAAAACAGGAAGAAAAGATGGAACTGCTGCTACTCAGTAACTCCACGCTGCCGGGGAAAGCCTGGCTGGAACACGCCCTGCCGCTGATTGCCGGTCAGGTCAAAGGCCGCCGGACGGCGGTATTCATCCCCTTCGCTGGCGTGACGCAAACCTGGGATGATTACACGGCCAAAGTGGCTGCGGTTATGGCGCCGATGGCGGTCAGCGTAACCGGTATCCACCGCGTCGCCGACCCTATCGCCGCCATTGAAAGCGCCGAGATGGTGATCGTCGGCGGCGGGAACACCTTCCAGCTGTTGAAAGAGTGCCGCAGCCGCGGGCTGCTGGCGCCGATTGTCGATGTCGTCAAACGCGGGGCGTTGTATATCGGCTGGAGCGCAGGTTCAAACCTCGCCTGCCCGACCATTCGCACCACCAACGATATGCCGATTGTCGATCCCCAAGGATTTGATGCGCTGGGGCTGTTCCCGCTCCAGATTAACCCGCACTTCACCAACGCGTTGCCGACCGGGCATCAGGGTGAAACCCGCGAACAGCGTATCCGCGAACTGCTGGTCGTGGCGCCGGAATTAACGGTGATTGGTTTACCGGAAGGAAACTGGATCCAGGTCACCGATGGTCACGCGACCCTTGGCGGCCCGAACCCGACGCTGTTGTTCAAAGCGGGGGAAGCAGCGGTAACCCTGCCTGCAGGCCACCGCTTCTGAGCTGGTATGGCTAACGTTTCCCGGATAGCGGCGCGTTGCGCCTTATCCGGGCTGCCTCAACGGAACGTCCAAACGCATAACCCCGGTTAGCGCAGCGCCGCCGGGGAAGGTCTCAATAGTCATCCCGTTCGTCGTCTTCATCCGGCTGCTCCATCACGCTGTAAGCCACCGAGCAGAACAGGCTGTTCAGACGCTTCATATCCCCTAGCAGCGCCAGGTGCAACGTACTGGTTTCGATACTCTGCACGTTCTGCTGATGCAGACGGTCAACGTGCGCATGCGAGTAGCGGCGGTTAAGAATGCGGAACCGGTGTTTGCTGCGCCGCAGGCGACGGGCGCTGGGTACATCGCTGGAGAAGAAGACCGACATCGCCAGCTGCAGGTTGCTGAGCAATAGATCGTACAGGGCGTCCAGCTCCTTTAACCCTTCCACCGAGAAGGCGCGCCGCGCCGCCAGCGATTTATCAGCGATTTCGCTGCCCATCCGCTCGACGATATCGGAGGCCTGCTCGAGGTTTAACGACATCTCAATAATTTCCGCCCAGCGCCGGGACTCCTCTTCCGCCAGCTCATCCTTTGGCATACGCGCCAGATAGAGCTTAATGGCGGTGTAGAGTACGTTGATATCGTCCGCCATGCGGCGTAGCTCTTTCTCCTGACGCGGTTCGCCATGCATCACCTTATGCAGGCTCTCCAGCATTTGCTCCATCGCGTCACCAATGCGCAGCGTCTCGCGCGCGGCATTGGCCAGCGCCAGCGCCGGGGTGTCCAGCGCCGACGGGTCGAGATGCTTGGGTTTGAGATGGTTATCCAGCTCGGGTTCATCGCGGATCATGCGCTGGCACAGCTTCGCCATCGGTCCGGCAAAAGGCACCATCGCGATGCAGCGCAGCAGGTTGTAAAAAACGTGGAAGTAGATAACCAGCTCGGACTCGGCCAACGGCAGCTTGTGCATCGCCGCGGCCAGCGGATGGACGAACGGCAGAATGATCAGGCTCCCCACCAGCTTAAACAGCAGGCTGCCCAGCGCCACCCGGCGCGCCGCCGCGTTCGCCGCGCTGTTGTTGAGCATCGCCAACAGCCCCGATCCCAGGTTGGCGCCAATCACCAGGCACAGCGCCACCGGAAAAGAGATCGCTCCTGCCGCGGTCAGCGTCGCGGTCAGCAGCACCGCCGCCAGGCTGGAGTAGCTGATGATCGCGAATACGGCGCCAATCAAGGCATCCAGCATAATATCCCCGGTCAGCGAGGCAAAAATCACCTGCACGCCGTTGGCCTGGGTAATGGGGTGGACGGCCTGCACAATCAGCTCCAGGGCCAACAGGATCAGCCCAAGGCCAATCCCCACTCGCCCCAGCTGCCCGGCGCGGGTCTGCTTGCGGCCGAGGAAGAAAATCACCCCGATAAATATCAACAACGGCGACAGCCACGACAGGTCGAAGGTCAGCACCCTCGCCATCAGCGCCGTACCGACGTCGGCTCCCAGCACCATCACCAGCGCCGGCGTGAGGCCCACTAAATCCTGGGCGACAAACGAGGTCACCAGCATGGTGGTGGCATTGCTGCTTTGCACCAGCGCAGTCACGCCAAGACCCGCGCAGAAGGCGAGCGGCTTTTTCTCTACGCTGCTACTGAGAACGGTACGCAGGCGAGCGCCATAGACGCGCATCACCCCGGTACGCACGATATGCGTGCCCCACACCAGCAGAGCGACCGCGGACAACAGGTGTAGCAGAGTTAACACGGAATCAGCTTCTCCTTATCGTTATAGGTGTTCCGACGTTCTGGAACCTATCTCAGTATAAGGGGTTAACCTCAATAAAGAGACAAGGCGCTCACAGAGCGCCTTGTTTGTTGTAAGGAAAGATGACGACTAGTCCGCATCATAGCCCAGATTAGGGGCTAACCAGCGCTCGACTTCCGCCGGGGTCATCCCTTTACGCAGCGCGTAGTCTTCGACCTGGTCGCGCTGGATCTGCGCCACGGCGAAGTATTTGCTGTCCGGATGGCTGAAGTACCAGCCGGAAACCGATGCCCCCGGCCACATGGCGAACGATTCGGTAAGCTTCATGCCGGTATGGGCTTCGACGTCCAGCAGCTGCCAGATGGTGCCTTTTTCGGTGTGCTCCGGACAGGCCGGATACCCCGGCGCCGGACGGATCCCCTGGTAATTCTCGCGAATAAGCTCCTCATTGCTGAGGTTCTCATTGGCCGCATACCCCCAGTAGACCTTGCGCACTTTCTCGTGCAGATACTCGGCGAAGGCTTCCGCCAGACGATCGGCGATGGCCTTGATCATGATCTTATTATAGTCATCATGCTGCGCTTCATAGGCTTCCGCCAGCGCGTCCTCTTCCAGGCCGCCGGTGACGGCGAAGGCGCCGATGTAGTCCGCTTTGCCGCTCAGCTTCGGCGCCACAAAGTCGGCGAGGCAGTAGTTGGCGAAGCCGACCTTCTCCGTCTGCTGGCGCAGGTGATGGCTCACCGTCAGCACGTGGGTGCGGGTTTCATCGCGATAGATTTCAATATCGTCGCCCACGCGGTTGGCCGGGAACAGGCCCACCACGCCGCGCGGGTTGAGGGTTTTCTCTGCGCTCAGCTTATCCAGCAGCTCGTTAGCGTCTTTGAACAGGCGCTGCGCCTCTTCCCCTACCACTTCATCTTCCAGAATGCGCGGATATTTGCCCGCCAGCGACCAGGTCATAAAGAACGGCGTCCAGTCGATGTAGTTGCGTAGCGTCTCGATACTGGCTTCCACCTCCTGAATCCCCAGGCGATGGGCCACCGGCGGAGTGTAGCTCTCCCAGTCAAAGGCCAGATCGTTTTCCCGTGCGGCGGCCAGGGTCACCGGCGGGGTGCGCGGTTTTTTACGCCCATGCTGGATACGCACGGTTTCATACTCTTTGCGCGTACGGGCGACAAACTCATCGCGCTGCGTGTCCGAGAGCAGCGCAGCCACCACCCCGACGGTGCGCGAAGCGTTCTGTACGTAAACGGTCGGGCCGCTGTAGTTCTGCTCGATTTTCACCGCCGTATGCGCTTTAGAGGTGGTCGCGCCGCCGATCAGCAGCGGGATGGTAAAGCCCTGGCGCTCCATCTCTTTCGCCACGTTAACCATTTCGTCGAGCGACGGGGTAATCAACCCGGAAAGGCCGATGAGATCCGCGTTCACCTCTTTGGCGGTTTTGAGAATTTTATCCGCCGGGACCATCACGCCAAGATCGATTATTTCGTAGTTATTGCACTGCAGCACCACGCCGACGATGTTTTTGCCGATGTCATGAACGTCGCCTTTTACCGTGGCAATCACCATTTTGCCGTTACTGGAGCCCTGCTCTTTACTGGCTTCAATAAACGGCTCCAGGTAGGCCACCGCCTGTTTCATGACGCGGGCGGATTTCACCACCTGCGGCAGGAACATTTTGCCTTCGCCGAACAGATCGCCGACCACGTTCATGCCGTCCATCAGCGGCCCTTCGATCACCTCAATCGGGCGAGCGGCCTGCTGACGCGCTTCTTCGGTGTCCTGTTCAATAAATTCGGTAATGCCCTTCACCAGCGAATATTCGAGGCGTTTTTTCACCTCCCAGCTGCGCCATTCCGCCTGCTGGGCATTTGCGCCGTCGTCAACTTTACTGCCGCGATATTTTTCCGCCAGCTCGAGCAATCTTTCGGTGCTGTCATCGCGGCGGTTGAGAATCACGTCCTCCACCGCGTCACGCAACTCGGCGGGAAGATCGTCGTAAATCGCCAGCTGGCCGGCGTTGACGATGCCCATGTCCATGCCGTTACGGATCGCGTAGTAGAGGAATACCGCGTGGATCGCCTCACGTACCGGGTCATTGCCGCGGAAAGAGAAGGAGACGTTGGAGACGCCGCCGGAGATCAGCGCGTGCGGCAGCTCGCGTTTGATGTCTTCGCAGGCGCCGATAAAGTCCTGGGCATAGTTATTGTGTTCTTCGATACCGGTCGCCACCGCGAAGATATTCGGGTCAAAGATAATATCTTCTGGCGGGAAGCCGACCTCTTCGGTGAGGATTTTGTAGGCGCGACGGCAAATCTCAATTTTACGTTCGCGGGTATCAGCCTGTCCCACTTCGTCAAAGGCCATCACCACCACCGCGGCGCCGTAGCGGCGCACCTTTTTCGCATGCTGGATGAACGGCTCAACGCCCTCTTTCATCGAAATCGAGTTAACGATGCCTTTGCCCTGAATGCATTTCAGGCCCTTTTCAATGACTTCCCACTTGGAGGAGTCGATCATGATCGGCACGCGGGCAATGTCCGGCTCGCCGGCAATCAGGTTGAGGAAGCGCGTCATCGCCGCTTCGGCGTCGAGCATCCCCTCGTCCATGTTGATATCGATGATCTGCGCGCCGCTTTCCACCTGCTGACGCGCCACGTCCAGCGCTTCGCTGTACTTCTCTTCTTTGATTAAGCGTTTAAATTTCGCCGAGCCGGTAACGTTGGTACGTTCGCCGACGTTCACAAACAGGCTGTCATCGCCGATATTCAGCGGCTCAAGGCCGGAAAGACGGCAGGCGACGGGGATCTCCGGCAGCTGGCGCGGCGGCAGGCTGGCCACCGCGCGGCTCATGGCGGCGATATGTTCCGGCGTGGTGCCGCAGCAGCCGCCGACGATATTGAGGAAACCGGCTTCCGCCCATTCGCGGATCTGCGCCGCCATGGTATCGGCATCCAGATCGTATTCGCCGAAGGCATTGGGCAGGCCAGCGTTCGGGTGTGCGGTAACGTAGCACTCAGCGATACGCGACAGCTCCTGGACGTACTGGCGCAGTTCGTCCGGCCCGAGGGCGCAGTTCAGACCAAACGATAAGGCTTCGGCGTGACGCAGCGAGTTATAGAAAGCTTCGGTGGTCTGCCCGGAAAGCGTGCGGCCGGAGGCATCGGTAATGGTCCCGGAGATCATCAGCGGCAGGTCAACGCCCAGCGCCTCCAGCTCCTCTTTCACCGCATAGATGGCCGCTTTGGCGTTCAGGGTGTCAAATACCGTTTCAATCAGGATCAGATCCACGCCGCCTTCCACCAGCGCCCGGGTGGATTCGCGATAAGCAGCCACCAGCTGATCAAAGGTAATATTGCGGAACGCCGGATCGTTCACATCAGGCGAAATAGAGGCGGTGCGGTTGGTTGGGCCAAGCACGCCCGCGACGTAGCGCGGTTTTTCCGGCGTGCGGGCCGTCCAGGCATCGGCGCTGGCGCGGGCCAGCTTCGCCGCCGCAAAGTTGATCTCTGCCGACAGGGACTCCATCTGGTAATCCGCCATCGCGATGGTCGTCGAGTTAAAGGTGTTGGTCTCAATGATATCCGCGCCGGCCTCGAAGTAGGCGTCGTGGATCTCGCGGATCACCTCGGGCTTGCTGAGCACCAGCAGGTCGTTGTTGCCTTTCAGGTCGCACGGCCAGTCAGCAAAGCGCTCACCGCGAAAGTCCTGCTCACTCAGACGGTAGCCCTGGATCATGGTGCCCATGCCCCCATCCAGAACCAGAATACGTTCTTTTAACTGCTGATGCAGTTGCTCAACTTTGCTGCTCACACTTGCTCCCGACAACGCTCAACACAGGCCAAATAGCCAACAAACCATACTGGCATAAACCACCGGAGCGGAAAAGACAACAACGGGCAATATGAGACATGTTCAGCTTCACTCCTCCGATGAGTCCGGTTGTGATTGCATTATCGCCAAATAAAACGAAAATCATTTCCACGATACAGAAAAAGGAGTCCGCGATGGCCACTACCCCCGTTCCCGCGAAACGCGGCAGAAAACCCGCGGCTGCCACCGCCCAACAGGCTGGCGGTCAGGTTCAGTCGCTGACCCGCGGCCTGAAATTGCTCGAATGGATTGCCGAGTCCCACAGCAGCGTCGCGCTGACCGAGCTGGCGCAGCAGGCGGGTCTGCCCAACTCAACCACTCACCGCCTGCTGACCACCATGCAGCAGCTGGGTTTCGTTCGCCAGGTCGGCGAGCTGGGCCACTGGGCCGTCGGCGCGCATGCCTTCGTGGTCGGCAGCAGCTTTCTGCAAAGCCGCAATCTGCTGGCGATTGTCCACCCGATCCTGCGCCAGCTGATGGAGGATTCCGGTGAAACGGTGAATCTGGCGGTGCTTGACCAGAGCGACCACCAGGCGATCATTATCGACCAGGTGCAGTGCACCCAGCTGATGCGTATGTCGGCGCCAATCGGCGGAAAACTGCCGATGCACGCCTCCGGCGCCGGGAAGGCGTTCCTCTCGCAGCTGAGCGAAGAGCAGGTGACCAGCCTGCTGCACCGTAAAGGGCTGCATGCCTATACGCATGCCACGCTGGTCTCGCCGCTGCATCTGAAGGAAGATTTAGCGCAGACCCGCAAGCGGGGCTACTCGTTCGATGACGAGGAGCACGCGCTCGGCCTGCGCTGCGTCGCCGCCTGCATTTATGATGAACACCGCGAACCGTTCGCGGCAATCTCCATCTCCGGTCCCATCTCACGCATGACCGATGATCGGGTGACCGAGCTGGGCGCGCTGGTGATCAAAGCGGCGAAGGAAGTGACGCTGGCATACGGCGGGGTTAAATAAAAAAATGCCCCGCAGGGGCATTTTAAGTAGGCCTGATAAGCGTAGCGCCATCAGGCAGATCGGCGCACCTTGCCGGATGGCGGCGTAAACGCCTCATCCGGCCTACTGTCGGCGCCATAGCGCACGCTAAAACGCTGCTTACGCCGGTAAGCATAGACATCTTCCACATGACCGTTTTTAATCCGCGTCTGCAGTTCGCGCCAGTAGTCGGCACGCAGCAGGTCGGCATGCATCTCCTCAAACAGCGGCCCAATGCGCGGGTCAGCGCACAGCCAGTGGCGGAACTCCTCCGGAAACACATCCCCCGGCGAGACGCTGTACCACGGCTCGCTGGCCAGCTCATCCTCGGGATAGCGCGGCGGCGGGATCTGGCGGAAATTCACCTCCGTCATATAGCAGATTTCATCATAGTCGTAGAACACCACCCGGCCGTGGCGGGTGACGCCGAAGTTTTTAAACAGCATATCGCCGGGAAAGATGTTGGCGGCGGCCAGCTGGCGGATAGCATTCCCATACTCTTCTACCGCATCGCGCAGCGCCTGGCCGTTAACCTGCTCCAGCCACAGGTTGAGCGGCACCATTCGCCGTTCAATATACAGATGACTGATGACAATCCGGTCGCCGAGGTCGGTCAGTTTGTTCCCCGCTTCCGCCTGCAGCAGCGCCAGCAGCGCTGGCGCGATTTGTCGTTTCTCCAGCACGAAGTTTTCAAACTCCTGCGTGTCCGCCATCCGCCCGACGCGGTCATGCTCCTTTACCAGCTGATAGCAGGCGCGCACGTGGGCGGCGGTCATCTCCTTCTGCGGCGCGAAGCGGTCTTTGATCACCTTGAACACCCGGTCAAACCCCGGCAGGGTAAACACCAGCATCACCATCCCGCGAATGCCCGGCGCCTCGATAAACTGCTCATCGCAGCGAGCGATGTAGTGCAGATATTCGCGATAGCTTTCGGTTTTGGCGTGCTTCTGGCAGCCAATCGCCATATACAGCTCGGCCGTGGTTTTACCCGGCAGGATCTCGCGCAGCCATTCCACCAGAGCGCCGGGCAGGGGCGCATAAACCATAAAATAGGAACGCGCGAAGCCAAAAACGATGCTCGCTTCGGCATGGGTGGTCAGGCAGGTATCGACAAACAGCTCGCCCTCGTCGCTGCGATGGATCGGCAGCAAGAAGGGCAGCGTGGTCATCGGCATCACCAGTTTGCCCACCAGCCAGGCGGCTTTGTTGCGATAGAACAGCTCATTGGCGACCTGTAGATGACAGGTGGCGAGCGGTTCCTCCCCCAGCGCCTCCTGCAGACTGGCAATGATATAGCCGATATCCCGCGCTTTATTTTGCCACGGCAGCCGCAGCGGCAGATCGGACAGCACTTTACCCAGCAGGTGCGACCAGCCGCGCTCTGGATAGAAATCTTTCGCCAGCGGGCGCGGAAGGGTGCGAAAAGGACGCTCGGGCTGCGAGCTGAAAATAAAGAGCCGCTCGGGGGTCAGCGAGCGGTGGTCAAACAGGCGGCAGTAGACCGAATTGAAAAAGCTCTCGGCAATTTCAAAACGAGGGTAATCCGGCAGCAAACGGGTGTAGTGGGCTTTCACCCGCAGCAAAAAGTCGGCATCCGTGCTTTTTCCCTCCGTGATGCAGCGCAGCTGCTCCACCACCAGACCCACATGGTGGTCATAGAGGTGGATCCGCTGTTTCATCGCCTGCTGCACCGCATGCCAGTCGGCCTGTTCAAAGCGCTGCTGCGCGCCGGAAGTCACTTCGAGAAAACGCCCATACTGAGCGTCAAATCCCTGCAATATCGTTTGGGCAATCAGTAATTCCAGACCACGCGTCATCGAACTCCCCCATCCGGTACCACGTCAGGCCGGATGGCGCGCTCGCTTATCCGGTCTGGATCCCTTCACAGGCCCGGTGAGCGTCCTGCCACCGGGCATGGCTCAAAACTGATCTTCTTCGGTCGAGCCGGTCAGCGCCGTCACCGACGAGGCGCCGCCCTGGATAATGGTAGTGACCTTGTCGAAGTAGCCGGTGCCCACCTCCTGCTGATGCGAGACGAAGGTATAGCCTTCCGGCCCGGCGGCGAATTCCGGCTGCTGCACTTTTTCAACATAGTGGCGCATCCCCTCACCCTGAGCGTAGGCATGGGCGAGGTCGAACATGTTGAACCACATGCTGTGGATCCCGGCGAGGGTAATAAACTGGTATTTGTACCCCATGTCCGACAGCTGCTGCTGGAAGCTGGCGATGGTTTTATCATCGAGATTTTTCTTCCAGTTAAACGACGGCGAGCAGTTATAGGCCAGCAGTTTGCCCGGGAAACGCGCATGAATGGCTTCGGCAAAGCGACGCGCCTGCTCGAGATCCGGTTTCGACGTTTCACACCACACCAGGTCCGCATACGGCGCGTAAGCCAGCCCGCGGCTGATCGCCTGCTCGATCCCGGCATGGGTGCGGAAGAACCCTTCGCTGGTGCGATCTCCGGTAATAAACTCACGATCGTACGGATCGCAGTCTGAGGTAATTAAATCGGCAGCGTCAGCATCGGTACGGGCGATCACCAGCGTCGGGACCCCCATCACGTCGGCCGCCAGACGCGCCGCCACCAGTTTCTGTATCGCCTCCTGGGTTGGAACCAGCACTTTACCGCCCATATGACCGCACTTCTTCACCGACGCCAGCTGATCTTCGAAGTGAACAGCCGCTGCACCGGCTTCAATCATCGATTTCATCAGCTCAAAGGCGTTCAGGACGCCGCCGAAACCGGCCTCCGCATCCGCCACAATCGGCAGGAAGTAGTCGATAAAGCGCGGATCGTTCGGCTCAATCCCGGCTGACCACTGGATCTGATCGGCGCGGCGGAAGGTATTGTTGATCCGATCCACCACCGCCGGTACCGAGTTGGCCGGGTACAGCGACTGATCCGGGTACATGCTGGACGCCAGGTTAGCATCCGCCGCCACCTGCCAGCCGGAGAGATAAATGGCTTCGATGCCGGCCTTCGCCTGCTGCAAGGCCTGGCCGCCGGTCAGCGCGCCAAGGCTGTTGATGTACCCTTTCTTCGCCTCACCGTGCAGCAGACGCCACATTTTCGCTGCGCCAAGCTGCGCCAGCGTGCATTCCGGGTTCACCGAGCCGCGTAATTTCACCACCTCTTCCGCGCTGTACGGGCGGGTAATCCCTTCCCAGCGCGGGTTCGTCCACTCTTTGTTTAATTCTTCGATTTGTTGGGTACGGGTTTTCATGTGCAGATGCTCCATATTATTTCCTGGCTCCCCAGGCGTCATTGGTGAAGGACTAAATGGCGAACAACACCATCTGGCGATTAGGCCAGCAGGCGGTAGCCCGGTAATGTCAGAAAATCAATCAGTTCGTCGGAGGTGGTGATCTGCTCCATCAGCCGCGCCGCATCGTCAAAGCGGCCATGGCTGAAGCGGTGCTCCCCCAGCTCCTCCTGAATCACCATCAGCTCTTCCGCCAGCCACTGGCGGAACAGCGCTTTCGTGACCGGCGTGCCGTCGTTCAGGGTTTTCTGATGATGGATCCACTGCCAGATAGAGGTGCGCGAGATCTCGGCCGTCGCGGCGTCTTCCATCAGGCCATAAATCGGTACACAGCCGTTGCCGGAGATCCAGGCTTCGATGTACTGCACCGCCACGCGGATGTTGGCGCGCATCCCGGCTTCCGTGCGCTCGCCCTCGCAGGGGGCCAGCAGCTGTTCGGCGGTAATTGGCGCGTCCTCGCTACGGGTCACCGAGAGCTGATTCGGCTTGTCGCCGAGCACGCGGTTAAACACCGCCATGGCGGTATCCGCCAGCCCAGGATGGGCGATCCAGGTGCCATCGTGACCGTTGTTCGCCTCCAGCTCTTTGTCGGCGGTGACTTTATTCAGCACCTGACGGTTACGCTCGGCCTCTTTACTCGGGATAAAGGCCGCCATTCCACCCATCGCAAACGCCCCGCGTTTGTGGCAGGTCCTAATCAACAGCCGTGAGTAGGCGCTGAGGAAGGGTTTATCCATCGTCACCACCTGGCGGTCCGGCAGTACGCGGTCAGGATGGTTTTTCAGCGTCTTGATATAGCTGAAGATATAGTCCCAGCGGCCGCAGTTCAGGCCGACAATATGGTCGCGCAGCGCATGCAGGATCTCATCCATCTGGAACACCGCCGGCAGTGTTTCAATCAGCAGCGTGGCCTTGATGGTGCCGCGCGGCAGGTCAAAGCGATCTTCAGTAAAGCTGAAGACATCGTTCCACCATGCCGCCTCCTGCCAGGCCTGGGTTTTTGGCAGATAGAAGTAGGGACCACTTCCTTTCGCCAGCAGCGCCTGGTAGTTATGAAAGAAATAGAGCGCAAAATCGAAAAGACTGCCGGGAATGGCCTCATTACGCCAGGTCACATGCTTTTCCGGCAGGTGCAGGCCGCGCACACGGCATACCAGCACAGCGGGATTGGGCTGCAGTTGGTAGATTTTGCCAGCCTCATTGGTGTAGCTGATGGTCCCGTTCACGGCATCGCGTAGGTTGATTTGGCCATCAATGACTTTACGCCAGTCCGGCGCCAGCGAATCCTCAAAGTCCGCCATAAAGACTTTTACGTTAGCATTCAGCGCGTTAATGACCATCTTGCGCTCGACGGGGCCGGTGATTTCAACGCGGCGATCCTGCAAATCCGCCGGGATACCGCGAATGGTCCAGTCGCCATTTCTAATGGAAGCAGTTTCCGAAATAAAATCCGGCAGCTGCCCATCGTCAATGGCCTGCTGCTGCTGCAGACGCGCGGCCAGCAGTTTATTGCGCGCCGGCGTAAAGCGGCTCACCAGTTCCGTCAGGAATTCTACCGCCTCAGGCGTCAAGATCTGCTTCTCCTGCTCGCCATAGGGCTGACTAAAGGCCAGTTCATCGGTGATTGTCGCCTGCTGCGTCATTGTGCTGCTCCTCTTGGTTGATCCGCTGGAAGCGAGCGAAAGATCGTTGTGCAGTTTTCGCTCAGCACAATTAAGACTACTCAATTAATTTTCAAAATCAAAAACAATTTCCATTTTAATTTTAAAATGAGATTAACATATTGATAACAATGAAATTAAAGTTATCATCAGCCATGAGGTGAATTTCGGAAATAAAAAAGGCACCCGAAGGTGCCAGAGGCAAAGTGCTGAAACGCTTTAGGATCGTTTCGTGCGGAGTATTACTCCAGCGTTGGATTCATATGACGCAGATCGTATGGTGTAATCTGGTAGACGTAATAGTTCAGCCAGTTAGCGAACAGCAGATTACCGTGGCTCCGCCAGGTGGCGCGCGGTTTGTTCTGCGGGTCGTTTTGCGGAAAATAGTTGTGGGGAATCTCAGGGTTCAAACCGGCTTCCACATCGCGGAAATATTCACTTGCCAGGGTATTGGCATCGTACTCGGGGTGGCCGGTGACAAAGGCTATACGCTTATCTTTACTGGCGAACAGATACGCATCGCCCTCTTCCGTCTCCGCGAGGATCTCGAGATCGGTATAATCCCGGATAAGCCCTGCAGGAAAGTCAGCATAGCGTGAGTGTGGGGCCAGGAAAGAGTCGTCGAAACCGCGGGTCAGTAAAGCGTGTGGATGAAGAATATGGTGTTCATAAACGCCAGAAATCTTTTCGGCGCGGGTCTGCTTGGGAATGCCGTACAGAATATTCAGCGCGGCCTGAACCGCCCAACAGACGAACAGCGTCGAAGTGACGTGATCCTTGGCCCACTCCAGCACCTGTTTGATCTGCGGCCAGTAAGCGACATCATTAAATTCAACCAGGCCTAAGGGAGCGCCGGTGACGATCAGGCCGTCGAAGTTCTGATCGCAGATCTCATCGAAATTGCAGTAAAAGTTATTCAGATGCTCCGCCGGCGTATTACGTGACTCACGCGCATCGATACGTAATAACTGGATGTCCACCTGCAGCGGAGAGTTCGACAGCAGACGCAGGAACTGATTCTCCGTCTCGATTTTCTTCGGCATCAGGTTGAGGATTAACACCTTCAGGGGGCGGATTTCCTGAGTTGTTGCACGCGTTGTCGTCATCACAAAGACGTTTTCATTGCGCAAGAAATTGACGGCTGGTAGCTCGTCCTGCACCCGAATTGGCATAACTCTATTACCTCATAGCATACGTATAAACGTTTAGACATCCAGATAGCTGAAGATAACCAGGAATCGGGTGAATGTCGAGTCTGCATGTTCACGGTGAGAAAATTTCACGGCGCGCATTGAGTTAGAATATAAGAATGAAGAAAAGGAGAAAATATGGTTATTAGCATCCGCCGTTCCCGGCCTGATGAAGGGGATAAACTGATTGCGATCTGGTGTCGGTCAGTCGACGCCACGCACGATTTTCTGTCAAAAGCGTATCGGAGAGAGCTGGAGGAGCTGGTACGTGCCTTTTTACCGGAGGCTCCGCTGTGGGTGGCGGTTAACACGGAGGACCAGCCGATCGCCTTTATGCTGTTGACCGGAGATCATATGGATGCGCTGTTCGTCGATCCGGATGTCCGCGGCTGCGGTGTGGGGAGATTGCTGATCGCGCATGCGCTGTCGTTAACGCCAACACTGACGACCAACGTAAATGAGCAGAATGAACAAGCGGTCGGGTTTTATCGGAGAATGGGTTTCAAAGTGACAGGTCGCTCTGAAACGGACGATCTGGGTCAACCGTATCCGTTATTGAATTTGATACATGAGCAGCAGGCTGAAGCAGACTACGATTGACGTCGGTAACTTTGCGGCATTGATGTCCCCTCGGCCAGCAGGTGGCCGAGGATCCGTAGCTCCGGTAAGCGCAGCGCCACCGGGGAGATATACCCCACACAGCAAAAAACCCCGCACCTTTCGGGACGGGGTTCTTTTTAAACGCAAAAACAAAAAGCTCAGTCTTTCGACTGAGCTTTCTGCTTTATTTGATGCCTGGCAGTTCCCTACTCTCACATGGGGAGACCCCACACTACCATCG
>NZ_JBEAHA010000006.1:0-154427 GCF_040061975.1 Klebsiella sp. GG_Kp146
TTTTTGCGTTTAAAAAGAACCCCGTCCCGAAAGGTGCGGGGTTTTTTGCTGTGTGCGGCATGCTTCCCCCGGTTGCGCTGCGCTTACCGGGGCTACGGAACCGTAGCCCGGACAAGGTGCGCAGCACCGCCTCCGGGGAAAATCCCGCCATACCCGCACCATTATCTTCATTCAAAGCAACATAAAACCCCGTCATGGCAAACCCTTCGCCATAATCCACTTTTTCCTTGCCTCTGCGCTGGCGTTGATCGCGAAAACCGTGCTTGCGAAAAAAAATGTGAATGCAATCACATATAAAGATATAACAATTATATAACATTTAGTTTACTAACTAATTTGTCTGCGTGACGTGGTACGCCCGACAAGACAGACTGCAGTCTTTGCTGGAGCAATATAACAATGACAGAGAGTAGCATTACCGAACGGGCCGCGCCGGAGCAGGCCGATACCCGTCGTCGTATTTGGGCAATTGTTGGCGCTTCCTCGGGAAATCTGGTTGAGTGGTTTGATTTTTACGTCTACTCATTCTGCTCGCTCTATTTTGCCCATATCTTCTTTCCATCCGGAAATACCACCACTCAACTTTTACAAACGGCAGGCGTATTCGCCGCCGGATTTCTGATGCGTCCTATCGGTGGGTGGCTGTTTGGTCGGATCGCCGACCGCCGCGGACGTAAGGCTTCCATGCTTATTTCGGTCTGTATGATGTGCTTTGGTTCACTGGTGATTGCCTGCCTGCCGGGCTACGCGGTCATCGGCACCTGGGCTCCGGCGCTGCTGCTGTTGGCCCGTCTGTTTCAGGGGCTGTCGGTCGGTGGAGAATATGGCACCAGCGCGACCTATATGAGTGAAGTGGCGATTGAAGGAAAGAAAGGCTTCTATGCCTCTTTCCAGTACGTCACGTTAATTGGCGGTCAACTGCTGGCGGTATTAGTGGTCGTGGCGCTCCAGCAGGTGCTGAGCGACGAAGATTTGCATGCCTGGGGATGGCGTATTCCTTTTGCTCTCGGGGCAGTACTGGCTATCGTCGCGCTGTGGCTGCGTCGCCAGCTGGACGAAACCTCGAAGCAGGAGACCCGGGCGCTGAAAGAGGCTGGCTCATTTAAAGGGTTGTGGCGTAATCGCCGGGCTTTCGTGATGGTGTTGGGCTTTACTGCCGCCGGATCGCTGACCTTCTATACCTTTACTACCTATATGCAAAAGTATCTGGTCAACACGGCGGGCATGACGGCCAGCACCGCCAGCGTGATCATGACCGCGGCGCTGTTCGTTTATATGCTGGTTCAACCGCTGTTCGGCGCCTTTTCGGATAAAGTTGGCCGCCGTACCTCCATGCTGTGCTTTGGCGTGCTGGCGACATTATTTACCGTGCCAATCCTGAGCGCCTTGCAAAAAGTGAGCTCACCCTATGCTGCCTTCGGCCTGGTGATCTGCGCCTTGCTGATTGTCAGTTTCTATACCTCGATCAGCGGCATCCTGAAGGCCGAGATGTTCCCGGCGCAGGTTCGCGCGCTTGGGGTAGGGCTGTCCTATGCCGTCGCGAATGCCCTGTTTGGCGGCTCGGCGGAATATGTCGCGCTGTCGCTGAAATCGGCGGGGATAGAGCACGCGTTCTACTGGTACGTGACGGTGATGGCGGCCATCGCCTTCCTGGTCTCCCTGATGCTGCATCGCAAAGGCAAAGGCCTGCGTCTTTAGCCGTTACTGGTGCGCCAGTTGCCAAACAGCGTAGCCGGTGGTCGCGCCGGCTACATCCCAGGCGAAATCCTTCCAGCTCCAGCCGCTGCCTGCCGGGCGGCTGTCCCAAAGCTCTTTTGAGGCGCCGAGGCTGACGGAAAATATCAGGCCGATAGCAGCGCTGCGGTCCCGGCTGTAACCCTGGTGTTGCGCATATTCATTGCCGGCGGCAGACAGCATCGCCGAGGCCAGAAAATGCTGGGCTTTGTCCTGACCGGACCATGCATCATTTGCCATGTGGCTGCAGCCCGTTAACATCAGCGAAGCAATCACGATTATCGTACGCATAGCGCTTCCAGAAAAAAGCCCCGTCGAGGCGGGGCTGATTGTCAGAGAATACGGCTGATCAGCCGGTCAATGCGGATCCGCCGCAGTCGGCGGATCAGTTTACGCACTTTCACCGGATAGTCGGCAATACTTTGCAGATCCCGATAATGTTTCACCACCGTGGTGTGGGTGCGGATGAGCTTCAGCTCTTTCTCCCGCATGGCTCCCAGCTGCTGCTTTGGATCGTGGATCAGAATGGCATTTTCCAGATCGAGTCGCCAGGCGCGCGGGTTAAGGTTGTTGCCGGTGAGCAGCATCCACTCGTCGTCAACCCACATGCCCTTCAGGTGGTAGCTGTTATCGTCATCCTTCCACAGGCGGACGATCAGCTGATCGGTATTCACATAATACTGCAGCCGGCTGAGGAAACGCCGCAGGTTGATCTCATACAGATAAGGAAGCGCGCCGATGATTTTAAACGGCTGATCTTCCGGAATATAGAAATCGTTCGCGGTTTTATCGCCGACAATAATCTCCACCTGTTTACCGTCGCGCAGCAGCTGGATGATATTTCTTACCAGCACGGCAGGAAGGTTGAAGTAGGGGGTGCAGATCGTTAACTTGTGCTCGGCACAGGGCATCAGGTGAAAGATAGTTTTGTTCAGCAGGCTGGATTTCCCCAAGCCTACCAGCGGGGTGACGGAGAGTTCTTCGTCACCGGCGGTGCCGACAAAATGGTAGCTGCGGTCGCGCAGCTCCTGACGGTACTGGCGAATATCGTTTTTGATTTCCGGACTTTTTGGCCGATCCGGTCTGTCGAGACGATTCACGCCGCGTCCCTGAACCAGATTATTGTCGACCCAGTCGAACATGACGTCCGCCATTTTGCCGTTACGGATGCACTGATAGCGGTCATAGCGGTACTTATCATGCTGATGCAGATAAACATCGTTCAGGCTGGCGCCGCTGTAGAGGACGCAGTCATCGATAATAAAGCCTTTGAAATGGAGAACGCCGAGCGCCTCCCGGGTGTTAATCGGCACGCCGTAAACGGGGATCTCTACGCCCGGATTTTCATTGGCCATCCGACAATACCAGTCAGCATTGGTGTTGGAGGCGGCGGCGCCGATACGGCCACGTTGAGCGCGGTGCCAGTCAACGAGGACGCGAACATCCAGTTGCGGACGCTGACGTTTGGCGTCATAAAGGGCCTGCAAAATTCCTTTTCCGCCATCATCTTGCTCCAGGTAGAGCGCAATAATGCATATACGCTGAGTGGCGTTGGCAATCCGGGTCAGTAACGCTTCCCTGAAATCTGCAGGGGCGTAAAAGAACTCTACATCATCAACTGACTGAGAAAGCTTAGGGAGTTGGGCAAGGTGTTGTTGATGTTTATTACGCTTAAATTTTGACAACATCACAGTGCGTTTCTTCTCTGTTTATTGAAGGGTCTTCTGTACCATGCAGACGACGTAAGCGGGCAATAATACCATTACTACCCGCTAATGTGGTCAACAATTGCGGTCAGCGTCGCGCGATTATCCCTGATTCAGGGGCAGCGACAGACTGACAATCCCATCTTCCAGCTGAATATCAACGGTGAATCCCAGCTTTCTGGCGAGGCCGATCATGCCTCGGTTATTCGGCATCGTAATCCCATTCAGCCGTTGCAGGCCATGGCTTTGCGTATAGGCGATCAGCTTTTCCAGCAGCCTTCGCCCCAGGCCTAACCCTTTCAAATCTGAACGGACCAGCACAGCAAACTCGGCATCAATATTGTCAGGGTCGGAGATCGCCCGCGTCACGCCGAGGATCTCGCTCTGTTCCGCGGTGGTCCTGACGGCGACGAACGCCATTTCTCGATCGTAGTCGATCTGGGTCATATTGGCTAAGTCGTCATGGGTAAATTCGTTGATCTCACTAAAATAGCGATAATAGAGATCTTCTTTGGTGACCTGAGCGATAAACGCGAGCAACTGCGGTTCATCTTCCGGAAGGATCGGCCGGAACAGACAGCGATCGCCATTTTTCATCACCACCCACTCCTCCAGCTGGTGCGGATAGGGACGAATAGCGAGACGGCTTTCACTGTCGCCGCTAAAGGGAGCAAGCCCCAGGGTAACGTCCAGCGCCGTAAACTCGTTGCCGGAGGCGAGCAGGGGATGAATATCCAGCCGCTGGATCTCCGGGCAGTCGACGATCAGGTTCGAGACCTGAACCAGCAGCTGGCTTAAGCCTGCGATATCCAGCGGTCGCAATGCGCTGCGGCCGCGGATCTTCTTATTTTTGATCGCCTGGATCACCAGATAACGCGCCAGGTTCATATTCAGCGGCGGCAGCGCCACAGCGGCCTGGTCCTCGGCCCGCCACTCCACGCCGCCTTCGCCCAGCATAATCAACGGGCCGAAGAGGGGATCGTGCTCAACCACCACTCTCAGCTCCTGGGCGCCGGCGCGATTGGCCATACTCTGCACCAGCAGGCCATGAATGCGCGCCTGGGGCCAGGCCAGCCTGACGCGATCGATCATCGCATCCGCTGCCTGCTGTACTTCTGCCGCGGTACGCAGATACAACATGACCCCCTGTACTTCTGATTTGTGCGGAATATCCGGGGAACGCAGCTTCAACGCAACCGGATAGCCTATCTGCTCAGCGATATGCACCGCTTCCGCGCTGTCAGCGGCGATCCAGGTTGGCAGTGTGTGGATACCGTAGGCCCGGAGCACCGGGCTGACCTCGTGGGTATCCAGCGTGGTGGCGCCGTCATCTATCGCTTGCTGGAGCAGAGCATGCGCTTCGCTGGTATTGGCGGTTAACGAGTCCGGCAGCACTGGAGTCTCGCGCAGCTGTTTCTGGTTACGGCGGTACTCGACCATATGCATAAAGGCGGTGATGGTGCCCTCCGGCGTACGGTAGGTGGGAAGGCCGGCATCGCTGAACAGCCGTCGCGCCTCCTGGGAAGAGAATTCGCCGCACCAGTTGGTCAGCACGGTGACATATTTGCCACGCGGATGGTGCTTTAGGGCGTCTATCAGCGCCAGGGCGCTCTCGGTGCCCGGCGCGGCGGCGCTGGGCGAGTGGATCACCAGCAGCGCGTCGTAGTCCTGGCTGTTAAGCAGAATATTCACCGCCCGCTGATAGTGTTCGCTGCTGGCGTCATCGCGTAAATCCAGTGGGTTGGCGATCTCAACGCCGCCCGGCAGCGCCTGGCGCAGGGCGTCGCGCGTCTCCTCGCTGAGGGTCGCCAGCTTACCGTTACGCAACCAAAGCTCATCCAGCGCCAGCGCCGCCGGCGCCGCGCCGTTGCTGACGATCATCAGTTTTTCACCGCGCAGCGGGCGCATATGGCTCAGGGTTTCTACGGCGGAGAACAGCTCATGGGTATCCTGGACCCGCAGCAGACCAGCACGCTGGATGGCCGCGTCCCATGCCGGATCCATCCCTGAATTGACGTGCAACAGTTTCTGCGCCGCGGGACTACGGCCGCTTTTGATCACCAGGATTGGCTTGTTTCGCGAGGCGCTGCGCGCGGCGGAGACAAACCGGCGCGCGTCGCTGAGATGCTCAAGGTAAAGCAAAATGGCGCTGGTTTTGCTGTCGCGGGCCAGAAAGTCCAACAGGTCATCGACATCTATATCCAGGCTATCGCCCAGCGCGATGAAGTAGGAAAACCCCATCTCGCGCTGTTGCGCCCAGTCAAGGATGGTGTTGGAGACGGCGGCCGACTGCGAGATAAAGGCCAGTTTACCGCGGTGGATCGCGACCGGAGAAAAGCTGGCGTTCAGGCCTTGCCACGGCGCCAGCAGCCCCAGGCTGTTTGGGCCGAGCAGGCGCATCTGATAGCGTGCAGCGCATTCGAGCAGCGCCGGATACTGTTCCGGCTGCGAAGAGAGGATGATGCAGGTCTTGCAGCCTTTCTGCCCCAGGGCTTCGAGCAACTCGAGATTACGTCGCGCGTTGGTACAAAGCACCGCCAGATCCGGCGTAAACGGCAACTTCTCGATGGTGGGCCACGCCAGCACCCCAAGCACCGCCTTCCAGGCGGGGGTCACCGGCAGTACCGGGCCATTGAAGCCGCCGGCTAGCAGGTTGCGCATCATGAGATAGCCAGCGCGCTGCGGCTTCATTGATGCGCCAATAACGGCGATGGATTTTGGTCGCAGCAGCGCTTCCAGGCCTCGTTGGCTCATACCGGTCTCCTTTCATCCCAGTGACCGAATGATTTTAAACGTTTTCCACCTGGCCCGCTGTGATACTGCCCTTATGCTGGGTTTTTCCCGCCAGGTAGCGGGTCCGAAAGCGGGTGAAGTGTTCGCCAAGCGCTGCGGCGGCCGGCGCATCGCCCGCCAGATCCAGCAGGGCGATAGCCACTTCCGCGGTACAATATTGTCCGTCGGCGTGCGCCTCGCGCAGATGGTAGGCTGAGATGCGCGACAGATCGACGGAGATGATCGGCAGCGCGTCCAGATAAGGGCTCTTACGGAACATTTTACGCGCTTCGGTCCAGGTGCCGTCGAGCATGATAAACAGCGGCGGTTTGCCGGACGGCGGCGCGCTCAGGACCTGGCGCTCCGGTGCGGCGTAGGAGGCGGGAAACACCACCATCGGCTGGTAATCGGGATGGGCGACCAGATCGAGCAGCCCCTGCGGCGGCTCGGTTCTCGACCATTGATAAGCCTCGGTATTCGGCAGAATATCGGCGATGAGCCGGCCGGTGTTGCTGGGCTTCATCGGCTCCGTATCAAACATCACCAGGCAGAAACGGCTGGTGGCCTGCGCCGGCGTTAACGTGGCGCACAGGCACTGCTTGAGCGGCAGCAGACAGCGCTGGCAGCGGCGGATGCGGTTGCCGCGAGCAAGGAAAGGGCGGGTGGCTCGCGCGAGACGTTCGGCGCGCAGGCGAAGGACAGCGTTATCAGTCATGGGAGTCGCTAGTGAAAAACGCTATTGTCGCAGAGGCGAAAACGGGGCACAAGCGGTGCCCCGGAAGGATTACTGCTGTCCGGCTTCGTTCAGCCAGCTATCAAATGGCGCTTTTGGCACCGCGCCATTGAGCATGTCGATCACTTCGCCATTTTTGAACATCATAATGGTCGGGATGCTGCGGATACGAAACCGTGCGCTAAGCTCACGTTCCGCTTCGGTGTTAACTTTCACAAAACGCATCTTCCCGCTACGCTCTTCCGCGACGTCTTCAAAGATCGGCGCGAAGCTGCGGCAGGGACCGCACCATGGTGCCCAGAAATCGACAACGACCGGCAGATCGTCCTTTAAGAGTTTATCCAGCGTTGCCCCGGTCGCGTTGATGACGTCGCCATCAAAAAGATCGTGACCGCAGCGTCCGCACTTTGCGCCATCCGCGCTACGATCGTCCGGGAGGCGGTTCAGAGCCTGACAACTGGCACAAACGGTATTCATAACTAACCTCTGGTGATGGGTTGCAACGTGGCACGTGGCCAATATGTTTCTGTGATGTTACATATTATCGATTAAGTGTTATTTAAGGACAATGCGTTTTGTTCGATGAGTGCAATAGAGGCCGTCTTTTAAACGAAATCATGGCGAAGCGATGACACATCGGGTAATCTGCGCGCTTCGCGCAGCGCAGGTGGAGAAAATTGATGAGCGACGAACTGAAAAATAAAAGCGGCAAGGTCAAAGTGATGTATGTCCGCAGTGATGATGATTCTGACAAACGCACCCATAACCCACGTACCGGGAAAGGGGGAGGTCGTCCAGGAAAATCTCGTGTTGACGGCCGCAGCCGCCCTGCGCGTGACGAACGAAACAGCCGCGGTGACGATCGTAAACGCGATGACCGCAAGCGTGATGAGCGCAAGCGCGATGATTTTAATCGTGACGATGCGTCCCCGTGGCGTACCGTTTCTCGCGCTCCTGGCGATGAGACGCCGGTAAAAGAGGATCACGGCGGGATCAGCGGGAAGAGCTTTATCGATCCGGAAGTACTGCGTCGCCAGCGTGCGGAAGAGACCCGCGTGTATGGTGAAAACGCCTGTCAGGCCCTGTTCCAGAGCCGCCCGGAAGCCATTGTCCGCGCTTGGTTTATCCAGAGCGTGACGCCGCGCTTTAAAGAGGCGCTGCGCTGGATGGCGGCTAACCGTAAAGCCTACCATGTGGTTGATGAAGCCGAGCTGGCAAAAGCCTCCGGGACCGATCACCACGGCGGCGTCTGCTTCCTGATCAAAAAACGCCACGGTACCTCTGTTGCCCAGTGGGTCGCGAAGGCCGCAGAAGAAGATTGCGTTCTGGCGCTGGAGGACGTGGGTAACCCACATAATCTCGGGGCGATCATGCGCAGCTGCGCGCACTTCGGCGTGAAGGGTGTTGTGGTTCAGGATGCCGGCGTGCTGGAGTCCGGCGCGGCGATCCGTACGGCGGAAGGCGGTGCGGAACATGTTGAACCGATCACCGGCGACAGCTTCATCGATACTCTGGATCAGTTCCGTCAGGCGGGCTACGCGATTGTCTCGACCTCCAGCCATAATGGTACCCCGCTTTTTAAAGCCGAGCTGCCGAAGAAAATGGTGCTGGTGTTAGGCCAGGAGCGCGATGGCCTGTCGGATGCAGCCATCTCCAGCGCGGACCTCAGCGTCGCCATCGATGGTACCGGCAATGTCGAAAGCCTGAACGTCTCTGTGGCGACCGGCGTCCTGCTGGCGGAATGGTGGCGTCAGAACAAGGCGTAATACCTGTCCCTGAATACAAAAGCCAGCTGATGCTGGCTTTTTTTATGGCTGTCGATCACTCGCTTTCGGCGGGAAGGACCGGCATCCAGTCAATCGGCGCTTCGCCGCGATCGGCCAGCCACTGATTGGTTTGCACGAAATGGTTGCTGCCAAAGAAGCCGCGATGCGCGGAGAGCGGTGAAGGGTGCGGCGCCTTCAGTACGCAGTGGCGCTGGCGATCGATAATCGCGCCTTTCTTCTGCGCATGGGAGCCCCACAGCAGAAAGACCACCCCCTCGCAGTGCTCATTGATTAACGCGATTACCTTATCGGTAAACGTCTCCCAGCCGAGGCTGGCGTGCGAGTGCGCCTGCCCGGCGCGGACGGTCAGGACCGTATTAAGCAGGAGCACCCCCTGGCGCGCCCAGCTTTCCAGGTAACCATGGGTAGGGCGGGTAAAGCCAGGGATAGTGGCCTCCAGCTCTTTGTACATATTCAGCAGCGAGGGCGGGATTGCGACGCCGGGGCGAACCGAGAACGCCAGACCGTGGGCTTGCCCCGGGCCGTGATAGGGGTCCTGACCGAGAATGACGACTTTGACATCGCCCAGTTCGGTAAAGCGAAACGCATTAAAGACATCTTTTTGCGGTGGATAGATGATGATCCCGGACTGGCGCTCTTCGGCGACGGTCTTCAGAGTATTGAGAAAATAGGGTTGTTGCTTTTCATCCGCCAGCACGTCATGCCAGGTTAAAGGGGTGGTCATCTTGCTCTCCTGCAAAGGGTCATCGCTATAGCTTAACGGCTTCTTTCTACAGAACAAAATCGGCACGGCTTGACGCGGGCCTTTATGCAAAAAAAATTGAAAATTTACAAAATTATTTATAGCGGCGTATGGCGTAACTTGATGTAAAACAATAAAATCCTTGCATACCCACTTAGAGTG
The DNA here is from genome assembly GCF_040061975.1 of Klebsiella sp. GG_Kp146. Taxonomy (NCBI): domain Bacteria; kingdom Pseudomonadati; phylum Pseudomonadota; class Gammaproteobacteria; order Enterobacterales; family Enterobacteriaceae; genus Klebsiella; species Klebsiella sp. GG_Kp146. The sequence goes on from NZ_JBEAHA010000006.1 coordinate 9,637, forward strand.
AGTGGTTTTTATTGATTTACATCAAAGAATGCCGAGGGTGCGGCTGATATATATACACTCATACAACAATGGTTTTACCAATTGGCCGCGAAGAGGCCAAAATCGAATAAACACTGCCTGGGAGGCATCAAATGATTACTGGTATCCAAATTACTAAAGCGGCAAACGACGACCTGCTGAACTCTTTCTGGCTGCTGGATAGCGAAAAAGGCGAAGCGCGTTGCCTGTGCGCCAAAGGTGGTTTTGCGGAAGATGACGTGGTGGAAGTCAGCAAACTGGGTGAAATCGAATACCGTGAAATCCCGGTAGACGTGAAACCAGAAGTTCGCGTGGAAGGCGGTCAGCACCTGAACGTTAACGTGCTGCGTCGCGAAACCCTGCTGGACGCGGTTGAGCATCCGGAAAAATACCCGCAGCTGACCATTCGTGTTTCCGGCTACGCGGTACGCTTCAACTCCCTGACCCCGGAACAGCAGCGCGACGTTATCGCTCGTACCTTTACCGAAAGCCTGTAAGGCTAACGCCAGATGTGAAAACGCCGGGATATCCCGGCGTTTTTTTTACTCTTCGCTCGACGCTGATGGCGTCCCGGTCGCGCTTGGCTTCCGGCGCTTACCGATATTTTTCGTATCGCGGTGGCGCTTCTTCACCCGCGGCTTCTCTTTTTCTTTCTCTTTTTTCTCGGCGCGTTTCGCCAGCACTTTCTTCGATGGCTTACCGGTCAACTTCTCGCTTGGCGCGCGGGTTTTGGGTCGCAATTCATCAATCACGCGAGCTTTCAGCGGTTCTTCAACGTAGCGGCCGATCTTGCCCAGCAGCAGGTGATCGTGCGCTTCAACCAGCGAAATCGCGGTGCCTTTCTTACCTGCACGGCCGGTACGACCGATACGGTGCAGATAGATGTCGGCGGTGCGCGGCATATCGAAGTTAAAGACGTGGCTGACGTCCGGAATATCGATACCGCGGGCGGCGACGTCGGTGGCGATCAGCACGTTTACGCGGCCGTCGGTCAGACGCTTAATGGCTTCGTTACGCTTGGCCTGCACCATCTCGCCCTCCAGCCAGCAGGTGTTAATCCCCGCTTCACGCAGCCAGTTGGCCAGCTCATGCACGCGCTCGCGCTTGCGCACAAAGACGATAGCGCGGGTAGCTTCCGGCTGTTGCAGCAGATTCACCAGCAGCCTGGTCTTATGTTCGATATCGTCCGCGCGATAGTACCATTGATGGATTTTCTTACGCTCGCGAGTAGACGGGGTAGCGGAAACTTCAACCGGCTCTTCCAGCAGGCGCTCAGCGAAGTCTTTGATCGCATCGCCTTCCAGCGTCGCGGAGAACAGCATGGTCTGCTTGCGCCAGCGGGTTTCACCGGCGATGGTTTCGATATCCTGCGCAAAGCCCATGTCCAGCATGCGGTCGGCTTCATCGAGGATCAGGGTCTCGACGGCGCGGCAGTCGAAGTTCTCTTCTTTTATATACTGCAGCAGGCGACCAGTGGTGGCGACCACGATGTCCTGGTTTTCGCTGAACACTTCCGCGTGGTTCATGTAGGCTACGCCGCCGGTAATGGTGGCGATATCCAGATGGGTATGCTTCGCCAGCTCGCGGGCGTGGTCAGCCACCTGCATCGCCAGCTCACGGGTCGGCGTCAGGATAAGAATACGCGGCGGGCCGGATTTCTTACGCGGGAAATCGAGCAGGTGCTGCAACGCTGGCAGCAGATACGCCGCCGTTTTACCGGTGCCGGTCGGCGCTGAACCGAGAATGTCACGGCCATCGAGCGCAGGCGGAATAGCGGCGGCCTGAATGGCTGTCGGGCGAGTGAAACCTTTATCCTGGAGGGCTTCCAGCAGGTTTTCATCGAGTTCAAGTTCGGAAAAAGTCGTTACAGTCATGTTCTACCTCTGAGTGGGCCGCCGATTATAGACGTTACTGACGTAATGTTCATCTGTTTGTAAGGCTATCTGTTCTCCGGTATTGTGCATAGCCTTACGTTCAGGAGTTTTTTGTCGGCAAGGTTATTGAGGATGTCTCAGTCGAAGTTTGCGCTGCCGCGCAATGGTTTTACCTTCAAACAGTTTTTTGTCGCCCACGATCGTTGCGCGATGAAGGTGGGTACCGACGGCATTTTGCTCGGCGCCTGGGCGCCGATTGCCGGGGTGAAACATGTGCTGGATATTGGCGCCGGCAGCGGCCTGCTGGCGCTAATGCTCGCGCAGCGTACCGGCGATGATGTGCGTGTCGATGCGGTCGAACTGGATGAGGAGGCCGCCGCCCAGGCGCAGGAAAATGCCCTTGCGTCGCCATGGGCTTCGCGGGTTGAGGTCTGTCAGGCCGATATCCATCAGTGGCAGCCGCCGCAGACCCGACGCTATCAACTGATAATCAGTAACCCGCCCTTTTTTGCGGAAGGGGTGCCTTGCGCCACCTCGCAGCGGGAGCAGGCGCGGTATACCACGACGCTCGATCACGCTTCTCTGCTGGCCTGTGCCGCTGAGCATATCACCGAAGAAGGCTTTTTTTGCGTGGTGCTGCCGGTCGATATCGGTAATGCGTTTATCGAACGGGCAACCGCGATGGGCTGGCACCTGCGACTGCGCACTGACGTGGCGGAGACCGAGATGCGGCCGCCGCATCGGGTGCTGCTGGCTTTCTCCCCGACGGCGGGGGAGTGTTTCAGCGACAGGCTGGCGATCCGCGGGCCAGAGCAGCAGTATTCAGAAGGCTTTACCGCTCTGACCGAGGATTTTTATCTCTTTATGTGAGCCAGGGGCGACAATATCGACGGACCGCTGTTCGGCAGCGGCTGCGGATAGTCGAGGGTGTAATGCAGTCCCCGGCTCTCTTTGCGCAACATCGCGCAGCGTACGATAAGTTCCGCCACCTGCACCAGATTGCGCAGCTCCAGCAGATTATTCGAGACGCGGAAGCGGGCGTAATACTCATCCAGCTCCTGCTGCAGCATGGTAATGCGCCGCAGGGCGCGCTCCAGCCTGCGGGTGGTGCGCACAATCCCCACGTAGTCCCACATCAGCAGGCGCAGCTCGTGCCAGTTATGCTGGATAACCACCAGTTCATCCGGGATCTCCACCTGACTTTCATCCCACGCCGGCAGGGTGCTGACCTTCTGGGCCAGCGGCAGGCGACGGGCAATATCTTCTGCGGCGGACCAGCCGTAAACCAGACACTCCAGCAGCGAGTTCGAGGCCATACGGTTCGCGCCGTGCAGCCCGGTATAGCTGACTTCGCCGATGGCGTATAACCCATCGACGTCGGTGCGGCCATTATCATCCACCATCACGCCGCCGCAGGTGTAATGCGCGGCAGGGACGACCGGCACCGGATCTTTGGTTAAATCAATTCCCAGACCGAGCAGCTTTTCGTAAATCATCGGGAAGTGCTGGCGAACAAACGCCTCGGGTTTATGGCTGATATCAAGGAACATACAGTCAACGCCAAGGCGCTTCATCTCATGATCGATGGCGCGGGCGACGATATCGCGTGGGGCCAACTCGCCGCGTTCGTCAAAGTCCGGCATAAAGCGGGTGCCGTCCGGGCGTTTAAGGTGGGCGCCTTCGCCGCGCAGCGCTTCGGTCAGCAGGAAATTGCGCGCCTGCGGATGATACAGCGCGGTGGGGTGAAACTGGTTGAATTCCAGATTCGCCACCCGGCAGCCCGCCCGCCAGGCCATCGCGATACCGTCTCCGGAAGAGACGTCGGGGTTAGTGGTGTATTGATAAACCTTGGCGGCTCCGCCGGTGGCGAGTACCACCGCCTTCGCGCTGCAGGTTTCCACGCGCTCTTTATTGCGGTTCCAGATCCATGCCCCGACTACCCGGCGCGTGCCCGGCAGGCCAATCTTATCCGATACGATCAAGTCGACGGCATTGCTGCGCTCAAGGATGCGGATATTGGGATGGGCGAGGGCTTTATCGACCAGCGTCGTCTCCACCGCTTTGCCGGTAGCGTCGGCGGCGTGAAGAATGCGCCGATGGCTGTGGCCCCCTTCGCGCGTGAGATGATAGCTCTCTTCGCCATTGGCCTGGACCTGGGTGTCAAACAATACGCCCTGATCGATAAGCCACTGGACGCATGGTCTGGCGTTGCTGGCGACGAAGGTGACCGCATGGCGATCGCATAACCCTGCGCCGGCGATCAGGGTATCTTCGACATGGGATTCAATACTGTCGGTCTCGTCGAAGACGGCGGCAATCCCGCCCTGCGCATAGAACGTCGAACCTTCGCTGATCGGCCCTTTGCTCAACACCGTCACCGAACTGTGCTCTGCCAGGCGCAGCGCAAGAGAGAGGCCGGCAGCGCCGCTGCCGATAATCAACACATCACAAGAGAAGTCAGGAGTGGCATTCATCGTCTTTGTTTAATTTACTAAACACATTTAGCTCACAATAGCACCAGCTCGTGAGGAATCGTACAATTTTTTTTAACTGGCGTTGTGACGGCTAAACAGCAGGCGAGCGGAAACGGTCTGGAGCACGGCGAAAATGAGACGCGTGGCAGGTTGATAGCATTGGATTTTATAGTGAAATAAACGCCGTGTTACGATACCCTTCAGACGGGCCTGCGCTTTTTCTTATTGACTAACCTATCGTTTAGCAACCTGGGCATATAATGATTGATAACGATCTGCCGCCGTTGCCAGACAAAAAACAAAAGCGTAACGGAACTTTATTGTTTTCATACACTCCAAGAGTCAGCTTGCTCATAATGCAGATTTTGGGTGGTGTTTTGAAGACGCATGGGAATTGGGTTTGGGGAGACATTACCTCGGATGAGCGAGCAGTTAACGGATCAGGTCCTTGTTGAACGGGTCCAGAAAGGAGATCAGAAAGCGTTTAATTTGCTGGTAGTGCGCTATCAGCATAAGGTCGCGAGCCTGGTTTCCCGCTATGTACCGCCGGGCGATATCGCTGACGTCGTTCAGGAATCGTTCGTTAAGGCATGGCGTGCGCTGGACTCTTTCCGGGGAGATAGCGCTTTTTACACCTGGTTATACCGTATCGCCGTCAATACGGCGAAGAATTATCTGGTTGCTCAGGGACGCCGTCCGCCGTCCAGCGATGTTGACGCCAACGAGGCGGAAAACTTCGAAAGCGGCGGGGCGTTGAAAGAAATTTCGAACCCTGAGAACTTAATGTTGTCAGAAGAACTGAGACAAATAGTTTTTCGTACCATTGAATCGCTTCCGGAAGATTTACGCATGGCAATTACGTTACGGGAGCTGGATGGCCTAAGCTATGAAGAGATAGCCGCTATCATGGATTGTCCGGTTGGGACGGTGCGTTCACGTATCTTCCGGGCGCGAGAAGCTATTGATAATAAAGTTCAACCGCTTATCAGGCGTTGACGATAGCGGAATACTGGAAAAGGGTATCAGGCATGCAGAAAGAAAAACTTTCGGCTTTAATGGATGGTGAAACGCTGGATAACGAACTGCTCAACGAGCTGAGTCGTTCTTCTGAGATGCAAAAAACCTGGGAGAGTTATCACCTTATCCGCGATACGCTGCGTGGCGATACCGCAGAGGTGCTGCAATTTGATATCTCCGCCCGGGTGATGGCCGCCATTGAAAATGAGCCCGTTCGTCAGACGGCGCCGCTTATTCCTGAATCTCAGCCCGCACCGCACCAGTGGCGGCAGATGCCGTTCTGGAACAAAGTGCGTCCGTGGGCCAGCTCACTGACCCAGATGGGCGTTGCCGCCTGCGTATCGCTTGCGGTTATCGTCGGCGTCCAGCACTATAATGGGCAGTCTGATGCCGCTCAGCAGCCAGAGGCGCCGGTGTTCAATACGCTGCCGATGATGGGTAAAGCGAGCCCGGTAAGCCTTGGCGTACCGGCTGACGTATCAGCAGGTAGCGGCCAGCAGGCTCAGGTCCAGGAACAGCGTCGGCGGATTAACGCCATGCTGCAGGACTACGAACTGCAGCGCCGCCTGCACGCTGAGCAGCTTCAGTTTGGCCAGGCCCAGACTCAGCAGGCCGCAGTCCAGGTGCCGGGTTATCAAACTTTAGGAACGCAATCGCAGTAATGAAGCAACTTTGGTGTGCCATGTCGCTCATGGCAGGCAGTCTGTTGTTCTCTGTCAACGCCTCGGCTGATACATCGTCCGGGGCGTTGTTGCAGCAGATGAACCTGGCCAGCCAGTCCCTCAATTATGAGCTGTCTTTCGTCAGCATCAGCAAACAAGGCGTTGAGTCGCTGCGCTATCGTCACGCGCGACTGAACAATCAACCGCTGGCGCAGCTTCTGCAGCTGGACGGTCCGCGCCGGGAAGTGGTCCTGCGCGGTACGGAAATCAGCTATTTTGAACCCGGCCTCGATCCGTTCACCCTGAACGGCGACTATATCGTCGATTCACTGCCGTCGTTGGTTTACAGCGATTTCAAACGTCTCAGCGCAGCCTATGATTTTATCTCCGTGGGCCGTACCCGTATCGCCGACCGCCTCTGCGACGTGATCCGCGTCGTGGCTCGCGACGGCACGCGCTATAGCTTTATCGCCTGGCTGGACGCTGAGACCAAGCTGCCGCTGCGCGTCGATTTGCTCGACCGCGACGGTGAAACGCTGGAGCAGTTCCGGGTCGTCTCTTTCAACGTTGGCGATAACGTCAGCGCCAGCATGGAGACGCTGGCGAAAGCGAATTTGCCGCCGCAGCTGTCGGTGCCTGAAGGAGGCGACAAAGCCAACTTCAACTGGGCGCCAACGTGGCTCCCGCAGGGCATGACTGAGGTCTCCAGCAGCCAGCGTCGTCTGCCCACCTTTGATGGTCCGGTAGAATCACGTCTCTATTCCGACGGCTTGTTCAGCTTCTCGATCAATATCAACCGCGCCACCGCGGCCAGCAGCGACCAGCTGTTGCGCACCGGCCGACGCACCGTCAGCACGACGGTACGCGATAACGCGGAGATCACCGTGGTGGGCGAACTGCCGCCGCAGACGGCGAAGCGTATCTCAGACAGCATTAAATTCAAGGCAGTACAATGATCAAAGAGTGGGCCACCGTGGTTTCCTGGCATAACGGCGTGGCGCAGGTGCACTGCGACGTTAAAGCCTCCTGCAGCAGTTGCGCCTCCCGCGCCGGCTGCGGCAGCCGGGTATTAAACAAGCTGGGGCCGCAGACCAGCCATACCATCAGCGTGCCCTGCGAGCAGCCGTTGACGGCGGGGCAAAAAGTGGAGCTGGGGATCGCCGAGAGCAGTCTGCTGGGTTCGGCGCTGTTGGTCTACATGGCGCCGCTGGTGGGTCTGTTTGTGATGGCGTCGATTTTCCAGGTGCTGTTTGCCAGCGATATCGCTTCGCTGTGCGGCGCGCTGCTGGGCGGCGTCGGCGGGTTTCTGGTGGCGCGCGGTCTGTCGCCGCAGCTGGCAGCGCGCCAGTCGTGGCAGCCGGTGATTCTGAGCGTCGCGTTGCCGCCGGATCTGGTGCGTATCGAAACGCCTTCCTCCGACATGGGTCAGTGATTTCACTGGCCCTTATCTTTATTTACCCTTCCTGTTACAACGCCACAATTTCTGCGGTTATGCTGGATCTAACAGCATTTCCTGGTTTCAAGGATGTAGTGTAGAATGCGGCGTTTTCGGATTAAAAAACGTCAGGCACAGTACAGCGGCCTCATGATACTCGTAAGGCATAATTAACTCTAAATATGAAGAATATACGTAACTTTTCGATCATCGCTCACATCGACCACGGTAAGTCGACGCTGTCTGACCGTATCATCCAGATTTGCGGTGGCCTTTCTGATCGTGAAATGGAAGCCCAGGTTCTGGACTCCATGGATCTTGAGCGCGAACGCGGGATCACCATCAAGGCGCAGAGCGTCACCCTGGACTATAAGGCCAACGACGGTGAGACCTATCAGCTGAACTTTATCGACACCCCGGGCCACGTGGACTTCTCTTATGAAGTTTCCCGTTCCCTCGCCGCGTGCGAAGGCGCGCTGCTGGTGGTTGACGCCGGGCAGGGCGTAGAAGCCCAGACCCTGGCCAACTGCTACACCGCGATGGAGATGGACCTGGAGGTCGTTCCGGTACTCAACAAGATCGACCTGCCTGCGGCCGACCCTGAGCGCGTAGCGGACGAGATTGAAGATATCGTCGGGATCGACGCCCACGACGCGGTGCGCTGCTCGGCGAAAACCGGCATCGGCGTGACCGAGGTGCTGGAGCGTCTGGTGCGCGATATTCCGCCGCCGGAAGGCGATCCGGACGCGCCGCTGCAGGCGCTGATTATCGACTCCTGGTTCGATAACTACCTCGGCGTAGTGTCGCTGGTACGAATTAAAAACGGCACCATGCGCAAGGGCGACAAGATCAAGGTCATGAGTACCGGCCAGGTCTATAACGCCGACCGTCTGGGCATCTTCACCCCGAAACAGGTTGACCGTACCGAGCTGAAATGCGGCGAGGTAGGCTGGCTGGTCTGCGCGATCAAAGACATCCTTGGCGCGCCGGTGGGCGATACCCTGACCGCCGCCCGCAACCCGGCAGACAAAGCGCTGCCTGGCTTTAAGAAGGTGAAACCGCAGGTGTATGCCGGCCTGTTCCCGGTGAGCTCCGATGATTATGAAGCTTTCCGCGACGCGCTGGGCAAACTGAGCCTCAACGACGCCTCTCTGTTCTACGAGCCGGAAAGTTCTACCGCGCTGGGCTTCGGCTTCCGCTGCGGCTTCCTCGGCCTGCTGCACATGGAGATCATTCAGGAGCGTCTGGAGCGTGAATACGATCTTGACCTGATCACCACCGCGCCGACGGTAGTTTACGAAGTGGAGACCACCTCCAAAGAAGTTATCTACGTCGACAGCCCGTCCAAGCTGCCGCCGCTGAATAATATTCAGGAGCTGCGTGAGCCGATCGCCGAGTGTCACATGCTGCTGCCGCAGGAGTTCCTCGGCAACGTGATCACCCTGTGTGTGGAGAAGCGCGGCGTGCAGACCAACATGGTTTACCACGGTAAACAGGTGGCGCTGACCTACGAAATCCCGATGGCGGAAGTGGTGCTCGACTTCTTCGACCGTCTGAAGTCTACCTCCCGCGGCTATGCGTCGCTGGACTACAACTTCAAACGCTTCCAGGCGTCGAACATGGTACGCGTCGATGTGCTGATCAACGGCGAGCGCGTCGATGCGCTGGCGCTGATCACCCACAACGATAACGCGCCGTATCGCGGCCGCGAGCTGGTGGAAAAGATGAAAGATCTTATTCCGCGTCAGCAGTTCGACATCGCGATTCAGGCGGCCATCGGCAACCACATCATTGCGCGTTCTACCGTGAAACAGCTGCGTAAAAACGTGCTGGCGAAATGCTACGGCGGTGACGTCAGCCGTAAGAAAAAGCTGCTGCAGAAGCAGAAAGAAGGTAAGAAGCGTATGAAGCAGGTCGGTAACGTTGAACTGCCGCAGGAAGCGTTCCTCGCCATTCTGCACGTTGGTAAAGACGGCAAATAACCCTAAGGAGTTGGCATGGCGAACATGTTTGCCCTGATCCTGGTGATTGCAACCCTGGTGACGGGCGTTTTATGGTGCCTGGACAAGTTCATTTTTGCACCGAAACGTCGTGAGCGTCAGGCCGCTGCTCAGGCAGCGACCGGCGAGCAGCTGGACAAAAAGACGTTGAAGAAAGTCGGCCCGAAACCGGGCTGGCTGGAAACCGGCGCATCGGTTTTCCCGGTGCTGGCGATCGTTCTGGTGGTACGTTCATTCATTTATGAGCCGTTCCAGATCCCGTCAGGTTCGATGATGCCGACTCTGCTGATTGGCGATTTCATCCTGGTGGAGAAATTTGCCTACGGCATTAAAGATCCTATCTACCAGAAAACGCTGATCGAGACGGGCCATCCTAAGCGCGGCGACATCGTGGTGTTTAAATATCCGGAAGACCCGCGCCTGGACTACATCAAGCGCGCGGTGGGGCTCCCGGGGGATAAAGTCACCTACGATCCGATTGCCAAGCAGGTCACCATTCAGCCGGGCTGCAGCTCCGGACAGGCCTGCGGCAACGCGCTGCCGGTGACTTACTCCAACGTGGAGCCGAGCGATTTCGTTCAGACCTTCTCCCGCAGCAACGGCGGCGAAGCGAGCAGCGGTTTCTGGCAGCTGCCGAAGGGTGAAACCAAAGCCGACGGCATTCGCCTCACCGAGCGTCAGGAGACGCTGGGCGACGTCACGCATCGTATTCTGATGGTGCCGATTGCTCAGGATCAGGCTGGGATGTATTACCATCAGAGCGGTCTGCCGCTGGCCACCTGGATTGTGCCGCCGGGTCAGTACTTCATGATGGGCGACAACCGGGATAACAGCGCCGACAGCCGTTACTGGGGCTTTGTGCCGGAAGCAAACCTGGTCGGGAAGGCCACCGCTATCTGGATGAGTTTTGAAAAGCAGGAAGGTGAATGGCCGACCGGCGTGCGGTTATCGCGCATTGGTGGAATTCATTAATTTCATCTGCTGAATTCACGCCGCTGCTGTTATCGCAGCGGCGCGAATTATTTAGTATTTAAATCCATTCAAACTAACGACATCCCGTGTCGTTGCGTATAGAATATCCCCCCGAAGTTTTTGGTTGTCGCTCTGCCGGGTGACACTGCACACGAAAGCGTATTGGTCTGTTTCAACTTACTGTTTGAAGCGTATGCTCAGGTCGGTTTCGTGTGCTGCATCTTTGACGCATTCATTTATTGGTAACGCATGAACCCCATCGTAATTAATCGGCTTCAACGAAAGCTGGGCTACACTTTTCATCATCAGGAGCTGTTGCAACAGGCATTAACTCACCGCAGTGCCAGCAGCAAACATAATGAGCGCCTGGAATTTTTAGGCGACTCCATTTTAAGTTTCGTGATCGCTAATGCGCTGTATCATCGCTTTCCTCGCGTGGATGAAGGCGACATGAGCCGTATGCGCGCGACGCTGGTGCGCGGCAACACGCTGGCGGAAATCGCCCGCGAGTTTGAACTGGGCGAATGCTTGCGCCTCGGGCCGGGCGAACTGAAAAGCGGCGGTTTCCGTCGCGAATCGATTCTCGCGGACACCGTTGAAGCGTTAATTGGCGGGGTTTTCCTCGACAGCGATATTCAGAACGTTGAACGCTTAATCCTCTCCTGGTACCAGACTCGTCTGGACGAAATCAGCCCGGGCGATAAGCAAAAGGATCCGAAGACGCGTCTGCAGGAGTATCTGCAGGGTCGTCATCTGCCGCTGCCGTCCTACCTGGTAGTCCAGGTGCGCGGCGAAGCGCACGATCAGGAATTTACTATCCACTGCCAGGTCAGTGGCCTGAGTGAACCGGTGGTTGGCACAGGTTCCAGCCGTCGTAAGGCGGAGCAGGCTGCCGCCGAACAGGCGCTGAAAAAGCTGGAGCTGGAATGAGCGAAGAAAAAAGTTATTGTGGGTTTGTCGCCATCGTGGGTCGTCCAAACGTTGGCAAATCCACGCTGTTGAATAAGCTGCTTGGGCAGAAGATCTCGATCACCTCCCGTAAAGCGCAGACCACCCGTCACCGCATCGTCGGCATCCATACCGAAGGGCCGTATCAGGCGATTTACGTCGATACCCCGGGCCTGCATATGGAAGAAAAGCGCGCCATTAACCGCTTAATGAACAAAGCGGCCAGCAGCTCTATTGGCGATGTTGAGCTGGTCATCTTCGTGGTGGAAGGCACCCGCTGGACTCAGGACGACGAGATGGTGCTCAACAAGCTGCGCGACGCCAAAGCGCCGGTGATCCTCGCGGTCAACAAAGTGGATAACGTGCAGGAAAAAGCGGATCTGTTACCGCATCTGCAGTTCCTCGCCAGCCAGATGAACTTCCTTGATATCGTGCCGATGTCGGCGGAAACGGGGACCAACGTCGACACCATTGCGTCGATCGTGCGTAAGCATCTGCCGGAAGCGATCCACCACTTCCCGGAAGATTATATTACCGACCGTTCCCAGCGCTTTATGGCCTCCGAAATCATCCGTGAAAAACTGATGCGTTTCCTCGGCGCTGAGCTACCGTACTCCGTCACCGTGGAAATCGAACGTTTCGTGACCAACGAGCGTGGCGGTTACGACATCAACGGCCTGATCCTTGTCGAGCGTGAAGGGCAGAAGAAGATGGTGATTGGCAACAAAGGCGCCAAAATCAAAACCATCGGCATCGAAGCGCGTAAGGACATGCAGGAGATGTTTGAAGCGCCGGTCCACCTCGAGCTGTGGGTCAAAGTGAAATCCGGCTGGGCCGATGACGAGCGCGCCCTGCGCAGTCTCGGTTATGTTGACGACCTCTGAGTTAACGCAACGTGGATGGATGGCAGCGCGCCTTTGTCCTGCATAGCCGACCGTGGAGCGAAACCAGCCTGATGCTGGACGTCTTCACGGAAGAATCCGGTCGCGTGCGCCTGGTTGCCAAGGGCGCACGCTCCAAACGCTCGAATCTTAAAGGCGCTTTACAGCCCTTTACCCCCTTGCTGGTTCGCTTCGGCGGCCGCGGCGAAGTCAAAACCCTGCGCAGCGCGGAAGCTGTCTCGCTGGCGCTGCCACTCAGCGGCATCACCCTCTACAGCGGTCTTTACGTTAACGAGCTTATCTCCCGCGTGCTTGAGCACGAAACGCGCTTCTCCGAACTCTTTTTTGACTACCTGCACTGCATTCAGGCGCTCGCCGGGGCCAGCGGTTCGCCGGAGCCTGCGCTGCGGCGCTTTGAGCTGGCGCTGCTCGGGCATCTGGGCTATGGCGTGGATTTTCTCCACTGTGCCGGGAGCGGCGAGCCGGTGGACGACACCATGACCTACCGCTATCGCGAAGAAAAAGGCTTTATTGCCAGCCTGGTGATTGATAACAACACGTTTACCGGGCACCATTTGAAAGCGTTGGCGAGTCGCGAGTTTCCTGATGTTGATACGTTGCGCGCCGCAAAGCGCTTTACCCGTATCGCCCTGAAGCCCTATCTCGGCGGCAAACCGCTCAAGAGCCGGGAATTGTTTCGCCAGTTTATGCCCGCGCGAAAGGCGCGAGCGGATAATACGAATAATGATTAACGAGGATTGTCATGGCTGAATTACTGTTAGGGGTCAATATTGACCATATCGCGACCTTGCGTAACGCCCGCGGCACCGCTTACCCGGATCCGGTTCAGGCGGCTTTCATTGCCGAACAGGCCGGCGCCGACGGCATAACCGTGCATCTGCGCGAAGACCGCCGCCATATCACCGATCGCGATGTGCGTATCCTGCGCCAGACGCTGCACACCCGCATGAACCTTGAAATGGCGGTCACCGAAGAGATGCTGACGATCGCCTGCGAAACCAAACCGCATTTCTGCTGCCTGGTGCCGGAGAAGCGTCAGGAAGTGACCACCGAAGGCGGACTGGACGTGGCCGGCCAGCGCGACAAGATGCGTGATGCCTGTCAACGCCTTGCGGATGCCGGTATCCTGGTCTCCCTGTTTATCGATGCGGATGAAGCGCAGATCAAAGCGGCGGCGGACGTTGGCGCGCCCTATATCGAAATCCACACCGGCTGCTATGCCGATGCTAAAACCGACGCCGAGCAGGCGAAGGAGCTGGAACGTATTGCCAAAGCGGCCACCTACGCCGCCAGCCTCGGCCTGAAGGTCAATGCGGGTCACGGTCTGACCTATCACAACGTGAAAGCGATTGCTGCGCTGCCGGAAATGCATGAGCTGAATATCGGCCACGCGATTATTGGCCGGGCGGTAATGAGCGGCCTGAAAGAGGCGGTGGCGGAAATGAAACGTCTGATGCTGGAAGCGCGCGGCTAATGGCCATCCTCGGGCTGGGTACCGACATCGTCGAGATCGCCCGCATCGAGGCGGTGATCGCCCGCAGCGGCGATCGCCTTGCCCGCCGGGTGCTGAGCGACCATGAATGGAGCATCTGGGAGCAGCACCAGCAGCCGGTGCGTTTTCTGGCGAAACGCTTTGCGGTCAAGGAAGCGGCGGCGAAAGCGCTGGGGACCGGGATCCGCAACGGGTTGGCCTTTAATCAGTTCGAAGTTTACAACGATGAGCTGGGCAAGCCGAAGCTGCGGCTATGGGGTGAGGCGCAACGGCTGGCGGAACGACTGGGGGTGAGCCATATTCATGTCACGCTCGCCGATGAGCGCCATTACGCCTGCGCCACGGTGATTGTCGAAAGCTAAGCCGGGAAGCGGTTAAATTTTATCCGCGTGGTGCATCAGGACGAATTTATCCCACAGCTGTTCTTCATTCTCGACGTGTGCCGGATCTTTCAGAATGGTATTTGGGATCGGGCACACCTTCTGGCAGGTGGGCGTGTCGTAATGGCCCACGCATTCGGTGCAGCGGTCGCTGTTAATTTCATAAATGCTGTCACCCATCGAAATGGCCTCATTGGGGCACTCCGGCTCGCACATATCGCAGTTGATGCATTTTTTGGTAATTAACAGCGCCATCAGGAAAATCTCAGAAACAACACAAACAGGGCGGGCATTATACGCCCATTTTCTGCTCAGACCAGCTTTTTCACCAGCGCTTCGCTATGGCGAATGCGCTCCGGCGCCCGCTCCAGATCCTGCTGCACCAGCCCCATAAACAGCAGGTCGGTGAGCATCATTTGCGCGCTGGTGGAAGAGATGGCCGCGCTGCGCGTCGCCTGCTCTTCGGCGATGGTGTACAGGCAGTGGGTCGCCTGCTGCTGCAGGGCGTTAGGGCTAAAGCCGGTGATCGCCAGGATCCTGGAGCCCACGCGCAGCGCTTCACCGGCCGCCATATTGATCTCCCGACGCTCGCCGGAGTAAGAGATCGCCAGCAGCAGATCGTCGCTGGACATGGCCTGCACCGTCGCCAGCAGGGCGTGCATATCCTGCTCCGAAACAGCATTAACGCCGATCTTCATCAGCTTCCAGCTAAAGTTACGCGCCACCAGGCCGGACGCGCCAATCCCGGTGACGATCACCCGCCGGGCGTTGCGCAGCAGCGTGACGGCTTCCCGTAGCGTCTCTTCAGTGTTGACGTCCAGCGAGGCATGCATAGCGGCGACATTGTCTTTAATGAGTTTCTCGCCCACCAGACGCAGCGGGTCGTCACCGCGAATGTGGTTATGTACCGGAACGGAGTGCGGATCCGGGCTGCTGGCCAGGGCTTCACTCAGTGCCAGCTTCAGCGCCGGAAAGCCTTTGAACCCCAGTTTCTGGGCAAATTTAACCACGCTGGACTGACTCACACCGGCTTCCACCGCCAGCTGCTGCGAGCTGAGGTGCCGGGTGTCATCGGGTTGGCTCAGAATAAAATCGGCCAACTTTTTGTCGCTCGCCGCCAGGGTGGGATAGCGCTGACGAATACGCGTTAAACAGTTCATTGGAGCTCCGCTGGAGCCGTCCGGCTCGTGACTGACAGAATTTTTATTCGATTATAAGGGGTATACCACGAATTAAAAATTCATAAGCCACAATTTTTCCTTCGCCTGCTAATTTAATTCTTCCTTAACGGCAGGGATGTTTTCCCTCTTCATGGCATAAGACTGTTAAGCTTACCCTAACGAGAAGCGAATCCTGATAGAAGGAGGCAGTTTGCAGCACAGTGAACGGAGAGTGGTGTTTTTCGATCTGGACGGAACCTTGCATCAACAGGATATGTTCGGCAGTTTTCTGCGCTACCTGCTGCGCCACCTGCCGCTGAACCTGCTGCTGGTGGTGGCGATGGGGCCGGCGATCCTTGCCGGGCTGGCGGTGTGCGGGCGGGCGGCGCGCTGGCCGATGAGCCTGCTGCTGTGGGCGTCAACCTTTGGCCGTCGCGAGGCGGTACTGAAGCGGCTGGAAGCGGAGTTCGTCGGCTGGTTTCGTCATCATGTGACGGCGTTTCCGGTGGTTCATGCGCGGCTGACGGCCTACCTGACCAGTACCGATGCCGACGTCTGGTTGATCACCGGCTCGCCGCAGTCGCTGGTGGAACAGGTCTATCGCGATACCCTCTGGCTGCCGCGGGTGAATCTGATAGCCAGCCGCACCGCGCGCCGCTGGGGCGGCTGGGTATTGACCCTGCGCTGCCTGGGACATGAAAAGGTGGTGCAGCTGGAGAAAAAGATTGGCGCTCCGCTGCAGCTGTATAGCGGCTATAGCGATAGCGAGCAGGATAACCCGTTGCTCGGCTTTTGCCAGCATCGCTGGCGGGTCACCCCGCAGGGAGAGCTGCAGCAACTGGAGTAATAGTGTGTAATTGATAGCTCCCATGTATAATGCGCCCCGCTTTTTCTGCTGGAGTGGCCGCTGTGTCTGACCTCGAACTCAATGATGAATACTGGATGCGTCATGCCCTGACGCTGGCGAAGCGCGCCTGGGAAGAGGGCGAGGTGCCGGTGGGCGCGGTGCTGGTGCATAACAATCAGGTCATTGGCGAGGGCTGGAACCGGCCGATAGGCCGTCACGACCCCACCGCCCATGCGGAAATTATGGCCTTACGCCAGGGCGGGCTGGTGCTGCAAAACTATCGCCTGATCGACGCCACGCTGTACGTGACCCTCGAGCCCTGCGTGATGTGCGCGGGCGCGATGGTGCACAGCCGTATCGCCCGCCTGGTGTTTGGCGCCAGGGATGCCAAGACCGGCGCCGCCGGCTCACTGATGGATGTTCTGCACCACCCGGGAATGAACCATCGGGTTGAGATTAGCGAAGGCGTGCTGGCGGGATCCTGCTCTGCCATGCTGAGCGACTTCTTCCGCTGGCGGCGGGAAGAGAAAAAAGCGCTGAAGAAAGCCCGGGAGCAGAACGGGGAAAGTTAATACAGGTGGCCGGGGAGTTTCATCCGGGCATTATCCATCTGTTTATCGGCGCGAAACTTGAAAAAGGGCAGGGTGGTCTCCTGCGGCTGTTCGAGCTCATTGGGGAGCACCGCCGGGTAATCCTCCGCCAGGACCAGCGTTTGCTGCTGCTGGCGCTCCTTTTCTGACAAATAGCCGACAAGGCTTATCTGATATTTGCGGATGTTTTCCACATAGGCGTAGGCCTCATGGCCGCGGGCATAGCCGTATTTAAGTTTGCTGTAATAGGGTTTCTGGCTCAGCAGGGGTAAACGCAGCTTAACGTCTGCCCAGCTGTTGGGATTGCCTTTCTGTTTGCGGGTGAGCGCCATGGCGTCCAGCATATGGGCATAGCCCATATTGTAAGCGGCCAGCGCAAACCAGATGCGTTCATCTTTCGGGATCGAATCCGGCACTTTATCCATCATATCCTGGAGATAGCGCATACCGCCGTCGATACTCTGCGCCGCATCGGTCCGGTCAGTCAGCCCCAGACTCTGCGCCGTATTACGCGTAAGCATCATCATGCCGCGCACGCCGGTAGGCGAGGTGGCCTGCGGATCCCAGTGGGATTCCTGCCAGGCGATGGCGGCCAGCAGGCGCCAGTCGATCTCGCGGGCGTACTTTTCAAACAGCGGCTGCACCTCCGGAAGAATGTTTTCCACCGCGCGCAGGAAGGTGCGGGTATCGACATAATCGAAATCGTTGCCGTGGCCGAGGTACTTCTCTTCCAGGCGCGCCAGGGTGCCGTCTTCATTAATATTGTTGAAGAAATCAAGCATCGCCGCCGACAGCGAATTATCGTCGTCCCGAGCGCTGAACCAGGTGACCGGCTGTTCGTCGGTGATATCGAGGGCTACCGCCAGCTCCGGATGGACGCGCTGAAACAAGCTGACGGCTACCGAGTCGGCGATGGTGTAATCGAGTTTGCCGTCAATCACCGCCTGCATCAGCGCGGTGGTGCCGCGCTTTTCGTCCACGCGCCAGGCAAGATCCGGGTATTTCTCCGCTTTCAGTACCTGGAGATCGTTGATCGCCACGTGACCCGGGGCGATGGCGAGCTGCTCGGCGGTCAGCGCCGCGAGGCTGCGCGGCCGGGTATTGCCGACGCGATAGACCAGCTGTTGGGAAACGGAGTAGTAGCCAGGGCCGGCCTGGTAGTTTTTCACCCGCTCCTGGTTATAGACCAGCCCGGCGGCCAGCATATCGGCCTGACCGTCGTCGAGGTCGTCAAACAGCTGGCTGATGTTCTGGCGGACGGTTATCTTAAGCGTCACGCCGAGGTAGTCGGCAAACTGCTTCGCCAGTTCGTAGTCCAGGCCGAAGGTTTTATTGTTCATGGTGGTGAAGGTCATCGGCGAGTTGATGGTGCTGATGCGTAACTCGCCGCGAGCGATAATGCCCGCCACCCGGTTCTCCGGTTTACCGGACCAGGGGATCGACGGCCACAGGGCAGCCGCCAGCAAAAGGGTGACAATGCCGATGAGCAGATAATTAATCTTTAATTTTTTCAGCGCGTTAATCTTCTGCAGCTTCAGGTTCCTCAGCAGGCGATGTCCGGAAAAAACGC
The DNA here is from genome assembly GCF_040061975.1 of Klebsiella sp. GG_Kp146. NCBI lineage: Bacteria > Pseudomonadati > Pseudomonadota > Gammaproteobacteria > Enterobacterales > Enterobacteriaceae > Klebsiella > Klebsiella sp. GG_Kp146. Next base: position 27,978 of record NZ_JBEAHA010000006.1, read on the forward strand.
AAGGTTGTCGTCGAATGAGCGGCATTCTGCTTAAGAATGCGCCAGTTGGCAACTTATTCGCGATGGACGTCACATTTATTGATAAACAGCATCAATGATTTTATTTCTACGCAAACGGTTTCGTCGGGGCGCAGGATTCACTATAATGACGCCCGTTTCCCCCCCTGGCTCACCCTGAAAGCTTCGAAGACGAGAGACTTATGATGGAAATTTTGCGTGGTTCACCTGCACTGTCGGCATTCCGTATTAATAAACTGCTGGCACGATTTCAGGCGGCCAACCTTCCGGTAAGCGCCATATATGCCGAGTATATTCATTTTGCCGATCTGAACGCCCCGCTGAGCGCTGACGATCGCGAGCGCCTGGCGCGACTGCTTAAGTATGGCCCGAGCTTAAACAGCCATACCCCGACCGGTAAATTACTGCTCGTGACCCCTCGCCCTGGCACCATCTCTCCCTGGTCTTCTAAAGCTACCGATATCGCCCATAACTGCGGCCTGGCTCAGGTTGTGCGTCTGGAGCGCGGCGTGGCGTATTATGTTGAAGCCTCGACTCTGACCGAAGCACAGTGGGCCGCGGTGGCGGCGGAACTGCACGACCGCATGATGGAGAGCGTCTTCGACGCGCTGGAAGCGGGCGAAAAGCTGTTCGCTCATCATCAGCCGACGCCGGTGACCAGCGTTGACCTGTTGGGCGAAGGGCGTCAGGCGCTGATTGACGCCAACCTCCGTTTGGGGCTGGCGCTGGCAGATGACGAAATTGACTACCTGCAGGACGCCTTTACCCGTCTGGGACGCAATCCGAACGATATCGAGCTGTATATGTTCGCCCAGGCGAACTCAGAGCACTGTCGTCACAAAATTTTCAACGCCGACTGGATCATCGACGGCGAACAGCAGCCGAAGTCGCTGTTCAAAATGATCAAAAACACCTTCGAAAAAACGCCGGACTACGTCCTGTCGGCCTATAAAGACAACGCCGCGGTGATGGAAGGGTCTGAAGTGGGGCGCTATTTTGCCGACCACCAGACCGGACGCTATGACTTCCATCAGGAGCCGGCGCACATTCTGATGAAGGTGGAAACCCATAACCACCCGACGGCCATCTCCCCATGGCCGGGCGCGGCAACCGGCTCCGGCGGCGAAATCCGCGATGAAGGCGCCACCGGCCGCGGCGCGAAGCCGAAAGCGGGCCTGGTGGGCTTCTCGGTTTCCAACCTGCGCATCCCGGGCTTCGAACAGCCGTGGGAAGAAGATTTCGGCAAGCCGGATCGCATCGTCACCGCCCTGGACATCATGACCGAAGGCCCGCTGGGCGGCGCGGCGTTTAACAACGAATTTGGTCGCCCGGCGCTGAACGGCTACTTCCGCACCTATGAAGAGAAAGTCACCAGCCATAACGGTGAAGAGCTGCGCGGCTACCACAAACCAATCATGCTGGCCGGCGGTATCGGCAACATCCGCGGCGAGCACGTGCAGAAGGGCGAGATTACCGTCGGCGCGAAGCTGATCGTGCTGGGCGGTCCGGCGATGAACATCGGCCTCGGCGGCGGCGCGGCGTCTTCCATGGCCTCCGGCCAGTCCGATGCCGACCTCGATTTCGCCTCCGTCCAGCGTGACAACCCGGAAATGGAGCGTCGCTGTCAGGAAGTGATCGACCGCTGCTGGCAGCTGGGCGACGCCAACCCGATCCTGTTTATCCACGACGTCGGCGCCGGCGGTCTCTCCAACGCCATGCCGGAGCTGGTCAGCGACGGCGGCCGCGGCGGTAAATTCCAGCTGCGCGATATCCTGAGCGATGAGCCAGGCATGAGCCCGCTGGAGATCTGGTGTAACGAATCGCAGGAACGTTATGTCCTGGCGGTCGCCCCGGAGCAACTGCCGCTGTTCGACGAGCTGTGCCGCCGCGAGCGCGCGCCTTATGCGGTTATCGGCGAAGCCACCGCCGAGCAGCACCTGAGCCTGAGCGACAGCCACTTTAACGATCAGCCGATCGATCTGCCGCTGGACGTCCTGCTTGGCAAAACGCCGAAAATGACCCGCGACGTGCAGACCCTGAAAGCCCAGGGCAGCGCGCTGGATCGCCAACCGATCACCATCGCCGATGCGGTTAATCGCGTTCTGCACCTGCCGACGGTGGCCGAGAAAACCTTCCTCGTGACCATCGGCGACCGCACCGTGACCGGCATGGTCGCCCGCGACCAGATGGTCGGCCCGTGGCAGATCCCGGTGGCCAACTGCGCGGTCACCACCGCCAGCCTCGACAGCTACTACGGCGAAGCGATGGCGATGGGCGAGCGCGCCCCGGTTGCTCTGCTGGACTTCGCCGCCTCCGGCCGTCTGGCGGTTGGCGAAGCGCTGACCAATATCGCCGCCACGCAGATTGGCGAGCTGAACCGCGTGAAGCTGTCGGCTAACTGGATGGCCGCCGCCGGCCACCCGGGCGAAGACGCGGGTCTGTATGAGGCGGTGAAAGCGGTGGGCGAAGAGCTGTGCCCGGCGCTGGGCCTGACCATTCCGGTCGGCAAAGACTCAATGTCGATGAAAACCCGCTGGCAGGAAGGCAGCGAGCAGCGTGAGATGACCTCTCCGCTGTCGCTGGTGATCTCCGCCTTCGCTCGTGTCGAAGATGTTCGTCATACCGTCACGCCGCAGATCTCGACGGAAGATAACGCCCTGCTGCTGATCGACCTCGGTAAAGGGCACAACGCGCTGGGCGCGACGGCGCTGGCGCAGGTCTATCGCCAGCTCGGCGACAAGCCGGCTGACGTGCGCGATGTCGCGCAGCTGAAAGGCTTCTGGGATGCGATGCAGGCCCTGGTGGCGCAGCGTAAACTGCTGGCCTACCACGACCGCTCCGACGGCGGCCTGCTGGTCACCCTGGCGGAAATGGCCTTTACCGGCCACTGTGGACTGGAAGCGGATATCGCCGCGCTGGGCGACGACCGTCTGGCGGCGCTGTTCAACGAAGAGCTGGGGGCGGTGATTCAGGTCCGCGCCGCAGACCGTGAGGCAGTGGAAGCCATTCTGGCGGTTAACGGCCTGGCGGACTGCGTGCATTACCTCGGTAAAGCGGTCGAGGGCGATCGCTTCGTGCTGACCGCCAGCGGTCAGACGGTGTTTAGCGAAAGCCGCACCACCCTGCGCATGTGGTGGGCGGAAACCACCTGGCAGATGCAGCGTCTGCGCGACAACCCGGCCTGCGCCGATCAGGAGCACGAGGCGAAAGCCAACGACGCCGATCCGGGCCTTAATGTGAAGCTCTCGTTTGATATTAATGACGACGTCGTCGCGCCTTACATTGCCACCGGCGCGCGTCCGAAAGTGGCCGTCCTGCGCGAGCAGGGGGTGAACTCTCACGTTGAAATGGCGGCAGCCTTCCATCGCGCCGGCTTTGACGCCATCGACGTGCATATGAGCGACCTGCTGGCGGGCCGCACCGGTCTGGGCGATTTCCATGCCCTGGTGGCCTGCGGCGGCTTCTCCTACGGCGACGTGCTGGGGGCAGGCGAAGGCTGGGCGAAGTCGATTCTGTTCAACGAGCGCGTGCGCGATGAGTTCGCGACCTTCTTCCATCGTCCGCAGACCCTGGCGCTTGGCGTGTGCAACGGCTGTCAGATGATGTCCAACCTGCGCGAGCTGATCCCGGGCAGCGACCTGTGGCCGCGCTTTGTGCGCAACCAGTCTGACCGCTTTGAAGCGCGCTTCAGCCTGGTGGAAGTGACGCAAAGCCCGTCTCTGCTGCTGGAGGGCATGGTTGGCTCACAGATGCCGATTGCGGTCTCCCACGGCGAAGGGCAGGTGGAAGTACGCGACAGCGCGCATCTGGCTCAGCTGGAGAGCAAAGGTCTGGTGGCGCTGCGCTTCGTGGATAACTTCGGTAAAGTGACCGAAACCTATCCGGCGAACCCGAACGGTTCCCCGAACGGTATCACCGCGGTGACCAGCGAAAGCGGGCGCGCGACCATCATGATGCCGCACCCGGAACGCGTCTTCCGCACCGTAAGCAACTCCTGGCACCCGGAAAACTGGGGCGAAGACAGCCCGTGGATGCGTATCTTCCGCAACGCGCGTAAACAGCTGGGTTAATCTTCCCGAAGCGTGTCTCGCGAACGTATCGGCCCCCTGCTCAGGCAGGGGGCTTTTTTTATCTGTGACGGTCGGCACGCCAGGGTGTCGGGAATCACCGACAACTGGCATATTGCGGTGTCGTCAAAAGGCGACACTTAAGTTATTGATTTAAATGATGAGTAACCTGGGGCATATTTAGTGTCGCTAATCGGCGACATCATGGATGAAAAGTATACAGCGCTGGAATGGTTGGATTTTATGGTGAAAGTCATATATATCAACGTGTTAATAAAATGTTTTGAAAGATGGCATAGTTCATGCATAATATTAACCAGTGGCTCATTCACCTTCTTATGTCAGCCCCTTCGGGACGCGCTACATAAACTTCGAATGACGCACAAACAGGTGCCTGCCGTCCAACTCCTGATAACAGCCTGGCTTTATCAGACATCGGGCGAAACGTCGAGTAAGGCACCGCCTCATTTCTCAACAAAGCCAGGCCTTGCGCCTGGCTTTGTTGTTTCTGCGGCGCCGTGGCGACGGGTATCGCTTTTCTCCGCCGCGCTCCTCAGTTAGCATCGACCAGAGCTAATGATTGAGACCACACCCTTGAAGCGACTCTCTCTTTTTCCCCGTTCGCTGCGTCAGCTGGTGACGCTCTCCTTTGTGCTGATCCTGCTGCCGTTGCTGGTGCTGGCCTGGCAGGCCTGGCAGAGCCTCAATGCCCTCAGCGCCCAGGCGGCGCATATCAACCGCACTACGCTGGTCGATGCCCGCCGCAGCGAGGCGATGATCAATGCCGCGCTGGAGATGGAGCGCAGCTATCGCCAGTACTGCGTGCTGGACGATCCGACGCTGGCGCGCGTCTATCAAAACCAGCGGCAGCGCTACAGCCAGATGCTGGATGCGCACGCCGGCGTGCTGCCGGACGAGAAGCTCTGGCAGGCGCTGCGCCAGGATGTCAGCGATCTGGCGCAGCTGCAGTGTAACAACAGCGGCCCCGACGCCCAGGCAGCCGCCAGACTGGAAGTGTTCGCCAGTAATAACAGCGACATGGTCCAGGCGACCCGGGCGGTGGTCTATTCCCGCGGCCAGCAGCTGCAGCAGGAGATTGCCGAGCGCGGCCAGTTTTTCGGCTGGCAGGCGCTGGTGCTGTTTCTGCTGAGCCTGGCGCTGGTGCTGCTTTTTACCCGCATGATCATCGGCCCGGTGAAAGGCATCGAAAGAATGATCAACCAGCTGGGGGCTGGGAAGTCGCTGGACGACGCGGCATTGTTTACCGGCCCGCGCGAGCTGCGCTCGGTGGGCAAGCGCATTATCTGGCTCAGCGAGCGCCTGGCATGGCTGGAGTCGCAGCGGCATCAGTTTCTTCGCCATCTGTCGCATGAGCTGAAAACCCCGCTGGCCAGTATGCGTGAAGGCACCGAGCTGTTGGCCGACCGTGTCGCCGGGCCGCTGACGCCGGAGCAGCAGGAGATCGTCGAGATCCTCGACAGCAGCAGCCGCAACCTGCAAAAGCTGATTGAACAGCTGCTGGACTACAACCGCAAACAGGCCGACGGCCCGGTAGCCCGGGAAGAAGTGGACCTGGTGGAGCTGGTGGAAAACGTCGTGGCGGCGCACAGTTTGCCCGCGCGGGCTAAACTGATGCATACCGAGCTGGCGCTGCAGGCGCGGCATTGTCTGGCAGAGCCTGCGCTATTGATAAGCGTAATGGATAATCTCTACTCCAATGCGGTGCACTATGGCGCTGAATCCGGTAACATTCGTATCCATAGCTACCGGCACGGAGAGCAGGTGCGTATTGATGTCGCCAACAGCGGCGAACCGATCCCGGCCGCGGAAAAGAATATGATTTTTGAGCCCTTTTACCAGGGGAGTCACCAGCGTAAAGGGGCCGTGAAAGGCAGTGGACTGGGGTTAAGCATCGCCCGCGACTGCGTCCGTCAGATGCAAGGGGAGCTCAGTCTGGTTGACGCCCCCGCCGGGCAGGTCTGTTTTCGCATTACGCTTCCCTCAGCGCCGGAATAATCCAACTAATGAATCGATATCGGGGAACTATGTCCCAATTCCTGGCCTGGCGCCGTTCCCTTAGCGGATGGCTGCTCTCAGGCATTGCTTGTCTGACGCTGGCGGGGTGTTCCGCCGGCTTCTCGCCGCATAGTGCGGAAGGTGCCGCCGCCCCCGGGCAGGCGCAGCATCAGGTGGCCGATTTTGTCGCGGTGGACTGCGCCGATATCTGGGCGCACAGCAGCGATGCCAGCGACAAAAACCCCCTCTACTGGCTGCGGGGCATTGACTGCGCCGATCGTCTCGCGCCGGCGCAGGCGCGAGCGGAGGCGAAACGCCATACCGACGACAGCTGGCAGGACGCGTTCCGCCGCGGCATTCTGCTTGCCGATGCCAAAATTACCCCTGACGAGCGCCGCGAGCTGGTGGCGCGTCTCGACACCTTCAGCCCGCAAATCGCCGTTCAGGTCCGCCCGCTGTATCAGCTCTGGCGCGACGGGCAGGCCCGTCAGCTGCAGCTGGTGGAGGAGCGAGCCCGCTACGCGAAGCTTCAGCAGTCCAGCGATAGCGAGCTGGAGACGTTGCGCCAGCAGGAGCAGTCGCTGCGCGAACAGCTGGAGCTGACCACCCGTAAGCTGGAGAATCTGACGGATATTGAACGCCAGCTCTCCAGCCGCAAGCCGGGCGGCAATTTCGGCAGCGAAAAAGTGCCGGAGGTTATCCATGACGATCCGTAAACCGGCGCGTTTGCTGCTGGTGGATGACGATCCGGGGCTGCTGAAGCTGCTGGGCATGCGCCTGGTCAGCGAAGGCTATAGCGTGGTCACCGCCGAGAGCGGCCCGGAAGCGCTGCGCGTGCTGGGGCGTGAGAAGGTGGATCTGGTGATTAGCGATCTGCGGATGGATGAAATGGACGGTCTGCAGCTCTTCAGTGAGATCCAGAAGGGACAGCCCGGCATGCCGGTGATCATTCTCACCGCCCATGGCTCGATCCCCGACGCGGTGGCGGCCACCCAGCAGGGCGTCTTCAGCTTCCTGACTAAGCCGGTTGATAAAGACGCCTTGTATCAAGCCATTGATGAGGCGCTGGAGCAGCGCTCGCCAGCCACCGACGAAGCCTGGCGTCAGGCCATTGTCACCCGCAGCCCGCTGATGCTGCGCCTGCTCGAGCAGGCCGGGATGGTGGCGCAGTCCGACGTTAGCGTGCTGATTAACGGCCAGAGCGGGACCGGGAAGGAGATAGTCGCCCAGGCGATCCACAACGCCAGCCCGCGTCATGACAAGCCGTTCGTGGCGATTAACTGCGGCGCGCTGCCGGAACAGCTGCTCGAGTCCGAACTGTTCGGCCATGCGCGGGGCGCCTTTACCGGCGCGGTCAGCAACCGCGAAGGGTTATTCCAGGCCGCCGAAGGCGGTACGCTGTTTCTCGATGAGATTGGCGATATGCCGGTCGCCCTGCAGGTGAAGCTGCTGCGCGTCCTGCAGGAGCGTAAGGTACGCCCGCTCGGCAGCAACCGCGATATCGAGATCAACGTGCGGATCATCTCCGCCACCCACCGCGACCTGCCGAAGGCGATGGCTCGCGGCGAGTTTCGCGAAGATCTGTTCTATCGCCTCAATGTGGTTAACCTGAAGATCCCGCCGCTCTCCGAACGCACGGAAGATATTCCGCTGTTGGCCAACCATCTGCTGCGTCAGTCCGCCGATCGCCATAAGCCGTTCGTTCGGGCGTTTTCCAGCGATGCGATGAAGCGGCTGATGGCCGCCAACTGGCCCGGCAATGTGCGCCAGCTGGTGAACGTGATTGAGCAGTGCGTGGCCCTGACCTCGTCGCCGGTGATCGGCGATGCGCTGGTGGAGCAGGCGCTGGAGGGCGAGAACACCGCCCTGCCGACCTTCGTGGAGGCGCGCAATCAGTTTGAGCTGAACTACCTGCGTAAGCTGCTGCAGATTACCAGGGGCAACGTCACCCATGCCGCGCGGATGGCTGGACGCAACCGCACTGAATTCTATAAGCTGCTGTCGCGCCATGAGATCGACGCCAACGACTTTAAAGAGTAGCTCCGCAACATAGCGCAAGTTATGATACGGTAAGCAACCGGTTACGCGACTAAGACAGGAACACCATGAAAAAGATTGATGCGATTATTAAACCTTTCAAACTGGATGACGTGCGTGAAGCGCTGGCCGAAGTCGGCATCACCGGGATGACGGTAACGGAAGTGAAAGGCTTTGGCCGCCAGAAAGGGCACACCGAACTCTACCGCGGCGCGGAGTATATGGTGGATTTTCTGCCGAAAGTGAAAATTGAAATCGTGGTGACCGACGATATCGTCGATACCTGTGTGGATACCATCATCCGTACCGCGCAGACCGGCAAAATCGGTGACGGTAAAATCTTTGTCTTTGATGTCGCGCGCGTGATTCGTATCCGTACCGGCGAAGAAGACGACGCGGCGATTTAACGCTCGCCGCTCGCTGCAGTATTGCCGGGTGGCGCTGCGCTTACCCGGCCTACAAATCCCCGCGTCGTCGGGGCTTACAGCACCTTATGCGGCCCGAAGCATTCGTAATGAATGTTGTCTTTATTCACCCCTTGCGCCACCAGCTGCTGCGCCGCATACTGCATAAAGGCCACCGGGCCGCAGAGATAGAACTGCATCTGCGGGTCGCGAAGGGTTTCCGCCACCGCCGCTAAATCCATCAAACCTTCGCTATCAAAACGTCCTGCCTGACGGTCGGCCTCGCTCGGGTTGCGATACCAGACGTGAGCGGTAAACGCCGGCAGCGCCGCGCCGAGCGCCTGTACTTCATCCGCAAAGGCATGGACTTCGCCATTTTCCGCCGCATGGAACCAGTTCACCTGACCCTGATGGCGGCTCTTCGCCAGCGCATCCAGCATCGCCAGCATCGGCGTTTGCCCGACGCCGCCGGAGAGCAGAGTGACCGGCGTCTGCGGTTCAACGTTAAGGAAGAAGTCCCCGGCCGGCGCCGCGAGATAGACCACATCGCCTTCGCTGGCATGGTTATGCAGCCAGCTGGAAACCTGGCCGCCTTCTTCGCGTTTAACCGCGATGCGGTAGCCCTTGCCGTCCGCTTTGCGGGTCAGGGAGTACTGGCGAATTTCCTGATATTCGAAATCTTCCGGCTTCAGCCAGATGGCCAGATACTGGCCAGGCTGGTAATCGGCGACCGGCTGGCCGTCGACCGGCTCGAGCTCAAAGCTGGTGATAAGCTGGCTGCGCGGGGTTTTCTTCACGATGCGGAACGCGCGGGTCCCTTCCCAGCCGCCGGTTTTACTGGCGTTTTGCTGATAGATCTCGGCTTCGCGGCCGATAAAAACGTTCGCCAGCACGCCGTAAGCTTTCCCCCAGGCATCAAGGACTTCCTGACCCGGGCTGAACATTTCATCGAGGGTCGCCAGCAGATGGCTGCCCACGATGTTGTACTGCTCCGGTTTGATCTGGAAACTGGTGTGTTTCTGGGCGATTTTTTCCACCGCCGGCAGCAGGGCGGGCAGGTTATCGATATTGCTGGCGTAGGCGGCAATGGCGTTGAACAACGCTTCTCGCTGGTCGCCGTTGCGCTGGTTGCTCATATTGAAGATCTCTTTGAGCTCCGGGTTATGCGCAAACATACGATCGTAGAAATGGGCGGTTAATTTTGGTCCAGTCTCTACCAGCAGGGGGATGGTGGCTTTGACCGTAGCGATGGTTTGAGCGTCGAGCATAGCGTGCTTCCTTGTGTGTTACTTTAATGATGTATTTTAAATACATCTTAAGGAAATAACCCTGCGTTGTAAATGGTTCTTTAACACTTTCCGCCGTTGCAGTTACAACATGAAGAATTTGCATCACAATCCTGAAAAGAAATCCGTTGATACTGAGAGAGGCGTTATTGCTCAAAGCCTTGTGTCATGCGGAGCCAAACGTTTGCGTAAAATCCTTTGTCAAGACCTGTTATCACAGAATGATTCGGTTATACTGTGGGCCGTTGTCCAATCGGACCGCCTTTTTAGGCCGAAATTTTATTGTTAGCTGAGTCAGGAGATGCGGATGTTAAAGCGTGAAATGAACATTGCCGATTATGATGCCGAACTGTGGCAGGCTATGGAGCAGGAAAAAGTACGTCAGGAAGAGCACATCGAACTGATCGCCTCCGAAAACTACACCAGTCCGCGCGTGATGCAAGCGCAGGGCTCTCAGCTGACCAACAAATATGCTGAAGGATATCCGGGCAAGCGTTACTACGGCGGCTGCGAATATGTCGACGTGGTTGAGCAGCTGGCTATCGACCGCGCGAAAGAGCTGTTCGGCGCTGACTATGCTAACGTCCAGCCGCACTCCGGCTCCCAGGCTAACTTTGCCGTTTACACCGCGCTGCTGCAGCCGGGCGATACCGTGCTGGGGATGAACCTGGCGCAGGGCGGCCACCTGACTCACGGCTCTCCGGTTAACTTCTCCGGCAAACTGTACAACATCATCCCTTACGGTATTGATGAGTCCGGCAAAATTGACTATGACGACATGGCGAAGCAGGCTCAGGAACATAAACCGAAGATGATCATCGGTGGTTTCTCCGCTTACTCCGGTATCGTTGACTGGGCAAAAATGCGTGAAATCGCTGACAGCATCGGCGCATACCTGTTTGTCGATATGGCGCACGTGGCAGGCCTGATTGCCGCTGGCGTGTATCCGAACCCGGTTCCGCATGCTCACGTCGTGACCACCACCACCCACAAAACCCTGGCCGGTCCGCGCGGCGGCCTGATCCTGGCGAAAGGCGGTAGCGAAGAGCTGTACAAGAAACTGAACTCTGCGGTATTCCCAAGCGCGCAGGGCGGCCCGCTGATGCACGTTATCGCAGCGAAAGCGGTGGCGCTGAAAGAAGCGATGGAGCCAGAGTTTAAAGTTTACCAGCAGCAGGTTGCGAAAAACGCCAAAGCAATGGTGGAAGTGTTCCTGAACCGCGGCTACAAAGTGGTGTCTGGCGGTACTGAGAACCATCTGTTCCTGCTGGACCTGGTGGATAAAAACCTGACCGGTAAAGAAGCTGACGCTGCCCTGGGCCGCGCCAACATCACCGTCAACAAAAACAGCGTGCCGAACGATCCGAAGAGCCCGTTCGTAACCTCCGGTATCCGTATCGGTTCTCCGGCAGTGACTCGCCGCGGCTTTAAAGAAGCGGAAGTCAAAGAGCTGGCTGGCTGGATGTGTGATGTGCTGGACAATATCAATGACGACGCGGTCATTGAGCGCGTGAAAGGCAAAGTCCTGGATATCTGCGCCCGCTTCCCGGTTTATGCGTAAGCGTTAGCGTTGACATCAAAAAGGCCGCGTTTGCGGCCTTTTTTGCGTCTGGAGATTAGCGGCGGTCGAGCGAAATCGCTCCGGGGCCGGTTACCGCCAGCAGCAGGAAAGCGCCGGCGATGCTGACGTTTTTCCAGAAGTTAATCATGTTCGGCAATACCGCATCGCCAGTCATATCCCAGTAGTGATGGCCAATCACCGCGGTGCCCAGGGTGTAGAAGATAAAGATGACCGCCAGCGGGCGGGTGAAAAAGCCCAGCACAATTAAAATGGCGGCAGGCACTTCCATAATGACGGCGATAATCGCCGCCAGGGTCGGCATCGGCGCGCCGGAGGCGGCCATGTACTGCACCGTACCGTCAAAGCCCAGCAGTTTGGGGTAGCCAAAAAGAATAAACAGAACTACCACGGCGATGCGGGCGATAAGCAGTAGCAGAGAGCGGGATGCGCCAAAATCAAAATAGCGGAGTGTGTTCATAATCAGCTCGTTATGAGAGAAGTGTCCTTTAAACGTAATACACGTTTTTGCTTCCCGCCACGTTAGTCCTGGCAACATCCCCGGTCCGCTGAACAACGAAATTACCGCATTTTTAACGGGACGTTTTCATCGCATAGCGTTTCGGCATTCACCGCTTGACCACTCTGGATGAGCTTGCGTAGCGTGCGGATCTCGCGACCGTGATTGAGGGTGACCGCGCCGGTTAACACGCCGTCGCGCAGCTGGAACCAGATCGCTTTGCGATCGGCGGGCGCTCCCCGACACCACCACTTTTCGCCCTGCATATCGCCAATAAACTGCAGGTTATCTTCGTACTGATCGGTCCAGAACCAGCCTGGCGCCCTGGCGGGGCGTGGTTTGCCAAGCATGGCCGCAGCGGCAATCTGCGCCTGGATATTAGCATTTTCCCAGCTCTCGACACGCGACAGCGAACCATCTGATTGCCGCGTCAGCGTGACGTCGCCGGCGGCAAAAATAGCCGGGTCCGAGGTCCTGCCGTCGGCATCCACGACGATGCCATTGTCGGTCTCCAGCCCGGCGCGGCGCGCGAGAGCATCGTTAGCCACGATGCCAATGCCATATACGACCGTCCCGGCGCGCAGGGTTTCGCCACTCTGTAAAGTGAGGGAGAGGTGGGTTCCCTGTTCCGCCTGTTCGATGGCGCTGTTCAACAGCACCCGTACCCCGGCCTGGCGATGGCGGGCCAGCAGGTAATCGCGGACCGGCGGCGGGGCGTTGCGACCCATCACCGTCGATGCCTGCTCCACCACCGTGACGCGACAGCCGCGCTGAATAGCGCTGGCGGCCAACTCCAGGCCGATGGTGCCTGCGCCGATGATAACCACCTCGCTCCCTGGCTGCAGCGCCGCGCGCAGACGCGCAGCATCGCCGGCGTGTCGCAGGGTCAGGCAACGTTCCCCCAGCGCGTCGAGCAGCGGCAGCGGCCTGGCGGCGGCTCCGGTCGCCAGCAGCAGTTGTCGCCAGTGAAAGACGCGATTGTCTGCCAGCGTCAGGCTCTGCGCCTGACGATCGATATCGCGCAGCGTCACACCGAGATGCAGCTGGACGTTGTTGTCCTGCCACCAGCTGGCGGGGAGCACCGGCTGTCGCTGTGGATCTGCATCCAGCAGCATCGCTTTCGACAGCGGCGGGCGCTCATAGGGTAAATGGGGTTCATCAGAAAACAGGTGCAGGGGACCCTGGTAACCCTGCTGGCGGAGGGCCGCGGCGGCCATCGCCCCGGCCTGTCCACCGCCGATAATGGCAATCATCGGTTCGCTCATCATCACTCCTTACAGGTTTAGTCCGGCGGCGACATGGCGGATCCCGCGGATCCCCAGCCCGCCATCGGCATTGATCATCACCCCGCTCAGCGTCCGATTATTACGTCGGGAAGCCAGCATGACGTACGGGCCGGTGAAATCGACCGGTTCGGGGAAAAACTGCAGTGGCAGGATGGCGGCGATCTTCTCCGCCGTTAGGGAGTGCATTATCGTGGTGTCGCTTTGCCCCAGCGCCTGCGGGCCGCGCAGATCGGTCGCCATCCCGCAGGGGCCAACGCCGTTGACCCGCACCTTCGGCGCCAGCTCGTAGGCCAGCTGGCGAATTAAGCCGGTCGCCGCATGTTTGCTGGCGGTGTAGAGCGGGCCGCCGCCGCCCGGATACCAGGCCGCGTTGGAGAGGGTCAGAATAATGCTGCCTTCGCTGGCGATTAATGCCGGGGCGCAGGCCTTGGCGCCGAGCAGATAGCCCAGCACGTTGACGTTGAACAGCTCATGGAAGCCATTCTCCAGCGCCTCCGCCGGGGTGTCCATCAGGGAGGCGTTATGATCCCAGATACCGGCGTTGCCGATAAAACAGTCCAGACGGCCATAGGTGGTGAGGATCTGATCCACTGCGCGCTGATAATCACCGTAGCGGGTTACGCTGCCTTCCACCGCCAGCACCCGATCGCCAAAGCGCTGGCGCAGGCTGGCGACTTTCGCGCCGGACAGTTCGAGGGTCGCGACCTTCGCCCCCTCGTCAATAAAGCGCTCAACCAGCGCCAGACCCAGGCCGGAACCGCCGCCGGTAATCAACACCATGTTATCGCGTAAATCGCTCATCAGGCCTCCTCAGGAATATCAATAAACACCTCACCGCCTTCCACGTGCACCGTATAGGTGGTCAGCGGCTCGGTGGCGGGCAGACACAGCGCTTTGCCGGTTTTCAGGCAGAAACTGGCGGCGTGTAGTGGACATTCCACCGTCGCGTCGTCTTCCAGGTAGCCTTCGGACATCGACGCGTTGCCATGGCTGCAGCGATCGTTAACGGCATAAAACGCTCCGCCAATATGGAACAGGGCAATAACGGGAGAGGTCTCCAGGCGGAGGGCTTCCCCCTCCGGCAGCTCAACGGTGGAGCAGGCGAATATTCGATTCATCAGAAGAGTACGCTCAGGTTGTGGGACGCGATCACTGCCTGATCGAGCACGATCTCTCTTGCCGTCAGGCGCCACTCGCCGCCAGGCAGACGGCGGACGGTGTCCCTCCGCGTGCCGACGTAGCAGGTCTCGTCACGCTCCTTTTGTGCGCGATATAGCAGATAGTTAAGGCGCACGGCGAAGCGATCCGGTTGTCCGGTTTCGCTGATCTGCAGGTTGTTAATCAGATGGCGGGTGCGGGATGGCGGCTCCTCTGCCCATGCCATGCCGGTCTCCAGGCGAGCAATCCGGCGCTCAAGCTGGTCTTTGTTGTCATTAAAGATCCAGGTGGTCGGTGGCTGGACCCCTTTGCGACGGTCGCGGGTCTGGGCGTTGACGGTCGTGCGCATGGTGTAGCGGATCTCGTCGTCCAGCTGCGTCAGCCAGTCGCGAAACTGCCAGTCGTCCAGCAGACGCGCCTCCTCGTAGAGGAACTGGCTGATGCGGTAGTGCAGTTCAGCAGAGACTAAGGCGCTCATTTCATCACCTCCTGCTGGTAAGCGGCGGTTTTTTCCTGCACTTCCTGCCACGTTTCGCTGCTTAACAGATCGGCCCAGCGCTGGTACATACCGCGGGCGGCAGTTTCGGAAAAGATATAGTTGGTTATCCCGGGAATGCCGTCTGTGCGGCGTTTTTCCTCGCCTAATCCCATCTCCAGGCACAGGCTGGTGTGACGCGCCCGGTGTCCTTTCAGCAGTTTTTGAATTTCACACCAGTTTTCCGAGTCATCCTGCTCGAGGAAACCAGCCGGACCAAAGGCGCGCGTGGCGCTGTTTTCGAACGCCGCTTTGACCTCATCGGAGGCGGCTTTATCGGTGAGACAGAATGCCCAGACCTCAACCCGATCCGGTCCTCGCGGGTGCCAGACGCGCAGCGTGGCGGTACCGTTTAGCCACGAGAGGGTCGGGAAGATGTTATTGTGACCTGCGAGGCGCAGGGCGCGGACGGTGCCCAGCCGCTGCTCGGCTTCGGCAAAGGTATCGCGGTAATAGCGGGAGACCTCGCCGTCGACCCAGACGTTAGCGTCCGGCTGTTCGGTGAAGAAAAAGCCGCTGCCGTGCCCCTCCTGACCAAACTGCAGCGCGTCTTTGGCAGTCTCCCACACCGGACGGGCGGTCTGTCCTTCGCCCAGGCGCTTTTCACTGCCATCATCTTTCGCGCCCAGCACCTGCACCGCCGAGGCGTGGCTGAACAGCGCGTGATACTGGTCGCTGGCGAACTGCTCGGCGGGGAATTTCCAGTTGCAGTCGATGGTCCACTTCTGTACGCCGCCAACGATCTCGGTCCCGCCTTCACGACGGTCGAGGACGCCGTCAAGATACCAGGCCATATCGCCCAGATAGTCACGCAGCGTGGGGGCTGTAGGATCCCAGTTGGCGAAAATAAGGCCTTTGTAACTTTCCACACACGGGACTTCATTGAGCCCCCAGTGGGACTTGCACAGCCCCTGCGGGTAGGCGCGCGGCTCGAGCGGGACGTCGATCAGCTCGCCGTCGATGCCATAAGACCAGCCGTGATAGGGGCAGGTGAAGGCTCGGGTATTGCCGCAGTCGGCGTAGCTCACGCGCATCGCGCGGTGACGACATTGATTTAAAAAGGCTTTAATGCTGCCGTCCTTTTGGCGGACCACCACCACGGCATCTTCACCCATGTACGTGTTAAAGAAATCCCCTGCCCGCGGGATCTGGCTTTCATGGGCCAGAAACAGCCAGCAGCGGCCAAAGATCCGCTCCAGCTCAAGCTGATAGATCTCAGGGTCGGTATAGATCCGTGGGGTGACGCGACCGTTTTGCGGGTCGACCAGTTGGTAGACATCGGTTTTCATTTTGATGGTCATTTTTTTCATCCTGTGGGGTAAGAGGTATTGACCTTCTCTTTTTTGTGTCATCCTTATGTTGCTTGTGGGTTATCAATGTGTGAAATAGTTAATTTCTACCAGCTGAGATGTTTTATCGATAACAAGGAGGGGTTGATGGAATTGAGGCACCTGCGCTATTTCGTCGCGGTGGCGCAGGAACTAAACTTCACCCGCGCGGCAGAAAAACTGCATACCTCGCAGCCTTCGCTGAGCAGTCAAATTCGCGATCTGGAACAGTGCGTCGGCGTGTCGTTGCTTGAGCGCGACAAACGCAAGGTGACGCTGACGGCGGCGGGGGAGTGTTTTCTGCAGGATGCGAAGGCGATACTCGACCAGGCAGAGAGTGCCAAAATGCGCGCGCGAAAAATCGTCCAGCACGATAACCACCTGGCGATTGGTTTTGTTCCGTCGGCCGAAGTCAATTTGCTGCCCGGCGTTCTGCCCTTGTTTCGCCGCAAACAACCGAATACCCGGGTTGAGCTGGTCAGTCTTATCACCACCGAGCAGGAAGATAAAATTCGCAGCGGTGAACTGGATATCGGACTGATGCGCCAACCGATCTACAGTCCGGAAATTGACTATCTTGAGTTGCTCCACGAACCGCTGGTGGTGGTGCTGCCGGTAGATCATCCGCTGGCGAAAGCAGAGAAGGTGAGCGCCAGCCAGCTGGACGGCGTTGATTTTGTCAGCACTGACCCGGCGTACTCTGGGGCGCTGGCGCCGATCGTCCAGGCGTGGTTCGAACAGCAAAAAAGCCAGCCGCGTATTGTCCAGGTGGCGACCAATATTCTGGTGACCATGAATCTGGTGGGGATGGGGCTCGGGGTGACTTTGATACCCGGTTATATGAATCATTTTAATACTGGCCGGGTGGTTTTTCGTCCTATCGCCGGCAATGCCCCGACCATTGCGCTGCTGATGGCATGGAAAAAAGGCACCATCAAGCCGGCGCTGGCCGATTTTATCGCCACGGCCAGAGAGCATGCGGCTGCAGGATAATCTCCTGTCTTTAGCGGACCGCTGACGGGCGGCGGCGCCTGAACGTCGGTCGTGAGCTGTGATGAACTTCACGATTTTAACGCAAACTTTCAGGGTTATGTCTGTCAGCCTGTCTGGCCTGTCATCCTACGCCATGGCTAACTCCAACGCCTCGGGCACTGCGTTTCAGCCGCGGTATCCGCCGGAATGCCATTTTTTCCGCCAGGGGCATCGCCCGGAGAACGAGGCACCGTGGTGAATAAACCGCCTTTTTCCGCTTTCTGCCTGACTTGCGTCCGCCGGGGTTTATCGCCAGACTGTCGCCACCATTCGGGAGGAAATCATGGTCTTGCACTCCACGCGCTGGCTGGCGCTCAGTTACTTCACCTACTTTTTTAGCTACGGTATTTTTCTGCCCTTCTGGAGCGTCTGGCTGGCCGGTAACGGACTGACCCCGGAAACCATCGGCATCTTGCTCGGCGCCGGTCTGGTAGCCCGTTTTCTCGGCAGCCTGCTGATCGCCCCGCGGGTGAGCGACCCCTCCCGGCTGATCGCCGCGCTGCGCGTGCTGGCGCTGTTAACCTTGCTCTTCGCGCTGGCCTTCTGGGCCGGCAGCCATGTCGCATGGCTGCTGGCGATCATTGTGGGCTTCAATCTGTTCTTTTCGCCGCTGGTGCCGCTGACGGATGCCCTGGCCAATACCTGGCAAAAGCAAATCACCATGGACTATGGCCGGGTGCGGCTATGGGGCTCCATCGCCTTTGTGATTGGTTCGGCGCTGACCGGCAAGCTGGTGAGCCTGTTTGATTACCGGGCGATCCTGCTGATGCTCAGCCTGGGCGTCGCCTCGATGCTGCTCGGCATGCTGCTGAAACCGTCGGTGATGCCCGAGGGGGCGTCGCGCCAGCAGCAGGGGGCCGGGCTGGCGGCCTGGCTGACGCTGGTGCGCCAGAGCTGGCGCTTTCTCGCCTGCGTTTGCCTGCTGCAGGGGGCGCACGCCGCCTACTACGGCTTTAGCGCCATTTACTGGCAGCAGGCAGGCTATTCGGCCTCGGCGGTGGGCTATTTGTGGTCGCTAGGCGTGGTGGCGGAAGTGGTGATCTTCGCGCTGAGTAAAAAGGTGTTCCGCCGCTTCAGCGCGCGGGATCTGCTGCTGCTCTCTGCCCTGTGCGGGCTGGTCCGCTGGACGCTGATGGGCTGGACCACGGCGCTGCCGGGGCTTATCCTCGCGCAGATCCTTCACTGCGGCACCTTTACGGTGTGTCATCTGGCGGCGATGCGCTATATCGCCGCCCGCCAGGGCAGCGAAGTGATCCGCCTGCAGGCCGTCTACTCCGCGGTGGCGATGGGCGGCAGTATTGCCATCATGACCGTCTTCGCCGGCTTCCTCTACCAGCACCTGCACCAGGGCGTGTTCTGGGTGATGGCGCTGCTGACCATCCCGGCGCTGGCTATCCGGCCAAAAACGGTGGCGGCCTAGTCTTCGAGCATCGCGCAGATATGCTGCTGCTGGCGTTCAGTGAAGCAGTTCTCCGCGTGGATCAGCGGCGGTGAAAACAGCGGCAGCGCCGTCGCATAGGGGGTGACGATAAGCGTCACCCCTTTGGGCGCCCCCTCTTTCTGAAAGCGCTCTACGTTCTGGTATTTGATGTTCAGCGGCAGCAGCGTCAGTTCGCGCAACTGCTGCTCCAGGGCCGCCTCCATATCCGGATTATCATCGGTCAGCAGCAGGACCTGCTTCTCATGCAGGTCGCTTTTCTGCATCAGCCAGGCGCCAAAGATCACCGCAATTAAGCCGGTCTCTTCCTCATTAAAACGGACGTGCCAGGCCTCTTCGAATTCGCTCAATGCCGCCTGGGTGGTACGCAGTAAGCGAGGATAGAGCCGACTCACTTCCTCTGTGAGCGTGTTATCGATGCCGATAGCAAACACGCTGCGGATCAACGCCTGCGACAAGTGAATATAAAGCTGATCGCTCAGCCCCTGCTCGTCACTGAACGACCTGCCGGCGAGCATCTGGAAGCGGTGGATCAGGCCGGAAATAGCCAGCCGCAGGCGTCGATCCTGCGGGTGACCATCGCGAAGCGGATCGGGGGTTTTGAGCATCATAAACAGCAGCGAGAGGAAAAAAGGCTCTCCGACATGCGGCGTCGCGCCGACCCGACGCTGCCAGTGGCGGACAATCTCCTGCGCCAGCGTGAACTCGGCGGCGGTCTGCGCCCAGCGTTGCTGTTCATCATTGAAGTCGGGTGAATATCCCCGGTGATGCTCAAGCAGACAGTACTGCAGGTACAGGCGCAGAAACTGAACGTCCCGGCAGTCGAACTGGCGATTGAGCGCTCGCGCGCAGCGGTTCACCAGCGCCTGCAGGTTAGTATCATCGTACAGAGTACGGGCGATGCCTTCCTGTTTAAGCTGCGTTTTCAGCGCCGGGGTAAAATGATGGTTAACGAACTGCGGGCACAGGCGCAGGCCCCGCCGCAGCGCATGCAGCAGGCATAAACGTTGGTCGAGCGCGGCGCCTTCAATCCGATAGCTGCCGTCCACCTGTGACCGAAGGGTCAGGCGGTGGTAACGCTGAATTTCGCGTCCGGTCTCCTCAATATCCTGCCGGGCCGTGGTCTCATCAACGAGGTTGATTCTGCCAAGCCGTTCAGTCGTTACCGACTGTCCGGGCAGATAAAACATCAGGAGCACCTGGCTACGGCGCTGTGGACTGGAAAGCGCAGATGGTGGTTCAATGACGGTCATCATCTGGTAAGTTCCAGTTAGGGTTTCCGCTAAGAATAGACAATGACAGCGGCGGGGGCAGGGAAGTGCGCCCGCTTTAGCTCAGGATTGCTGGCGAAGTTCACAGAATTTTTCACGTGAGGAACAGATGAACAGAGTGAAACAATGCACCAGCGCGGCGTTTTTCATGGTTTTATCATGGACAGCCGCCGCGCATCCGCATAGCTTCATCAGTTTGCAGAGCGAGCCGGTGGTCAAAGACGGCCTGCTGAGCGGGTTTAAAATGCGCTGGACGATGGATGAAATCACCTCATCGGATCTGCTCTACGACGCCGGAAACGCGAAACCGGGCAGCGAAATATGGAAAAAACTGGCGGCGGAGGTGATGGCCAACGTGCTCGGCCAGCACTATTTCAGCGAGCTGTGGCACAACGGCCAGCGGGTGAAATTTGAAAATCGCCCCGACGGCTACGGTCTTGAGCGCGACGGCCTGCAGGCGGTACTGACCTTCACCCTGCCGCTGGCGACGCCGCAACCCGTTGCCGGACAGACATTTACCTTTTCCACTTTCGACCCAACCTACTATGTCGACATGTTTTATGACAAAGATAGCGATTTTTCCCTGCCCGCAGGGCTGCAGGCCGACTGTAAGGCAACGGTAATGACGCCAAAACCGAATGACAAAATGCTCTCATACGCCCAGTCGCTGGATAAAGCGGATGCGCCGCCGGAGGATATGGCGCTGGGCAGCTATTTTGCCCAGAAGGTGACCCTGACATGTCAGTAATTTTTACCCCGCGCACGCGCGCGTCGCGCTGGAAAGCGCTGTGGCCGTTGGCGCTACTGCTGGCCGTGAGCGTCACGGGCGGCTTCTGGCTGTGGCAGGCCTGGCCGCAGGTGCTGATGCAGAGCGCGGTCTGGCAGCGCGCGCTCAATCTGGAGCTCAGCCGCCTGCTGCAGGCGGTGGCGGAGAACCCGGCGGCGGCGGGGCTGTCGCTGCTTGGGTTCAGCTTCGTTTACGGGGTGCTCCATGCCTTAGGGCCCGGCCACGGCAAAATTGTCATTACCACCTGGCTTGCCACCCATCCTTCGAAGTTGAAATCGAGTATTAACCTGACGCTGGCCGCCTCTTTATTGCAGGGGCTGGTGGCTATCGCGCTGGTGGTAGTGGTGCTGGCGCTGCTGCAGCTGCCGGCGCGCCAGCTGCATCTCAGTAGTTTCTGGCTGGAGAAGGGGAGCTATTTGCTGGTGGGCGCGTTAGGTCTGCTGCTCTGCTGGCGGGCGCTGAAAAAGCTGCGTCTGCTGCTGAGCCGGCCAACGTTTACCGCGTTTACCCCGCATCATGTTCATAACGAACATTGCGGCTGCGGGCATCAGCATCTCCCGGCCCCGGAGCAGCTGCAGGCCGGCGACGACTGGCGGGCTCGGTCCGTGATTGTCCTGTCGATGGGCATGCGTCCCTGCTCGGGGGCGATCATGGTCCTGCTGTTCAGCAAGGTGATCGGGGTGTTCAACTGGGGGATGGCGGCGGCGCTGGCGATGGCGGCAGGGACCTCATTGACTATCACGGCGCTGGCGCTGCTGGTGCACAGTTTTCGCCAGCTGGCGGTGAAGCTGGGTCGGCATCAGGCGCCGCCGCTGTGGCGTCAGGTGGGCTGGCTGACGCTGGCGCTGGCCGGCGGCGTGGCGCTGCTGGTGGCCGCTGTCGTGATGTGGAGTAGCGCGATCGCGCCAGGCGGCGGTTTGCGACCGTTTTAGAACATAAAAAAAGGAAGCCGCGGCTTCCTTTTTACATCTGCAAGAGATTAACGCTTCAGCGCGTCGCTCAGCTGCTCGCGCATATTCGCCAGCATCGCTTTCACCACACGCGGGTTACCGGCAACGATGTTGCCCGTCAGCATATAGTTATGACCGCCGGTGAAGTCGCAAACGATAGCGCCTGCTTCACGGGCGATCAGCTCGCCTGCGGCGAAATCCCATGGTTTCAGGGCAATTTCAAAGTAACCGTCAACGCGGCCGGCGGCAACGTAGGCCAGATCCAGCGCGGCGGAGCCGGTGCGGCGGAAATCGGCGCATTCGGTGAACATGTTGCCGAGAATATTCATGTAAGTGGTGGCGTGCTGCTTCGCCTTGAACGGGAAACCGGTCGCGATGATGGTGCCGTCGAGGTCGCGAGCGTTGCTGCCGCGCAGACGGTAGCCGTTCAGCTGCGCGCCCTGGCCGCGGGTCGCGGTGAAAAGTTCGTTACGCATCGGATCGTAAACCACCGCGACTTCAGTACGGCCTTTGATGCGTACGGCGATGGAAACAGAGAAGTGCGGCAGACGTTTAACGAAGTTGGTGGTGCCATCCAGTGGATCGATAACCCATTGAACATCCTGCTCTTCACCAGCGTGTTCACCGCTTTCTTCGGTGATAATGGTGTGCTGCGGGTAAGATTTGCGAATGGTTTCGATAATAATCGCTTCGGCGGCTTTATCGACGTTGGTCACAAAATCATTGCTGCCTTTCTGGCTGGTTTCTACGGTGTCTGGCGTTTCGTAGTGTTTGGCAATTAAATTACCCGCCTTGCGCGCGGCGCGCACGGCGATGTTCAGCATCGGATGCATCGGTCTCTCTCACTGGATGTTAAAGAACGGGAAAAAACGGCGCATATAATAACAGCGAATTCTGCTTATGTCTCCGTTTTATGGTAGCATGCCCGAATAATCTTTAGCCGAAGAACCATAATGCTGCAAAATATTCGAATCGTACTGGTAGAAACCTCCCACACCGGCAATATGGGCTCCGTTGCCCGCGCGATGAAAACCATGGGCTTAACCAACCTGTGGCTGGTCAATCCGCTGGTGAAACCTGATTCCCAGGCCATTGCGCTGGCCGCGGGCGCCAGCGACGTCATTGGCAACGCGCAGATCGTCGATACCCTTGATGAAGCGCTGGCGGGCTGTAGCCTGGTGGTTGGCACCAGCGCGCGCTCCCGCACGCTGCCGTGGCCGATGCTCGATCCCCGCGAATGCGGCCTGAAAAGCATCGCCGAAGGCCAGCATGCGCCGGTGGCGTTGGTGTTTGGCCGCGAGCGCGTTGGCCTGACCAACGACGAACTGCAGAAGTGTCACTACCATGTGGCCATCGCCGCCAACCCGGAGTACAGCTCGCTGAACCTGGCGATGGCGGTGCAGGTTATCGCCTACGAAGTGCGGATGGCCTGGCTGGCGGCGCAGGAGCAAGCGCAGCCGGCGGTTGAGCACGAAGAAGCGCCGTACCCGCTGGTAGATGACCTGGAGCGTTTCTACGGTCATCTTGAGCAGACGCTGCTGGCGACGGGCTTTATCCGCCCGAATCATCCGGGGCAGGTGATGAACAAACTGCGTCGTCTGTTCACTCGTGCGCGCCCGGAAAGCCAGGAGCTGAACATCCTGCGCGGCATGCTGGCCTCGATTGACCAGCAGAATAAAGGCAAGTAACCGCGTTGATGCCGGATGGCGCTGCGCTTATCCGGCATGCAAATCACGCGGCCCTTGCTATCTCCTGGTGGGAGAGGGCCGGGGTGAGGGCGCCCGGCAACGCGGAAGGAAAACGGCACGGAAAGCCAAATACCTGACTAAAACAGTCAAGTAAATAGTTGACCAAATTACTCGGGAATGTCAGACTTGGCCCTGCTATGCAATACCCATATTAATAAAAAGCCCGGCCAGGGGCGAGTTTGAGGTTAAGTAAGACATGAGACTGACATCTAAAGGGCGTTATGCCGTGACCGCGATGCTTGACGTTGCGCTCAACTCTGAAACGGGCCCGGTGCCGTTGGCAGATATTTCAGAGCGTCAGGGAATTTCGCTTTCCTATCTGGAACAGCTGTTCTCTCGCCTGCGTAAAAATGGCCTGGTTTCCAGCGTTCGTGGCCCAGGCGGCGGTTATCTGTTAGGTAAAGATGCCGGCAGTATCGCCGTCGGCGAAGTCATTAGCGCCGTGGACGAATCCGTTGACGCCACCCGTTGCCAGGGCAAGGGCGGCTGTCAGGGCGGCGATAAATGCCTGACTCACGCGCTGTGGCGCGATCTGAGCGAACGCCTGACCGGCTTCCTGAACAATATCACCCTCGGGGAACTGGTGAATAACCAGGAGATCCTCGATGTTTCCGGTCGTCAGCATCAGCACGAAACCCAGCGCAATGCGCGCACCCAGGACGCGATCGACGTTAAGCTGCGCGCCTGAGTGACCCGTCCCGTTTCGGGCTGCGGCTGACAGGGCGAGGCAGCGCGAAACGGCGGGACAACGATTATAAAGAGCTTTCAGAATCAGGCCGGGATGCTCCGACATTCCGTGTACTCGGTCGTACATCAAGCCGGTTGCCTGATTCCTTGCATTGAGTGATGTACGGAGTTTAAGAGCAATGAAATTACCGATTTACCTCGATTACTCCGCAACCACGCCGGTGGACCCGCGTGTTGCCGAGAAAATGATGCAGTTCCTGACCATGGACGGGACCTTTGGTAACCCGGCCTCCCGTTCCCACCGTTTTGGCTGGCAGGCTGAAGAGGCGGTTGATATCGCCCGCAATCAGATTGCCGAGCTGGTCGGTGCCGACCCGCGCGAAATCGTCTTTACCTCTGGTGCGACTGAATCCGACAACCTGGCGATCAAGGGTGCAGCCAACTTTTATCAGAAAAAAGGCAAGCACATCATCACCAGCAAAACCGAGCATAAAGCGGTTCTGGATACCTGCCGTCAGCTGGAGCGCGAAGGCTTCGAAGTGACCTACCTGGCGCCGCAGAGCAACGGGATTATCGATCTGAAAGAGCTGGAAGCGGCGATGCGTGACGACACCATCCTGGTTTCCATCATGCATGTGAATAACGAAATCGGCGTGGTGCAGGATATCGCAACCATCGGCGAGATGTGTCGCGCCCGCGGTATCATTTACCACGTAGACGCCACCCAGAGCGTGGGCAAGCTGCCTATCGATCTGAGCCAGCTGAAAGTTGACCTGATGTCCTTCTCCGGTCATAAAATCTACGGTCCGAAAGGCATCGGCGCGCTGTACGTGCGTCGTAAGCCGCGTATTCGTATCGAAGCGCAAATCCACGGCGGCGGCCACGAGCGCGGTATGCGTTCCGGTACTCTGCCTGTTCACCAGATCGTCGGCATGGGTGAAGCTTACCGTATCGCCAAAGAAGAGATGGAAAGCGAGATGGCGCGTCTGCGCACGCTGCGCAACCGTCTGTGGAACGGCGTGAAGGATATGGAAGAAGTGTACCTCAACGGCGACCTCGAGCAGGGCGCGCCGAACATTCTTAACGTCAGCTTCAACTATGTTGAAGGCGAGTCGCTGATTATGGCGCTGAAAGACCTGGCGGTTTCCTCCGGTTCAGCCTGTACTTCCGCGAGCCTTGAGCCATCCTACGTGCTGCGCGCGTTAGGCATGACTGATGAACTGGCGCACAGTTCTATTCGTTTCTCTTTAGGTCGTTTCACTACCGAAGAAGAGATTGACTACGCCATCAACCTGATTCGTAAATCCATTGGCCGTCTGCGCGAGCTTTCTCCACTGTGGGAAATGTTCAAACAGGGCGTGGATCTGAACAGTATTGAATGGTCACATCACTAATTCGGCACCAATAAGGAGAATTCATCATGGCTTACAGCGAAAAAGTTATCGATCATTACGAGAACCCGCGCAACGTCGGCTCTTTTGACAACAGCGACGAGAACGTCGGCAGCGGCATGGTCGGCGCGCCGGCCTGCGGCGACGTGATGAAGTTGCAGATTAAAGTCAACAATGAAGGTATCATTGAAGACGCGCGCTTCAAGACCTACGGCTGCGGTTCCGCTATCGCTTCCAGCTCTCTGGTCACCGAGTGGGTGAAGGGTAAATCCCTGGACGAAGCGCAGGCGATCAAGAACACCGATATCGCCGATGAACTGGAGCTGCCGCCGGTGAAAATTCACTGCTCTATTCTGGCGGAAGACGCGATTAAAGCCGCGATTGCGGATTACAAAAGCAAACGTGAAGCAAAATAATTAGTTGAGGTTTTGTTATGTCGATTACTCTTAGCGACAGTGCAGCAGCGCGAGTCAATGCCTTCCTGGCAAACCGCGGAAAAGGGTTTGGCCTGCGCCTGGGCGTGAGAACCTCCGGCTGCTCAGGTATGGCCTATGTACTGGAGTTTGTTGACGAGCCGGCGGCTGAAGACACCGTGTTTGAAGACAAAGGCGTGAAGGTCGTGATCGACGGCAAAAGTCTGCAATTCCTCGACGGCACGCAGCTGGACTTCGTCAAAGAAGGCCTTAACGAAGGGTTCAAGTTCACTAACCCTAACGTCAAAGATGAGTGCGGCTGCGGCGAAAGCTTTAACGTATAATCGGTACTCCCCAACCCCACCGCGGTCACGCCGCGCGTGGGGTTTTCGTTTAGATGCATGACCCTGAGGTTACTATGGACTATTTCACCCTCTTCGGGTTACCAGCCAGCTATACCCTCTCGCTTGAACAACTGGCTGTCCGGTATCAGGATCTGCAGCGCCAGTACCATCCGGATAAATTTGCCAGCGCGCCCGCTGCGGAACAGCTTGCGGCGGTTCAGTATTCCGCCACCATTAACCAGGCCTGGCAGACGCTGCGCCATCCCCTGACCCGCGCAGAATACCTCCTCTCGCTGCATGGCTTCGATCTGGCCAGCGAGCAGCATACCGTTCGCGATACCGCGTTCCTGATGGAACAGCTGGAGCTGCGCGAAGAGCTGGATGAGATCGGCCAGGCGAAAGACGAAGCGCGGCTGGAAGGCTTTATCAAACGAGTGAAAGCGCTGTTTGATACCCGCCATCAGCTGATGGTTGACCAATTGCATAATGAGAGCTGGGAGGCGGCGGCGGACACGGTTCGTAAGCTCCGTTTCCTCGATAAACTGCGCAGCAGTGCTGAAGAACTCGAAGAAAAACTGCTCGATTTTTAATTTTCGGAAGCAATTATGGCCTTATTACAAATTAGTGAGCCCGGCCTGAGCGCCGCGCCGCACCAGCGTCGTCTGGCGGCCGGTATCGACCTGGGCACCACCAATTCTCTGGTGGCTACCGTGCGTAGCGGCCAGGCCGAGACTCTGCCCGATCATCAAGGCCGCTATCTGCTGCCGTCGGTGGTGAATTACCACGCATCGGGGCTGACCGTCGGCTATGACGCCCGGCTGAACGCCGCCCAGGATCCCGCCAATACCATCAGCTCCGTGAAACGGATGATGGGGCGCTCCCTCGCCGATATCCAACATCGCTATCCGCATCTGCCGTATCAGCTGCAGGCCAGTGAAAACGGCCTGCCGATGATCCAGACCGCCGGCGGCCTGCTGAACCCGATTCGCGTCTCCGCCGATATCCTGAAAGCGCTGGCCGCCCGGGCCACTGAAGCGCTGGCCGGCGAGCTCGACGGCGTGGTCATCACCGTCCCCGCTTACTTTGATGACGCCCAGCGTCAGGGGACCAAAGACGCGGCGCGCCTGGCGGGTCTGCACGTGCTGCGCCTGCTTAATGAACCGACCGCGGCGGCTATCGCCTATGGCCTTGATTCCGGCCAGGAAGGGGTGATTGCGGTCTACGATCTCGGCGGCGGCACCTTTGATATTTCTATTCTGCGCTTAAGCCGCGGGGTGTTTGAAGTGCTGGCCACCGGCGGCGACTCGGCCCTCGGCGGCGATGATTTCGATCATCTGCTGGCGGACTACCTGCGCGAGCAGGCGGGCTTCAGCGACCGTAGCGACAACCGCCTGCAGCGTGAGCTGCTGGATGCCGCCATCGCGGCGAAAATCGCCCTTAGCGATGCCGAGGTGGCGCACGTTGAGGTCGGCGGCTGGCAGGGCGATATCACTCGCAGCCAGTTTAACGATCTCATCGCCCCGCTGGTAAAACGCACGTTAATGGCCTGCCGCCGGGCGCTGAAAGACGCTGGCGTTGAGGCGCAAGAGGTGCTGGAAGTGGTGATGGTCGGCGGTTCCACCCGCGTGCCGCTGGTGCGCGAGCGCGTCGGCGACTTCTTCGGTCGCACCCCGCTGACCTCCATCGACCCTGACAAAGTCGTCGCCATTGGCGCGGCGATCCAGGCCGATATTCTGGTCGGCAACAAGCCGGACAGCGAACTGTTGCTGCTCGACGTTATCCCGCTGTCGTTAGGGCTGGAAACCATGGGCGGCCTGGTGGAGAAAGTGATCCCGCGTAATACCACCATTCCGGTGGCCCGCGCCCAGGAGTTCACCACCTTCAAAGATGGCCAAACGGCGATGTCCATTCATGTGATGCAGGGCGAGCGTGAGCTGGTGCAGGATTGCCGCTCCCTGGCGCGCTTTGCGCTGCGCGGTATCCCGGCGCTGCCGGCGGGCGGGGCGCATATTCGCGTCACCTTCCAGGTGGACGCCGATGGCCTGCTGAGCGTCACGGCGATGGAAAAGTCGACCGGCGTGGAAGCCTCTATTCAGGTGAAACCGTCTTACGGTCTGACCGATGGCGAAATCGCCACCATGATTAAAGATTCGATGAGCTACGCCGAACAGGATATTCAGGCGCGCATGCTGGCTGAACAGAAAGTGGAAGCCGCACGCGTCCTGGAGAGCCTGACAAGCGCGCTGGCCGCCGACGCCGCGCTGTTAAGCGCCGCGGAGCGTCAGGCTATCGATGCCGCTGCGGAGCAGGTACGCGCCGCCGCGGCAGGCGACGACGCCGACGCCATTAAAGAAGCGATTAAAAATATCGACACACAAACCCAGGAATTCGCCGCCCGCCGTATGGATCAGTCGGTCCGTATCGCGCTGAAAGGCCAATCCGTGGACGAGGTTTAAAATGCCAAAAATTGTATTTCTGCCCCACCAGGACCTGTGTCCGGATGGCATCGTTGTGGAAGCTGAGACCGGTGAAACTATTCTGGATGCGGCGCTGCGTAGCGGCATCGAGATTGAACACGCCTGCGAAAAATCCTGTGCCTGCACCACCTGCCACTGCATCGTGCGTGAAGGCTTTGACTCGCTGGCGGAAAGTACCGAAGATGAAGACGATATGCTGGATAAAGCCTGGGGACTGGAGCCTGACAGCCGCCTGAGCTGCCAGGCGCGCGTCACTGACGAAGATCTGGTCGTTGAGATCCCGCGTTACACCATCAACCACGCACGCGAGCACTAATATGGCACTGAAATGGACCGACAGTCGTGAAATCGGCGAAGCGCTGTATGACGCTTACCCTGACCTCGACCCAAAAACCGTTCGCTTTACCGACATGCATCAGTGGATTTGCGATCTGGAAGAGTTTGATGATGACCCGAACGCATCCAATGAAAAAATTCTCGAGGCGATTCTGTTAGTCTGGTTAGACGAAGCCGAATAATTTTCGCATCATGATTTATGCGGCGGTATAAAGTCGGATGAATCATTGAGCGAGAGAACGTTACGGGCTGCCATACGGTGGCCCGTTTGCTAAGAAGGATAATGATAATGACCGAAGCCATGAAGATTACGCTTTCCACTCAGCCAGCCGATGCGCGCTGGGGAGAAAAGGCGTCTTACAGCATTAATCATGACGGCATCGCCCTGCATCTCAACGGCAAAGACGACCTGGGCTTGATTCAGCGCGCGGCGCGTAAAATTGACGGCATGGGGATCAAGCATGTCGCGTTAAGCGGCGAAGGCTGGAACACCGACCGCGCGTGGGCGTTCTGGGCGGGTTATAAAGGCCCGAAAGGCACCCGTAAAGTTGAATGGCCGACGCTGGACGATGCGCAGAAAAGCGAGCTGGATAACCGTCTGACCATTATTGACTGGGTGCGCGACACCATCAATGCGCCGGCGGAAGAGCTGGGCCCGGAACAGCTGGCGCAGCGCGCCGTCGACCTGCTGTGCAGCGTGGCGGGCGAGAAGATGAGCTATCGCATCACCAAAGGCGAAGATCTGCGTGAGCAGGGCTATCTCGGCCTGCACACGGTGGGCCGCGGCTCCGAGCGCCCGCCGGTTTTGCTGGCGCTGGACTATAACCCGACCGGCGATAAAGAAGCCCCGGTATATGCCTGTCTGGTAGGTAAAGGCATCACCTTTGATTCCGGCGGCTACAGCATCAAACAGAGCGCCTTTATGGATTCAATGAAATCCGATATGGGCGGCGCGGCGACTATCACCGGCGCCCTGGCCTTCGCTATTACCCGCGGGCTGAACAAGCGCGTGAAGCTCTATCTGTGCTGCGCCGACAACCTGATCAGCGGCAACGCTTTCAAACTGGGCGATATTATTCATTATCGCAACGGCAAAACCGTCGAAGTCATGAACACCGACGCCGAAGGTCGTCTGGTGCTGGCGGATGGCCTGATTGACGCTTCGGCGCAGAAGCCGGAGCTGATCATCGATGCCGCCACCCTGACCGGCGCGGCGAAAACCGCGCTCGGCAACGACTACCACGCGCTGTTCAGCTTTGACGATGCGCTGGCGAATCGCCTGCTGGCGAGCGCTCAGGCGGAAAATGAAGCGTTCTGGCGTCTGCCGCTGGCCGAATTCCACCGTCATCAGCTGCCGTCTAATTTCGCGGAACTGAACAATACCGGCAGCGCCGCCTATCCGGCCGGCGCCAGCACCGCGGCGGGCTTCCTGTCCCATTTCGTGGAAAACTACCACCAGGGCTGGCTGCATATCGACTGTTCGGCAACCTACCGCAAATCTGCCGTTGAGCAGTGGTCGGCGGGCGCGACGGGGCTTGGCGTACGTACTATCGCCAATCTGCTGACGGCTGAGTAATGGCCTTGCCGGGTGGCGCGACGCTTACCCGGCCTGGAAAATCCGCAGGCCCGTGCGGACGTAGCGCCGCCGGGCGATTTTTGAAGTAGCCAAACTATGTCCGAAACCAAAAACGAATTAGAAACCCTGCTGGAAAAAGCGGCTACCGAGCCCGCTCATCGTCCGGCATTTTTCAGCGCGCTGCTTGAGGCCACCGTCTGGGTACCAGGCCGCGCAGCCGATGGCGAGCAGATTGTCGAAGATAGCGCGCTGGATCTGCAGCACTGGGAAAAAGATGACGGTACGTCGGTCATTCCGTTCTTCACTTCGCTTGAGGCCCTGCAGCAGGCGGTGGAAGACGAACAGGCTTTCGTGATGATGCCGGCCCGCACGCTGATGGCGATGACTCTCGGTGAATCGCTGTTCCTCAACCCGAAGCTGCCGAACGGTAAAGCGTTTACCCCGCGCGAAATCAGCCATCTGCTCGGGGAAGAGGGCAGCCCGCTCAGCACCCAGACGGTGCTTGAAGGGGGGGAAGCGCTGCTGCTGTCTGAAGTCGCCGAGCCGCCGGCGCAGATGGTGGATTCGCTGACCACGCTGTTCAAAACGCTGAAAACCGTCAAGCGGGCGTTCCTGTGCTCGATCAAAGAGCACGCCGACGCGCCCGCTAATCTGCTGATCGGCATTGAAGCGGAAGGGGATATCGAGTCCATCATTCAGACCACCGGCAGCGTGGCCACCGATACCCTGCCCGGCGATGAGCCGATCGATATTTGCCAGGTGGTGGAAGGCGAGAAGGGCATCAGCCACTTTATGATTGCCCATATCACGCCGTTCTATGAAAAGCGCTGGGGCAGCTTCCTGCGCGATTTCAAACAAAACCGTATTATCTGACAGCGGGGGCGGCTGCCCCCGGTTTCGGTATGCTTTCAGCTCGATGCAAAAGCGGGGTTGCAAAGGTTAATGCAGGGCGGCAACGATCCGCGGATAGGCTGACACCATGTTATAGAGCAGAAATCCCGTCACGCACAGCGTGACGACGCCGTTGAAGAGCGCCATATCCCCGCGCCAGGCCCGGCACCTTTCCTCTCCCAGCAGATAGCGTAGCGCTGCTACCAGCCCGGCGAGCAGCACCATCAGAAAACCCAGCAGCGCCTGATGACCATAGGTGATCAGCGGGACGTCTTCCAAAGTGACGCCGAGAAAGCGGGTATAAACGGAAACGGGCGCAGGAACCAGGCTTAACCATGTCCGGTTCCATTGCGGCCAAAAATAGAGGATTGCGCCGCCGACCAGCAGGCCAGCTATGCCTCCCAGCCAGGGAAGGCGCGGGGAATAAGCAGAATGTGGGTTGGAGACTAATGCCATTTTCACTCCTTGTGGTGCCATCAGGTTATAGATTAAACGCTCAATCCTGGCGCTGGCCCCGACGGCGCGCGGTAATCGCGCTATCGGTGGGAGATGGTGAATTAGTCAGGACAACCTTCGAGCCTGGCGTAAAGATCCTCATGAATATATTCCAGCTCCAGCAAGGCGCCATCGCGTGACTCGTTGAGGGCTTGTTGATGCTGCCATTCGTCGTGGCTCTCCTTTCCACCGGTAAAAATCCCCTGCAAATATTCAATCAGCGACGATTCTGCCAGCCAAAGCTCATTTTCTTTACCCTCGAAGCGGACGACAGGATATTCACCCTGTTCATCACGCTCGGTGACGTAGATAAATACCTGCTGATCCCCGGGATGGCAGAGGCGAATCAGGGCAGGAAGACGCGGATCGTCGTTCCAGACGGGCATTAGCTCTTCAAAATCCAGCCCGATCATATCAAGGCCATTAATATAATAAGCCTCTTCATCCAGCGAGTCGGAAAGCAGGACGCCATGTTCATCAATGGCGTTCAGAACCGATTCCAGCACCCGTTGACCGTAGGGGCTTGTCAGCTGGCAATCGTAGGCCAGCAGCGCTTTCAGACTCTCCGGAAGCGCCACGGTTTCGCTATTTTGCGGATCACGGTATTTCCGGACGCGCAGGCGATCCACTTCGTCTACGGGCATCGGTTTCGGGGTGGGATTGCGGTTGTGCTTGTGTACGACATCCATGAGATCCGCTAATGAAAAAGCCATCATTCAATTTCCTTATAGA
Source organism: Klebsiella sp. GG_Kp146 (assembly GCF_040061975.1). Lineage (NCBI taxonomy): Bacteria > Pseudomonadati > Pseudomonadota > Gammaproteobacteria > Enterobacterales > Enterobacteriaceae > Klebsiella > Klebsiella sp. GG_Kp146. The sequence goes on from NZ_JBEAHA010000006.1 coordinate 60,759, forward strand.
GTGGGCGGCAATAAAGCCAACACGGCAGGCGCAAGCCCTGCGGCCGCACAGAGTAGCTGGTTTAGCGACTTGCAGGAGAATGAGGCGGAGAAAATCAGAAATTATTTAGTGGCCGCGGGACGGGATGTCCGCGGCCATGCGGCGTTTACTGAGCGGCAGGAGCCGGTTCAATCGGCAGATCGCTGCGCGCCCCCCATTCGCTCCATGAGCCGTCGTACAGGCAGACGCCGTTCACGCCAAGCGTGGTGAGCGCCAGCACGACCACCGCCGCCGTCACGCCGGACCCACAGCTGGCGATAATGGGCCGATCAAAATCGACGCCCTGACGCAAAAAGATGTCGTTCAGCTCGTCGACGGTCTTCAGCTCGCCGTTAATCACCAGCTCCGTCCACGGGACGTTCAGCGCGCCGGGGATATGCCCGCGCCGCAGGCCCGGGCGCGGTTCGTCAGCCTGGCCGTTAAACCGGGCAGCCGGACGCGCATCGACAATCTGCGCTGATCCTTCATGGCTGACCAGCAGCACGTCGGTCAGGCGCTTAATTTGCTGAGGATCGAACCGCACGTCGAATTCTCCTTCGGCCACCTCCGGCACCCCTTGTTCCAGCGGCAGCTCGTCGCGACGCCAGCCCTCCAGCCCACCGGCCAGAATCGACACTTTCTCCACGCCAAAGGCGCGCAGCATCCACCAGGCGCGCGGGGCGGAAAACAGATTGCCTTCGTCATAGACGACCAGGTGCTTATCGCTGCAGACGCCCAGTTCGCGCATGGCCACGGCAAACGCCTCGGCGCGCGGCATCATATGCGGCAGCGGGCTGGTGTGATCGGACAGCGCCTCGATATCGAAAAACAGCGCGTTCGGCACGTGGCCGGCGCGGTACTCCGCGGCCATATCGCGCAGGGCCTCCTGCCCGGCGGGCGCCATGCGGGCGTCGATAATCTGGATCTCCGGGTCATCAATATGTTCCGCCAGCCAGTCGGCGGCGACAAAAAACGAGGTGGACATAGGTGCCTCCGTTTTACTATTCATGACTGAATTGTCGGCGTTTTATCGGGTGCTGACAAGTTAAGGACGCCAGAGTGGGGACGACGTCACGGCACTTTTCTGATTAATCGGCAGAAACCCGCGTCATCACTGTTGAGAAGCGCTGCCTTAACGCATAATAAAAAGTGATAATTTGCATCAGGCCCACCGGCCGAGGGGTTAGAAGGATGAAACCATTTCGTTTAGCGGCGCTGTCACTGGCGCTCCTTACCGCATTTTCATTAACCGGGTGTGATGACAGCGGTACACCGCAGGCTACAGCCCCGACGCCGGCCGCCGATAGCGGCCCTGGCGCGGCGGCAAAACCGGACAGCGCCCAGCTGGCGGCGCTGGCGGAAAAAAGCCAGGGCAAAGCGCTGACGCTGCTCGACGCTTCGGAGGTGCAGCTGGATGGCGCCGCGACCCTGGTGCTGACCTTTTCCGTACCGCTGCAGCCGGACCAGGATTTCTCCCGCAGCGTGCACCTGGTGGATAAGAAGAGCGGTAAGGTAGATGGCGCGTGGGAGCTGGCGCCGAACCTGAAAGAGCTGCGTCTGCGTCATCTTGAGCCAAAGCGCGAGCTGATTGTCTCGGTCGACCCGACGCTGACCGCCCTGAACAAGGCGACGCTCGATAAACCGTTCGAGAAGACCCTGACTACCCGCGATATCGCGCCAAGCGTCGGATTTGCCAGCCGCGGCTCGCTGCTGCCGGGCAACGTGATCGCCGGGCTGCCGGTGATGGCGCTGAACGTCGATAACGTCGACGTGAACTTCTTCCGCATTAAGCCGGAATCGCTCTCGGCCTTCGTCAGCCAGTGGGAATACCGCAATTCATTAAGCAACTGGGAATCCGACGAGCTGCTGAAGATGGCCGATCTGGTATACAGCGGCCGCTTTGACCTCAATCCGGCGCGCAATACCCGCGAAAAGCTGCTGCTGCCGCTGAGCGACATCAAGCCGCTCCAGCAGCCAGGCGTCTACGTGGCGGTCATGAACCCGGCGGGTCATTATAGCTACAGCAACGCGGCGACGCTGTTTACCCTTAGCGACATCGGCGTGTCGGCGCATCGCTACCACAACCGGCTGGACGTCTTTACCCAGAGCCTGGAAAACGGCGCCGCCCAGTCTGGTATTGATGTCCAGCTGCTCAACGCCAAAGGGCAGACCCTGGCGCAGGCGAAAAGCGATAGCCAGGGCCACGTCACCCTGCAAACCGATAAAGAAGCCGCGCTGCTGCTGGCGCGCAAAGAGGGACAGACCACGCTGCTCGACCTCAAACTGCCGGCGCTGGATCTGGCGGAGTTCTCCATTGCCGGCGCGCCTGGCTTCAGCAAACAGTTCTTTATGTTTGGCCCACGGGATCTCTATCGTCCGGGCGAAACGGTGATCCTCAATGCGCTGCTGCGCGATAGCGACGGCAAGCCGCTGGCGGAACAGCCGGTGAAGCTGGAGGTGGTCCAGCCGGATGGCCAGGTGATCCGCTCGGTGATGAGCAAACCGGTTAACGGCCTGTACCAGTTTACTTATCCGCTCGACAGCGGCGCGGCCACCGGCATGTGGCACATTCGCGCCAGCACCGGCGACAACCAGCCCCGCGAGTGGGATTTCCACGTCGAAGACTTTATGCCGGAACGCATGGCGCTGAAGCTGACGCCGCAGGCGGCGCCTGTCGCGCCGAATGCCGATGTCGCCTTTGATGTCAGCGGCGCTTATCTCTACGGCGCGCCGGCCAGCGGCAACACGCTGCAGGGCAAACTGTTCCTGCGCCCGCTTCGCGACGCCGTCGCCGCGCTGCCGGGCTTTGAGTTCGGCGATATCGCAGAAGAAAATCTCTCCCGCAGCCTTGATGAAGTCCAGCTGACGCTGGATGAAAAAGGCCATGGCGAAGTGACCACCTCCAGCCAGTGGCAGGATAGCCATTCGCCGCTGCAGGTGGTGTTGCAGGCGAGCCTGCTGGAGTCCGGTGGGCGTCCGGTCACCCGTACGGTTAAGCAGCCGATCTGGCCTGCCGAGGCGCTGCCGGGGATCCGCCCGCAATTTACCCTGAAGGACGTTTACGACTACCGCACCGACACCACGGTGAAGCAGCCGGTGGTGGATGAAAACAGCAACGCCGCGTTCGATATCGTCTATGCCGACGCCAAAGGCGAGAAAAAAGCCGTTTCCGGCCTGCAGGTACGGCTGATCCGCGAGCGCCGGGATTATTACTGGAACTGGTCCGATAGCGAAGGCTGGCAGTCGCAGTTCGATCAAAAAGATCTGCAGGAGGGCGAGGAGTCGCTGGATCTGCAGGCCGGCCAGATCGGTAAAGTGAGCTTTCCGGTAGAGTGGGGCTCCTATCGCCTGGAGGTGAAAGGACCGGACGATGTCGTCAGCAGCGTGCGCTTCTGGGCGGGCTACAGCTGGCAGGATAACAGCGAAGGCACCGGCGCAGCGCGCCCGGACCGGGTCACCATGAAGCTGGATAAACCGAGCTATAAGCCGGGCGACACCATCAGGCTGCACATCGCCGCCCCGGCGGCGGGTAAAGGCTACGCGATGGTGGAATCCAGCGAAGGGCCGCTGTGGTGGCAGGAGATTGACGTACCCGCCGAGGGGATGGACCTGTCGATCCCGGTGGATAACGCCTGGAATCGCCACGACCTCTACCTCAGCACGCTGGTGGTTCGCCCCGGCGATAAATCCCGCTCGGCGACGCCGAAACGCGCGGTGGGCCTGCTGCATCTGCCGCTGGGCGATGAAAACCGTCGCCTGACGCTGGCGCTGGAGGCCCCGGATAAAATGCGCCCCAACCAGCCGCTGACGGTGAAAGTGAAAGCCAGCGTCAAAGAGGGAGAGGCGCCGAAGCAGGTTAACGTTCTGCTCTCTGCTGTCGATAGCGGGGTGCTGAATATTACCGATTACGCCACCCCGGATCCGTGGAACGCCTTCTTCGGCCAGAAACGTTATGGGGCGGATATTTATGATATTTACGGCCAGGTGATTGAAGGGCAGGGGCGTGTGGCCAGTCTGCGCTTCGGCGGCGATGGCGACGAGTTAAAACGTGGCGGTAAACCGCCGGTTAACCATGTGACCATCATCGCCCAGCAGGCGCAGCCGGTGGTGCTGAACGATCGGGGCGAAGGGACGGTGACGCTGCCGATCGGTGATTTTAACGGCGAGCTGCGGGTGATGGCTCAGGCCTGGACGGCGGATGACTTCGGCAGCAGCGAAGATAAAGTGGTGGTGGCCGCCCCGGTCATCGCCGAGCTGAATACCCCGCGCTTCCTCGCCAGCGGTGACACCACTCGTCTGGCGCTGGATCTCAGCAACCTGACCGATAAACCGCAAACTCTGCAGGTACATCTTGCCGCCAGCGGACTGGTGACCTTGACCGAGGGTCAACTGCCGTCGGTGCAGCTGGCGCCGGGGGCGCGCAGCACGCTGTTTGTGCCGGTGAGCGCGCTGCCGGGCTTTGGCGATGGCCAGGTGAGCGCCACTATCAGCGGCCTGAGCCTGCCGGGGGAAACCTTCGCCCCGCTGCAGAAGCAGTGGAAAATCGGCGTTCGTCCGGCGTTCCCGGCGCAAACCGTCAACAGCGGCGCCGTGTTGCAGCCCGGCGAAAGCTGGCAGGCGCCGGCGGCGCAATCGGCAGGTTTCGCCCCGCAGACGCTGCAGGGCCAGCTGCTGCTCAGCGGCAAGCCGCCGCTGAATCTCGCGCGCTATATCCGCGACCTGAAAGCCTATCCTTACGGCTGCCTTGAGCAGACCGCCAGCGGCCTGTTCCCGTCCCTGTATACCAGCGCGGCGCAGCTAAAAGCGCTGGGCATCAGCGGGGACAGCGACGAAAAACGTCGCGCGGCAATCGATGTCGGGATCTCGCGCCTGCTGCAGATGCAACTGGAAAACGGCGGCTTTGCGCTATGGGATAAAGAGGGGCCGGAAGAGTACTGGCTGACCGCTTACGCCATGGATTTCCTTGTTCGCGCGGGCGAGCAGGGCTATAGCGTACCGGTCAACGCCATTAATAAAGGTAACGAACGCCTGCTGCGCTATCTTCAGGAGCCGGGGCTGATGACCGTGCGCTACAGCGACGACGCCCAGGCCAGCCGCTTTGCCGCTCAGGCATACGCCGCACTGGTGCTGGCGCGTCAGCAAAAAGCCCCGCTCGGCGCATTGCGTGAAATCTGGAGCCGTCACGACCAGGCGCGATCCGGCCTGCCGCTGCTGCAGCTCGGCATTGCGCTGAAAACCATGGGCGATGCGCCGCGCGGCGATGAGGCCATGAAGCTGGCGGTTGCCACGCCGCGCCAGGGTGAGAATCGCTGGCTGGGCGATTACGGTAGCCCGCTTCGCGATGACGCGCTGAAGCTGGCGCTGCTGGAAGAGAACAAGCTGCTGCCGGAGGCGCAAAACACGCTGTTGAGCACGCTGTCGGAAGAGGCCTACGGCCAGCGCTGGCTGTCGACCCAGGAAACCAACGCTCTGTTCCTTGCCGGGCGCACGCTGGCCGACCTGCCGGGCAACTGGCAGGCGCAAACCTCGCTGCAGGCCGAGCCGCTGGCTGGCGATAAAGCGCAAACCCGTAACCTCGACGGCGATCGGCTGGCGACGTTGCAGGTGAGCAATACCGGCAGTCAACCGCTGTGGCTGCGTCTGGACAGCAGCGGCTATCCGCAAAGCGCGCCGCAGCCGGGCGGCAACGTCCTGGGGATTGAACGCGCCGTTTTCGATACCCAGGGGCGGCAGAAGTCGCTGTCGTCGCTGCGCAGCGGCGAACTGGTGCTGGTCAAGCTGGAGGTGACCGCCAGACGCAACGTGCCTGACGCGCTGGTGGTTGACCTGCTGCCGGCGGGACTCGAGCTGGAAAACCAGAATCTGGCCAACAGCAGCGCCAGCCTGCAGGAGAATGGCGAAGCGGTGCAAAACCTTCTTAACCAGATGCAGCAGGCCGATATTCAGCATATCGAGTTCCGCGACGACCGCTTCGTCGCCGCTGTCGCGGTCAATGAAGGTCAGCCGGTGACGCTGGTCTACCTGGCGCGGGCGGTCACGCCGGGCACCTACCAGGTCCCGCAGCCGCAGGTGGAATCGATGTATGTGCCGCAGTGGCGGGCGACCGGGACCGCCAGCGGTCCGCTCACCGTGACGCCGTAAATGCGCGTAGTGCATCGGGTAAAACGCCGCTGGCGCTGGCTGGCGGCGTTTATTTTTCTGCTGTGGCTGGCGGTTCTGACCGCCGATCGCCTGTGGCCGCTGCCGCTGCATGACGTCACGCCTGCCCGGGTGGTCGTGGCGGAGGACGGGACCCCCCTGTGGCGGTTTGCCGACGCGCAGGGCGTCTGGCGTTATCCGGTGACTCTCGCCGACGTGTCGCCGCGCTATCTGCAGGCGCTTATTCAGTATGAGGACCGCTGGTTCTGGCGCCATCCGGGGGTCAATCCCTTCGCTGTAGTGCGCGCCGCCTGGCAGGATCTCACCTCCGGGCGGGTCATTTCCGGCGGCAGTACCCTCACCATGCAGGTGGCGCGCCTGCTCGATCCCCACCCCCGCACTTTCGGCGGCAAGCTGCGCCAGCTGTGGCGGGCGCTGCAGCTGGAGTGGCATCTGTCAAAGAGCGAAATCCTGACCCTGTATCTGAACCGTGCGCCCTTTGGCGGCACCCTGCAGGGGATCGGCGCGGCCAGTTGGGCTTATCTCGGCAAGCCGCCCGCGCAGCTCAGCTACGGCGAGGCGGCGCTGCTGGCGGTGCTGCCCCAGGCGCCCAGCCGTTTACGTCCGGACCGCTGGCCGCAGCGGGCCCAGGCGGCGCGGGATAAAGTCCTTGCGCGCATGGTCAGCCAGGGCGTCTGGCCGAGACTGGCGGTAAAGGAGGCGATGGAGGAGCCGGTGTGGCTGTTTCCGCGGCAGATGCCGCAGCTGGCGCCGCTCTTCGCCCGCCGGGCGCTGGCGACCAGTCGTGAGGAAAAAGTGGTGACGACCCTCGATGCCGGACTGCAGCGGCAGCTCGAGGATCTGGCGCTGAACTGGAAGTCGCGCCTGCCGCCGCGCAGTTCGCTGGCGATGGTTGTCGTCGACCACACGGATATGAAAGTCCGCGGCTGGGTGGGGTCGGCGGATATTACGGACGACAGTCGCTTTGGCCACATTGATATGGCGTCGGCGGTCCGTTCGCCTGGGTCGGTGCTGAAACCCTTTATTTATGCGCTGGCGATGGATGAAGGGCTGATCCATCCGGCGTCGTTATTGCAGGATGTGCCGCGGCGCTTTAGCGATTATCGCCCCGGTAACTTTGACAGCGGCTTTCACGGCCCGGTGAGCGCCAGCGACGCGCTGGTGCGCTCCCTGAATCTGCCGGCGGTCCAGGTGCTCGAAGCCTACGGGCCCAAACGTTTCGCGGCGAATTTGCGCAATGCCGGGTTGCCCCTGATGCTGCCCGCCGGCGCCGAGCCGAATCTGTCGTTGATCCTCGGCGGCGCCGGAGCGAGACTGGAAGATATCGTCGCGGCGTACAGCGCCTTTGCCCGCCACGGGAAGGCGGCGCGGCTGCGCATGACGCCCGGAGACCCGCTGGTGGAAAGGGCGCTGATATCCCCGGGGGCGGCGTGGATCGTCCGGCGCATCCTGGCCGGCGAAGCGCAGCCGGTTCCCGATGCCTCACTCCCGCAAGCGGTGCCGCTGGCCTGGAAGACCGGCACCAGCTACGGGTACCGCGATGCGTGGGCGGTGGGCCTCAATGCGCGTTATCTGATTGGCATCTGGACCGGGCGTCCGGACGGTACGCCGGTGGTGGGGCAGTTTGGCTTCGCCAGCGCGGTGCCGTTGCTCAATCAGGTCAATAATCTGCTGCTCGCCCGCCCGGCGATGAGCCGCGGCGGCCTGCCGATCGATCCGCGACCGGCAACGGTTAGCCGCGGGACGCTCTGCTGGCCCGGCGGCCAGGCGCTGCCGGCGGGCGACAGCAACTGCCGTCGTCGCCTGGCCAGCTGGCTGCTGGAAGATAGCCAGCCGCCGACCCTGCTGCTGCCGGGGCAGGAGGGCGTGCGCGGGATCCGCTTCCCGGTGTGGCGCAATGAACACGGCGAACGGGTGGCGGCGGATTGTCCCGGGGCGCGCGAAAGTGTGGTGGAGGTCTGGCCGCTGCCGCTGGATCCCTGGCTACCGCCGGGGGAACGTCGCTCCGCGCGTCTGGGGCCGGTATCGAAGGCATGCCCACCGTTGCAAACTCAGGATGCCGCGCCGCTGGTGCTCTCCGGGGTCCGCGAGGGGGCGGTGATTAAACGTCTGCCGGGGGAGGCGCGGGTGATGTTGCCCCTGCAAACCAGCGGTGGTGAAGGGCGGCGCTGGTGGTTTATCAACGGCCAGCCGATAGATGCCGCCGGCGCGAGAACCACGCTAACTCTGGATAAGCCCGGCGAGTGGCAGCTGGTGGTGATGGATGAGGCAGGACAAACGGCGGCCGCGCGTTTTACCCTGCAATAACCAGGGTAAATTTGTTGTTGGCGGTTTGTGTTTTCAATACTCATCTTATTTTAACAAAATGTTACCTTCAGCCGTAGGCAGGGGCGGGGATGCTCATTATAATGCGCGCCAGGCCATACGATCGTATGCGCAACAACAGAACATTTAATTAGAGGTAATCATGGCTATTGAACGTACTTTTTCCATCATCAAACCAAACGCGGTGGCAAAAAACGTTATTGGCAGCATCTTTTCCCGCTTTGAAGCTGCAGGGTTCGAAATCGTCGGCACCAAAATGCTGCACCTGACCGTAGAGCAGGCTCGTGGTTTCTATGCTGAGCACGAAGGTCGCCCGTTCTTCGACGGTCTGGTTGAGTTCATGACCTCCGGCCCGATCGTGGTTTCCGTCCTGGAAGGCGAAAACGCCGTTCAGCGTCACCGTGACCTGCTGGGCGCCACCAACCCGGCAAACGCCCTGGCGGGTACCCTGCGCGCTGACTACGCTGACAGCTTCACCGAGAACGGCACCCACGGTTCCGACTCTGTAGAATCCGCTGCACGCGAAATCGCGTTCTTCTTTGCTGAAGGCGAGGTTTGCCCGCGCACTCGCTAATCTCCTGCGTCTTTCACGCCACAGCATTGTTGGCTTCCTTCGCGCACCCCGGTCACATAGTTATCTATGCTCCCGGGGATTAGCGAACTCGCCGCCTCGCTGTGACCTGAAATACTTTGGAGATACGAACCTCGTCTTTTCGACCGTCGCGGCGTTGGCCACGCGCGTTCACCCCGGTCACATAGTTATCTATGCTCCCGGGGATTCACTTGCTTGCCGTCTTGCGACAATCGAAAAGCCATAGAGGATTAAGCACACGGTTACGATTTTTTTATCATTGACTACGTGCAGGCATGGCTTCCATGCGCCAGAATTTGTAGAATATAGCGCCCCTGGACGAGCTGTCGCTCTCCGGGGCGTTTCTTTTTCAACCCACCTGGGGCCATAACGTGTAATAACGAGGCCGGAAAACATTATGTCTGAACAAATTGTCACGCCTGATACCGCCGCTCTGACGGTGCCGAACAAAGATGCCAAAATCAACCTGCTGGATTTAAACCGTCAGCAGATGCGCGAGTTTTTCAAAAACATGGGCGAGAAGCCTTTCCGCGCCGATCAGGTGATGAAATGGATGTATCACTACTGCTGCGACGACTTTGATGAGATGACTGACATCAACAAAGTCCTGCGCAGTAAACTGAAAGAAGTGGCGGAGATCCGCGCCCCGGAAGTGGTTGAAGAGCAACGCTCAACCGACGGGACCATCAAATGGGCGATTGCCGTTGGCGATCAGCGCGTCGAGACCGTCTATATCCCGGAAGAAGACCGCGCCACCCTGTGCGTCTCCTCCCAGGTAGGCTGCGCGCTGGAGTGTAAATTCTGCTCCACCGCCCAGCAGGGCTTTAACCGCAACCTGCGGGTTTCCGAAATTATCGGCCAGGTCTGGCGCGCGGCGAAAATCGTCGGCGCGGTGAAGACCACCGGCGTACGTCCGATCACCAACGTGGTGATGATGGGCATGGGCGAGCCGCTGCTGAACCTCAACAATGTCGTTCCGGCAATGGAAATCATGCTCGACGATTTCGGCTTTGGCCTCTCCAAACGTCGCGTCACCCTGTCGACGTCCGGCGTGGTGCCGGCGCTGGATAAACTCGGCGATATGATCGACGTCGCGCTGGCCATCTCCCTGCACGCGCCGAACGACACCATTCGTGACGAAATCGTCCCGATCAACAAAAAGTACAACATCGAGACCTTCCTCAACTCGGTGCGCGGCTATATTTCGAAGTCCAACGCCAACCAGGGCCGGGTGACCATCGAGTACGTGATGCTGGATCATGTCAACGACGGCACCGAGCACGCCCACGAACTGGCGGCGCTGCTGAAAGATACGCCGTGCAAGATCAACCTGATCCCATGGAACCCGTTCCCGGGCGCGCCGTATGGCCGCAGCTCCAACAGCCGCATCGACCGTTTCTCCAAAGTCCTGATGGAGTACGGCTTTACGACCATCGTGCGTAAAACGCGCGGCGACGATATCGATGCCGCCTGCGGTCAGCTGGCGGGCGACGTCATCGACCGTACCAAGCGCACGCTGCGTAAGCGGATGCAGGGCGAAGCGATTGACGTAAAAGCGGTCTGACAAATGATGGCCCGTGCAGCGCAGGCGGCACGGGTCATATTTATGACCAATAGCCAGGCGAAATACGCTGATTCGGTTAATAATTACGGTGCGTTTTTGTCGACTTTGAGGCAGTATGTAGCGGCACAACAACCGCTTAGCATTCAATTTTGATTCGTCTCTGTGATCGCGCGGCTGACAGTCCTATACTGTGAGGCTGACGTACCACAGATGTCTCGCGGCGCCGGCTTTTTCCCGCGCTGAACTTTAAATTTCACGTACCAGTAGTTGTAGCGAATGAATACTGAAGCCACTCAAGATCATCAAGAAGCAAACACCACGGGCGCGCGTCTGCGTCACGCCCGCGAACAACTCGGACTTAGCCAGCAAGCGGTGGCAGAACGCTTATGCCTGAAGGTGTCCACGGTTCGTGATATTGAAGACGATAAGGCGCCTGCCGACCTCGCTTCCACCTTCCTGCGCGGGTACATCCGCTCCTATGCTCGCCTCGTACATATCCCGGAAGACGAGCTGCTGCCGATGATGGCCAAGCAAGCGCCCATCCGCGCGGCGAAAGTCGCGCCAATGCAGAGCTTCTCTTTAGGTAAACGTCGCAAAAAACGCGACGGCTGGCTGATGAGCTTCACCTGGCTGGTGCTGTTTGTGGTTATCGGCCTGAGCGGCGCCTGGTGGTGGCAAGACCATAAGGCGCAGCAGGAAGAGATCTCCACCATGGCCGATCAGTCTTCCGCTGAGCTGAACAGCGGCGACACCAGCAGCCAGAGCGTGCCGCTGGATACCAGCGCCCCGGCAGCCCCGACCGCCGATAGCGCTGCGAACAGCGCGCCAACCGATACCGCCAGCGCCCCGACCACCAGCGCCCCGACCCAGACGCCGGCGGACAATAACGCCGTTGTCGCGCCTTCCCAGGCCAATGTCGATACCGCAGGCGCGGCGCCGGCTACCCCGGCCTCGCCATTGCCGACCGATCAGGCGAACGTGACGAACCCGGCGGCGGCGGCGCAGGATCTGGTGATGAACTTTTCCGCCGATTGCTGGCTGGAAGTGAGCGATGCCACCGGCAAAAAACTGTTCAGCGGCCTGCAGCGTAAAGGCGGCAACCTGAACCTGAGCGGTCAGGCGCCGTATAAGCTGAAAATTGGCGCCCCGGCTGCGGTAGAGATCCAGTATCTGGGCAAGCCTGTCGATTTAAGTCGTTTTATCAGAACTAACCAGGTTGCGCGTCTGACCCTTAATGCCGAATCATCACCGGCGCAGTAACAGACGGGTAACGCGGGAGATTTTTCATGCATAACCAGGCTCCGATTCAACGTAGAAAATCTAAACGTATTTACGTTGGTAATGTGCCAATTGGCGATGGGGCTCCCATCGCCGTTCAGTCAATGACTAATACGCGCACCACTGATGTGGCGGCAACCGTAAATCAAATCAAAGCGTTAGAGCGCGTGGGCGCGGATATTGTCCGCGTCTCTGTTCCGACGATGGACGCCGCCGAGGCGTTCAAACTGATCAAACAGCAGGTCAACGTCCCGCTGGTCGCCGATATCCACTTTGACTACCGTATTGCGCTGAAAGTCGCGGAATACGGCGTCGACTGCCTGCGTATCAACCCGGGCAACATCGGCAACGAAGAGCGCATCCGCATGGTCGTAGATTGCGCGCGCGATAAAAATATCCCGATCCGCATCGGCGTTAACGCCGGCTCGCTGGAAAAAGATCTGCAGGAAAAATATGGCGAGCCGACGCCGCAGGCGCTGCTCGAATCCGCCATGCGCCACGTCGATCATCTCGATCGCCTCAATTTCGATCAGTTTAAAGTCAGCGTTAAAGCCTCCGACGTCTTCCTGGCGGTAGAGTCTTATCGCCTGCTGGCGAAACAGATCGATCAACCGCTGCACCTCGGGATCACCGAAGCGGGCGGCGCGCGCAGCGGCGCGGTGAAATCGGCGATCGGTCTTGGGCTGCTGTTGTCCGAAGGGATCGGCGATACGCTGCGCGTCTCGCTGGCGGCGGATCCGGTGGAGGAGATCAAGGTCGGCTTCGATATCCTCAAATCGCTGCGTATTCGTTCCCGCGGTATTAATTTCATCGCCTGCCCGACCTGTTCGCGTCAGGAGTTTGACGTTATCGGGACGGTGAACGCCCTGGAGCAACGTCTGGAAGATATCATCACTCCGATGGATGTTTCGATCATCGGCTGCGTGGTGAACGGCCCGGGCGAAGCGCTGGTTTCCACCCTCGGCGTGACCGGCGGCAACAAGAAAAGCGGCCTGTATGAAGACGGCGTGCGTAAAGATCGCCTGGACAACAACGACATGATCGACCAGCTGGAAGCGCGGATCCGCGCCAAAGCCTCGATGCTCGATGAAGCCCGTCGGATTGACGTTCAACAGCTTGAAGCAAAATAACGTGTTGGGAAGCGATACGCTTCCCGTGTATGATTGAACCTGCGGGCGCGAGGCGCCGGGGTTCATTTTTGTATATATAAAGAGAATAAACGTGGCAAAGAACATTCAAGCCATCCGTGGCATGAACGATTATCTGCCGGGCGAAACCGCTCTCTGGCAGCGCATTGAAGGCTCACTGAAGCAGGTGCTCGGTAGCTACGGTTACAGCGAAATCCGTTTGCCGATTGTAGAGCAGACCCCGTTATTCAAACGCGCGATCGGCGAAGTGACCGACGTGGTTGAAAAAGAGATGTACACCTTTGAGGACCGCAACGGCGACAGCCTGACGCTGCGTCCGGAAGGGACGGCGGGCTGCGTACGAGCCGGCATCGAACATGGTCTGCTGTACAATCAAGAACAGCGCCTGTGGTACGTCGGGCCGATGTTCCGCCACGAGCGTCCGCAGAAAGGCCGTTACCGCCAGTTCCATCAGATCGGCGCCGAAGTTTTCGGCCTGCAGGGGCCGGACATCGATGCGGAGCTGATCATGCTGACCGCGCGCTGGTGGCGTGAGCTGGGCATCTCCGATCATGTCAGCCTTGAGCTGAACTCCATCGGTTCTCTGGAAGCCCGCGCCAACTACCGCGACGCGCTGGTGGCTTATCTCGAGCAGTTTACCGATAAGCTTGATGAAGACAGCAAACGCCGGATGTATACCAATCCGCTGCGGGTGCTGGACTCCAAAAACCCGGACGTGCAGGCGCTGCTGAACGACGCGCCGGCGCTCGGCGATTATCTCGACGAAGAGTCGAAAGCCCACTTTGCCGGCCTGTGCGCGTTGCTTGACGATGCCGGGATCCGCTATACCGTCAACCAGCGCCTGGTGCGCGGCCTCGACTACTATAACCGCACCGTGTTTGAGTGGGTGACCACCAGTCTCGGTTCTCAGGGCACCGTCTGCGCCGGCGGCCGTTACGACGGCCTGGTTGAGCAGCTTGGCGGTCGTGCCACCCCGGGCGTGGGCTTCGCCATGGGTCTGGAACGTCTTGTTTTACTGGTCCAGGCAGTGAATCCGGAATTTAAAGCCGATCCTGTTGTCGATATATACCTGGTAGCCTCCGGGACCGATACTCAGTCCGCCGCCATGCGTCTGGCTGAGCAGGTTCGCGATGCGCTGCCCGGCGTGAAACTGATGACCAACCACGGCGGCGGCAACTTTAAGAAGCAGTTCGCCCGTGCCGATAAATGGGGCGCACGTATCGCCCTGGTGGTGGGTGAGTCAGAGATCGCTGACGGAAACGTGGTAGTGAAGGATTTACGCTCAGGTGAGCAAACTACCGTAACGCAGGAGAGCGTTGCCGCGCATTTGCGCACACTTCTGGGTTAATCTCCCGGGAATTATTAGTCAGGAGAAGGACTGCGTGGAAACTTTTAACAACGAGAACGATCAGGTCGATGCGCTGAAGCGCTTCTTTGCCGAAAACGGCAAAGCGCTGGCGGTCGGGGTGATTTTAGGGATTGGCGCGCTGGTTGGCTGGCGCTACTGGACCTCCCATCAGCAGGATACCGCCAGAGACGCGTCGCTGGCTTACGAAAAGGCGACTTCCGCGCTGAAATCAAATACGCCAGACGTGCTGTCAGGGGCGGAGAAGTTCGCGGCTGACAATAAAAATACCTACGGCGCCTTCGCCTCTCTCGAGCTGGCACAGCATTTTGTTGAACAGAACGATCTGCCGAACGCCGAAAAGCAGCTTCAGCAGGGGCTGGCGGCCGCGTCTGATGATAACCTGAAATCGGTTATCAGTATGCGTCTTGCCCGCGTTCAGCTGCAGATGAAGCAGGCTGATGCGGCGCTGAAAACCCTCGACAGCATTAAAGGCGAAGGTTGGACCGCGATTGTGGCTGATTTGCGCGGCGAAATTCTGTTGAGCAAAGGCGATAAGCAAGGGGCCCGTGCGGCGTGGGAAGCTGGCGTGAAAAGCGATGCTTCTCCTGCGCTCAGCGAAATGATGCGTATGAAAATGAATAATTTGTCCATCTGAGAGGGACTCGATGCAATTGCGTAAATTACTTTTGCCAGGGCTGCTTTCCGTTACCTTGCTGAGCGGGTGTTCGCTGTTTAATAGCGAAGAAGATGTGGTGAAAATGTCACCGCTGCCGACGGTAGAAAACCAGTTTACGCCGTCCACGTCCTGGAGCACCTCGGTTGGCGATGGTATCGGCGAATTTTACTCTAACCTTCATCCGGCCTTCGCCGACGGCGTGGTCTATGCCGCTGACCGTAAAGGCACCGTCAAAGCGCTGAGCGCTGACGACGGCAAAGAGGTGTGGTCGGTGAATCTGGCGGAGAAAGATGGCTGGTTCTCGCGCACCCCGGCGCTGCTTTCCGGCGGTGTGACCGTCTCGGGCGGCCATGTTTATATCGGCAGTGAGAAAGCGCAGCTGTATGCGCTGAATACCAGCGATGGTACCGTGGCCTGGCAAACCCGCGTCGCCGGCGAAGCGCTGTCGCGCCCGGTGGTGAGCGATGGCATGGTGCTGGTCCACACCAGTAACGGCCAGCTGCAGGCGCTGAATGAGACCGATGGCGCCGTGAAGTGGACGGTTAACCTGGATATGCCTGCGCTCTCCCTGCGCGGCGAATCCGCTCCGGCCACCGCCTACGGCGCGGCGATCGTGGGCGGCGACAATGGCCGCGTCAGCGCGGTATTGATGCAGCAGGGGCAGATGATTTGGCAGCAGCGTATTTCCACGGCCACCGGGCCGACGGAAATCGACCGTCTGAGCGACGTCGACACCACGCCGATTATCGTCAACGGCGTTGTCTATGCGCTGGCTTACAACGGTAACCTGACCGCGCTGGATCTGCGCAGCGGCCAGATTATGTGGAAACGCGAGCTGGGTTCGGTGAATGATTTCATCGTCGATGGCAACCGTATCTATCTGGTTGACCAGAATGACCGCCTGCTGGCGCTGACTACCGATGGCGGCGTGACCCTGTGGACACAAAGCGATCTGCTGCACCGTTTGCTGACCGCGCCGGTGTTGTATAATGGCAATCTGGTGGTCGGCGATAGCGAAGGCTATATGCACTGGGTGAACCCGGAAGATGGCCATTTTGTGGCGCAGCAGAAAGTGGACAGCTCCGGTTTCCTGACCGACCCGGTTGTGGCCGATGGTCGACTGCTGATCCAGGCGAAAGACGGTACGCTGTACGCGATTACGCGTTAATTACCGCTGTCGTGAGTGATTAAGAAACGGCCCCTGGCAGACAGGGGCCGTTTTGACTTTTTTAAAAACGTCGTTATGACGATGTTGCTTAGTGATTGTATGAGGCATTTAACATGATACCTGTGGTCGCGCTTGTCGGGCGCCCTAACGTTGGAAAATCCACGCTCTTTAACCGCCTGACGCGCACTCGTGATGCGCTGGTTGCGGATTTCCCGGGGCTGACTCGTGACCGTAAGTACGGTCGGGCCGAAGTCGAAGGCCGCGAATTCATCTGTATCGATACCGGTGGTATTGATGGTACGGAAGAGGGCGTGGAAACCCGGATGGCGGAGCAGTCGCTGCTGGCAATCGAAGAGGCCGATGTGGTGCTGTTTATGGTCGATGCGCGCGCGGGCCTGATGCCGGCGGACATCGCGATCGCTAAACACCTGCGCTCTCGTGAAAAGCCCACCTTCCTGGTGGCTAACAAAACCGACGGCATCGACGTCGACCAGGCGATGGCGGACTTCTGGTCGCTCGGCCTGGGCGATATCTATCCTATTGCCGCTTCGCACGGCCGCGGCGTGACCAGCCTGCTTGAGCAGGCCCTGCTGCCATGGGTCGATGAGGTTAATCCTCAGGAAGAAGTGGATGAAGACGCCGAATACTGGGCAAAATTCGAAGCTGAGCAGAATGGTGAAGCGGAAGAAGAGCCGGAAGACGATTTCAATCCGCAGGATCTGCCGATCAAGCTGGCGATTGTCGGACGTCCTAACGTCGGTAAATCGACGCTCACCAACCGCATCCTCGGCGAAGATCGCGTGGTGGTCTACGATATGCCGGGCACCACCCGCGACAGCATTTACATCCCGATGCAGCGTGACGAGCGCGAATACGTGCTCATCGATACCGCCGGGGTGCGCAAGCGCGGCAAAATTACTGACGTGGTGGAGAAATTCTCGGTCATCAAGACGCTGCAGGCGATTGAAGACGCCAACGTCGTGCTGCTGGTGATTGATGCCCGCGAAGGCATCTCCGATCAGGATCTGTCGCTGCTGGGCTTTATCCTCAACAGCGGCCGCTCCCTGGTGATCGTCGTCAACAAATGGGACGGCCTGAGCCAGGAAGTGAAGGAGCAGGTGAAAGAGACCCTCGACTATCGTCTGGGCTTTATCGACTTTGCCCGGGTGCACTTCATCTCCGCCCTGCACGGCAGCGGCGTCGGCAACCTGTTTGAATCGGTACGTGAAGCCTACGATAGCGCAACCCGCCGCGTAAGCACCGCGATGCTCACCCGGATCATGAACATGGCGGCGGAAGATCATCAGCCACCGCTGGTTCGCGGCCGTCGCGTGAAGCTGAAATATGCCCACG
Organism: Klebsiella sp. GG_Kp146; assembly: GCF_040061975.1. Taxonomy (NCBI): domain Bacteria; kingdom Pseudomonadati; phylum Pseudomonadota; class Gammaproteobacteria; order Enterobacterales; family Enterobacteriaceae; genus Klebsiella; species Klebsiella sp. GG_Kp146. Next base: position 78,388 of record NZ_JBEAHA010000006.1, read on the forward strand.
CCGGGGGCTACAACCCGCCTATCGTGGTGATCCACGGTAACCAGGTGAAGGATCTGCCGGATTCCTACAAGCGCTATCTGATGAACTATTTCCGTAAATCCCTGGACGTGATGGGTACGCCAATCCGTATCCAGTTCAAGGAAGGGGAAAACCCGTTCGCCAACAAGCGCAACACCCTGACGCCGAACCAGATGCGGAAACGTAAGCGCCTGATCAAGCACATCAAGAAAAGCAAATAATCATTAAACCCGCTTCGGCGGGTTTTTTTGTGGCCGACATGCCGGTAAATGTCAAAACCATCCGCCATAATCCCGCGATACTTCGCCGGGAACAGAGCGGCTCAGGGGTGAACTAAACATGCAAATTGGATTTATCGGCCTCGGCGCGGTGGTGGAAACCGCCTATTTACCCGCGCTGCATCGCCTCGGATACCGTATTGACAGCTGCCAGGGCTATGACCTGGACAGCAGCAGAGCGCTGCCGGGGATCCAGCGCTGCAGTTCGCTGTCGGCGTTGCTGGCCAAACCCCTGGATACGCTCTTCATCACCACGTCGTCCCTCCAGCACCTGCCCGTGCTGGAGAGGGCGTTAGCCAGCGCCATTCCCCGCATCGTGGTGGAGAAACCGATAGTGGCCAACCTTGAGCAGGCCGCGCGGCTGCGGGCGCTGCTGGCGCCGGCGGGGGAGGCCGGTCGGGTGCTGGCCCTCGACCACTGGATGGCGCGTGGGTTAGCCCTGAACGCTCTTGCTCCGCCGTGGCAGGCGGAAGAGGGGGCCAGAGGCCTGCCGCCGCCGCACCTTTCAGCGCAGGATATCGCCTGGATAGAAGGCTATTTGCAGGAGCCAAGCGGCTTTAACGCTGCCGGAGAACCGGTCGCGCTTAACTTCGCCACCGGCGAACTGGATACCCGGCGGCTGCGTCATCCTGACGGCGTGATCCTCGATATCGGTACCCATGTCCTGGCGATGCTGCGGGAAACGCTGCTCGGCTGCGGAGGCGATGTGACGCTGGACCTCGCCGTTCGGGTGGCGAAAGACCGTCTCGGCCGAGATATTGCTCATGGGGATACGGTCACTGCCGAGGGAGAGGCGCATCTGCAGGGATGCCTGGGCGATATCCCGCTGAATATCTGGCTTAACAAATATGCCGGTCCCGCGGGCGGGCAAAAGGGAATGCGGATAGGGCTGCGGGACGGGCGACTGCTTGCCCTCGATCGCGCCCCTGATGGCGAGGTGGCGACGCTACAGGACGGCGAGCGGATCCAGCGCTGGACCCGGCCCGGAGCGATCTATGCGCACTGTCTCGATGAGCAGATCCTTGGCGCGGAGAATGTGTTTACCCGGGCGCCCGAAAGCGTGGCCGGGCTGACGCGGCGTCGGCTTGAGGAAGTGGAATGGTTGCTCAGGTTGCAGCAGCAATTACGCGGCCCTCATTAAACCCGGAACATGATAAAATAGGTGCAGATAAACGTTGAAAGGAATGGTTATGGAACTTGATTGCCCTCTGTGCCACGCGCCGTTAGATGTCAAAGGCAGCAGCGCGCATTGCGCTCAGTGCGAAAGGGTATTTGCCCTTGAGGCGCGCTGCCCGGAATGCCACCAGCCGCTGGAGGTGCTGAAGGCGTGCGGCGCGGTGGATTACTTTTGCCAGCACGGGCACGGCCTGATCTCGAAAAAACGGGTGGAGTTTATTCCGCTGGTTTAGGCGGCGATGGCTTTCTGGCCCGCGTTTTTTTCACCGGCGCAATCTGCCTCACTTCACTTTCGACCCAGCCGTCTTTCAGGCGGGTGGTGAGCAGATCGCCGGTTTTGACCTGTTTTGTCTGCTTCAACACCGTGCCGTCGCTCACCGAAGTGACGCTATAGCCGCGCGCCAGGGTGGCTAAGGGACTCACCGCCTCCAGATGGGTCACCGCGTGACCAAACCGTTCACGCCGCTCGCTGAGGCGGCTACGCATCGTTTCCGCCAGCCGGTATTCCAGCTGCTGGACGCGCGATTGCGTCCGGTGGATACGCGGCTGCGGGTTATAGTGATTCAGGCGCTGAACAGTGCGCTTTTGCCGCTGCTCGGCGCGTTTAAGCTGCGATTCCATGGCGATGCGCATCCGCTGGCGCAGGCGTTCCAGTGCGGTCTGCTGGCGGGCCAGCCGCAGCTGCGGGTGCTGCTGCTGCAGACGATGGAACAACTGGGTAAAACGGCGCTGGCGACTGGCGAGGAAATAGTCCATCGCCATCTCCAGCCGCTGCTGCCCGGCCTGCAGCTGGCGCAGCAGCTCCTGCTGATTACGGCTGACGATCTCCGCGGCGGCAGAAGGGGTCGGCGCTCGCAGGTCGGCAACAAAATCAGCGATAGTGACGTCGGTTTCATGGCCGACGGCGCTGACGATAGGGATCTGGCTGGCGAAGATAGCGCGCGCCACCCGCTCATCGTTAAAACTCCACAGATCCTCCAGCGAACCGCCGCCGCGTCCGACAATCAGCACGTCACACTCCTGACGCGCGTTCGCCAGCGCGATGGCGCGCACAATCTGCCCGGGGGCATCGTCACCCTGGACCGCGGTCGGGTAGACGATCACCGGCAGCCCGGGGTCGCGGCGTCTGAGGACATGAAGAATATCGTGCAGCGCGGCGCCGGTTTTCGAGGTGATGACCCCGACGCAGCGGGCGGGGGAGGGGAGCGCCTGCTTATGTTTTTGATCGAACAGCCCTTCCGCGGTTAACTGCGCTTTCAGCTGCTCATACTTCTGCTGCAGCAACCCTTCGCCGGCGGGCTGCATGCTTTCGACGATAATCTGGTAGTCGCCGCGCGGCTCATACAGGGTGATGTTGGCGCGAACCAGCACCTGCTGCCCATGCTGCGGGCGAAACGTGACCCGACGGTTGCTGTTGCGGAACATCGCGCAGCGCACCTGGGCGTTATCGTCTTTTAAGGTGAAGTACCAGTGGCCGGAAGAAGGCTGGCTGAAGTTAGAGATCTCGCCGCTGATCCAGACCTGGCCCATTTCGCGCTCAAGCAGCAGACGCACCGTCTGATTGAGGCGGCTAACGGTAAAAATTGCGGGGGATTGAGAGGGTAACATGTGAGCAAGATCAAACTTTAAATCAGCAGGTTATTCAGTCGATAGTAACGCGCTCAGAGGGGATGGCAAGTATTATTTGCAAAAAAGGGTAGATGCAATCGGTTACGCTCTGTATAATGCCACGGCAATATTTATCCACCCTGGTCGAGATATTGCCCATGCTACGTATCGCTAAAGAAGCCCTGACGTTTGACGACGTCCTCCTCGTTCCCGCTCATTCTACCGTTCTGCCGAATACAGCCGATCTCAGCACTCAGCTGACGAAAACCATTCGTCTGAATATTCCTATGCTCTCCGCAGCCATGGATACCGTAACGGAAGCGCGTCTGGCTATTGCCCTGGCACAGGAAGGCGGCATCGGCTTTATTCACAAAAACATGTCCATCGAGCGCCAGGCGGAAGAAGTTCGCCGCGTGAAGAAACATGAGTCCGGCGTGGTCACCGACCCGCAGACCGTTCTGCCGACCACCACCCTGCGTGAAGTGAAAGAGCTGACCGAGCGTAACGGCTTCGCCGGCTACCCGGTGGTTACCGAAGAGAACGAGCTGGTCGGCATCATCACTGGCCGCGACGTGCGTTTCGTCACCGATCTGAACCAGCCGGTCAGCGTCTACATGACCCCGAAAGAGCGTCTGGTTACCGTTCGTGAAGGCGAAAGCCGTGAAGTGGTCTTTGCGAAGATGCACGAAAAACGCGTTGAGAAGGCGCTGGTTGTGGATGAGAGCTTCCACCTGCGCGGGATGATCACCGTAAAAGACTTCCAGAAAGCGGAACGTAAACCGAATGCCTGTAAAGATGAGCAGGGCCGTCTGCGCGTAGGCGCTGCGGTCGGCGCCGGCGCGGGCAACGAAGAGCGCGTTGACGCGCTGGTGGCTGCGGGCGTTGACGTCCTGCTGATCGACTCCTCTCACGGCCACTCCGAAGGCGTTCTGCAACGTATTCGTGAAACGCGCGCGAAATACCCGGACCTGCAAATCATCGGCGGCAACGTCGCCACTGGCGCAGGCGCGCGCGCGCTGGCGGAAGCCGGTTGCAGCGCGGTGAAAGTGGGCATCGGCCCGGGCTCCATCTGTACGACCCGTATCGTGACCGGCGTAGGTGTGCCGCAGATCACCGCGGTTTCCGACGCGGTGGAAGCGCTGGAAGGCACCGGTATTCCGGTTATCGCCGACGGCGGTATCCGTTTCTCCGGCGACATCGCTAAAGCGATCGCGGCCGGTGCGGCGGCAGTGATGGTCGGCTCCATGCTGGCCGGTACCGAAGAATCCCCGGGCGAAATCGAACTCTACCAGGGCCGCTCTTACAAATCCTATCGCGGGATGGGCTCCCTCGGCGCGATGTCGAAAGGCTCCTCTGACCGCTACTTCCAGAGCGATAACGCCGCTGACAAACTGGTGCCGGAAGGTATCGAAGGCCGCGTGGCCTATAAAGGCCGCCTGAAAGAGATCATTCACCAGCAGATGGGCGGCCTGCGCTCCTGTATGGGTCTGACCGGCTGTGGTACCATTGACCTGCTGCGTACCAAAGCTGAATTCGTACGCATCAGCGGTGCGGGCATTCAGGAAAGCCACGTTCACGACGTGACCATCACCAAAGAGTCCCCGAACTACCGTCTGGGCTCCTGATTTCTTCGCCCGACCTTGCGTCGGGCGATTTATTTACTCTGTTTCACTTGCCTCGGAATTAGCGTCAATGACGGAAAACATTCATAAACATCGCATTCTCATTCTCGACTTCGGGTCACAGTATACTCAGCTGGTGGCGCGTCGCGTGCGTGAGCTGGGCGTCTACTGTGAGCTGTGGGCATGGGATGTCACGGAAGCACAGATCCGCGAATTTAATCCAAGCGGCATCATTCTTTCCGGCGGCCCGGAAAGCACCACCGAAGAGAACAGCCCGCGCGCGCCGCAGTATGTGTTCGAAGCCGGCGTGCCGGTATTTGGCGTCTGCTACGGTATGCAGACCATGGCGATGCAGTTGGGCGGCCATGTAGAAGGCTCTAACGAGCGTGAGTTTGGCTACGCGCAGGTTGAAGTGGTTAACGACAGCGCGCTGGTGCGCGGTATCGAAGACTCTCTGACCGCGGACGGCAAACCGTTGCTGGACGTGTGGATGAGCCACGGCGACAAAGTCACCGCCATCCCGTCTGACTTCGTCACCGTCGCCAGCACCGACAACTGCCCGTTCGCCATTATGGCCAACGAAGAAAAACGCTTCTACGGCGTGCAGTTCCACCCGGAAGTGACCCATACCCGTCAGGGGATGCGTATGCTGGAGCGCTTCGTGCGCGACATCTGCCAGTGCGAAGCCCTGTGGACCCCGGCGAAAATCATCGACGACGCCGTTGAGCGTATCCGCCAGCAGGTTGGCGATGACAAAGTGATCCTCGGCCTGTCCGGTGGCGTGGACTCCTCCGTAACCGCGATGCTGCTGCACCGCGCTATCGGTAAAAACCTGACCTGCGTATTCGTGGACAACGGTCTCCTGCGTCTGAACGAAGCCCAGCAGGTGATGGAGATGTTCGGCGACCACTTCGGCCTGAACATTGTTCACGTCGAAGGCGAGCAGCGCTTCCTCGACGCCCTGGCGGGTGAAAGCGATCCGGAAGCGAAACGTAAGATCATCGGTCGCGTCTTTGTGGAAGTGTTCGACGAAGAAGCGCTGAAGCTGGAAGACGTGAAGTGGCTGGCGCAGGGCACCATCTACCCTGACGTTATCGAATCTGCCGCTTCCGCTACCGGTAAAGCGCACGTCATCAAATCTCACCACAACGTGGGCGGCCTGCCGAAAGAGATGAAGATGGGGCTGGTTGAGCCGCTGCGCGAGCTGTTCAAAGATGAAGTGCGTAAGATCGGCCTGGAACTGGGCCTGCCGTACGACATGCTCTACCGTCACCCGTTCCCGGGCCCGGGCCTCGGCGTGCGCGTGCTGGGCGAAGTGAAGAAAGAGTACTGCGACCTGCTGCGTCGCGCCGACGCTATCTTCATCGAAGAGCTGCACAAAGCCGATCTGTACAACAAAGTGAGCCAGGCGTTCACCGTGTTCCTGCCGGTTCGCTCCGTCGGCGTGATGGGCGATGGCCGTAAGTACGACTGGGTTGTTTCCCTGCGTGCGGTGGAAACCATCGATTTCATGACCGCGCACTGGGCGCACCTGCCGTATGATTTCCTCGGCCGCGTCTCCAACCGCATCATCAATGAAGTGAACGGTATTTCCCGCGTGGTGTATGACATCAGCGGTAAGCCACCGGCGACGATCGAGTGGGAATAACGCCCGCCCGTTAATCGTTTTTGATTTAAGCCCGCATCCTGCGGGCTTTTTATTGCCTGTCTCATTTCACCGCTTGCTCAATCACCCGGGCAATCTCCTCCGGTTGGCTCACCATCGACACATGGCTTGCCGCCACCTCAGTGGTTTTCGCATCAATCGCCTTCGCCATCGAACGCTCCAGATCCGGATTGATCATCCGGTCATTCTTGCTGACCACATACCAGCTCGGCTTATCATGCCAGGCCGCATGCGTGACCTTTTCGGTAAAGGCCTCCGCGCGGATCGGGCCCTGGGTGGCGATCAGCCTGTTTTGCTCAGCAGCCTTAATATCTGGCGCAAAGTCCTGGCGTACCGATTTTTCAGGTAACCAGAGAAAACCCTCTGCGGTTTTAGCAATACCTGCGCTGCCCGGTGGGGCAGGGTAGCTCCCCGCCAGATCCGCCGTCGACTGGCCCGAGTCCGGGGCAAACGCCGCCACGTAAACCAGCGATTTGACCCGCGCAGCGTTACCCGCCTCGCTGATCACCGTCCCGCCCCAGGAGTGGCCTACCAGCACCACATCCCCGTGGGCCCGGGCGATGGCGCGCTGGGTTGCGGCGACATCCTCTTTCAGCGAGTTGAGCGGCAGCTGAACGGCAATGACCTCGGTATGCTGGCGTTGCAGTCTGTCGATCACCTGGTTCCAGCTGCTGCCGTCGGCAAAAGCGCCGTGCACCAGCACCACGGTTTTATTGCTACTCGCCAGTGCGGTACCGCTGGCGGCGGCCAGCAGCAGGCCCACCGCGAAGGTATGAAGAGACTGTTTTTTCATGGTGACGCCTCAACGGTAAATATCTGCGGTGCCCGACAGGGTGTTGTTCCCCCCGGCGGAGGTAATGCGAAACGCACCGGCGCCCGCTTTAACGGCTTTGGCCTGCAGTTTCGCCTCCAGATCCGCCAGCGACGTTGCGCCGCTGCTGTCGGAAACGGTGCCAATTTTTTGCAACCCCTGAGGCTGGTTAATTTCCCGGGCAGCGAAAGCGGAAGACGCCATTGCGGCGGAGAAGGTCAGAACAGCAATCAGTAATGCTTTCATGGTTAAGATCCTCAAAAATAAGTGACTGGTGGCGTTCAGTGCATAACCGCAGCATGCGGCGGTACGATGAATTCGACGGTCTTGCGATCAACAGGTTTATGGGTTGGATCGGCGAGAATAAGGGTCACCTTGTGATGACCGGCAGGCAGGCCCACCAGAATAACCGGCTCGCCGCTGGCGTCGGCCCAGTGCCAGGGGTTGTCATCCACGATGACGTGGATATGGCCGATGCGCGGCGCCACTTTCAGCGCCTCGGGCCCGAACACCGGTTCAATACGCATGTTCTCGGCGCGGTATTGAATAAAGACCGCACCTTTACTCAGCGGGCCCGCCAGCGGCGGATCCACAATCAGTGTTGCCGGTGGCTGGGGCTGTTCGGGCGGTGCAACGGCGGCGGGGCCGTTAACATCCGCGGCGCTGAGTCCGCTAAGCGGTGCAGCCCAGGCGCAGCCTGATGTCAGCTCGAACAGCGTGAAGAGTAAATGTGGACGTATCATCGGGGTATCTCCTCATCGGGTCATCAATGGCGACAGCCTCATAAAACCATTTTTATGTATCGGGTCTGTTTGCTGTGGGCGGCTTTTTTGTATGGCTGCGTAAGCAGGGCGGCGTGGATACAGTGCGATACATTCCGCGCATGCGAAGGGCTGTATCTGCTGGCATGGTGTCTGCAGAGGCACCCGGGTGGGTGCTACAGCAAACAGGAGAATGACCATCATGAATCACGAAAAGGTAGCGTTGATTTTCGGCGGCGCGCGCGGTATCGGGGCGGCCATTGCGGCGCGACTGGCGCAGGAGGGCTATCGGGTTGCCATCACCTGGGTATCACGCCCGGATCGGGCGCAGGCGCTGGTCTCAACGATTGAGCAACGGGGCGGTCAGGCGATAGCCATTGAAGCCGACAGCGCAGACCCCAGGGCTATCCAGGCCGCGGTGGATAAGACATTACGGCACTACGGCAGGCTGGATGTCGCGGTGGTAAATGCGGGCGTGCTGCGTCTCGGTACCCTTGAGGCCTATTCGCTGGACGATCTGGATACCACCCTGGCCGTCAACGTGCGTGGTGTCTTCCTTGCCATTCAGGCGGCGGTTAAGCCGATGGCGGAAGGGGGGCGTGTGATCACCATCGGCAGTAATACCGCGGTGCGTACCGGCCATGTGGGCAGTAGCGTGTATGCCATGAGTAAAGCGGCTGTCGCCTCAATGGTGCAGAACCTTGCGCTGGATCTGGCGCCACGGCGCATCACGATTAACAACATCCAGCCGGGGCCCATCGCCACCGATATGACTGCCGGAATGGCGGAGCAGATCGTCGGGCGCATTCCCTTGCAGCGTATGGGCGAACCGGACGAAATCGCCTCGCTGGCGGCCTGGCTTGCCGGTGAATCGTCCGGCTACATGACGGGTACAAGCCTGACCATCGACGGCGGCTTTGTGCTCTAGTCGCTAAGGGCAGGGATACCCTCAGCCTGGTGCGATGCCTGCCCCTTGACGATAGCTACCGCCAGTACGGCAATCAGCAGCGTTAACCCCCACGACAGCCACATCGCCCCGATCGTCCCTAAAGCCCGGTTCAGCCACGCATAGGCCAGCGGGGAGGCCGCCGCCATCAGCTGGGCCGGGATCAGCAGCACCCCGGTGCGTCTGGCGTACGCTTCAGGGGCAAACAACTGCAGCGGCAGCGTGGCTTTGACGATGGTCACCAGCCCGTTAATCGCCCCGTAGCCCAGCACAAAACCGGCGGCTGACCAGAGAAAAAGCGAGCTACTCAGGCCGAGCATAAAGCACACCGGCATAGCCAGCGCGGTAAGCAGCGTCAGGCGAAGCGGGGTGAGCCCCGCCCCGGCCACCACCTCCAGAAACCGTGCACCAGTCTGTCCAACGCCCCATAACATGCCGACGGCAACCGGCAGACCGACGCTTATGATAAATTCCGGCAGATGGGTGGAAGTGCCATTAGAGACAAAGGTGATCAGCGCGATAAACGCGGCGTACAGCCAGCCGTTTCGCCGATCCCGTACCGCGGCAGGGGCGGCGGGTTTATTGACGATAAAGCCTGTTTTATTGGGTAGCGACAGGGTTAACGCGGCGCTTAGCAAGCCGAACAGGGCATAGATCAGCAGTGCTTCCCGCCAGCTCATGGCCGCGAGCAGAGCCTCCCCCAGCGGCCAGAACACCACCGAGGCCAGCCCACCCGTCAGGGTTATGCGGGAGATCGTCCGTCGCGCCTGCTTGCCGTAGAGATTAACCAGCGCGGCAAACAGCGCGTCATACAGCGACAAACGCATGCCGATGCCGGTCAACAGCCAGGCGCTGTACCAGGCGACAAGCGAGTGTGCGTCAGCCATAAGCAGACAACCGACGGCGAGCAGCAGGGAGCCTGCCATCACCACGCGTTGCCCGCCAGCACGCGACAGCAGCCGGGCGACAAACGGCGAGAGGGTGGCCATCACCAGCATGGCGAGCGTCAGGCCTGAGTAGATTTGTGGGGATGACCAGCCGGTATCTGCCGACATCGCCCCGGCAAAGGTGCCGGGCATATAAAAAGAGATACCCCAGTTGATCAGTTGCTGAGCGCCCGCGGTGAAGGCAAGGCGTTGGGGAATAGCCGGTGTTTCCATGGTTTTTCATTCCGTTAAGAGAGTTGTCCTGAGCATACCCGGCAGGCTATTGTTCTGGCAGAGCGGCCACCTTATGCGCGGTATAAGAGAAACTTTGCATGACAACACTGAATCTGGGAAACCTGGCGACCTTCCGGCTGGTCGTACAGCGCGGCAGCTTCTCCGCCGCCGCCGACGCGCTGGGGATCTCCCAGCCTGCCGTCAGCCTGCAGGTGCGTCAGCTGGAGCAATTTTTACAGACTCGGCTGCTGGAGCGCACCGGGCGCGGGATCAAGGCGACGGCGGCGGGAATGGCGCTGCTGGCCCACAGCGAGCAGATAGATCGGGCGGTGAATAGCGCGGTGCAGTCGGTCAGCGCATTTAGTCAGGAAGTTAATGGCTCGTTGACGCTGGGGACCGGCGCGACGGCCTGCATTCATCTTCTTCCTCCGCTGCTGCAGCATCTTCGTCAGCAGCATCCGTTGCTGACGGTGGGGGTGACCACCGGCAACACGCTGGATATCGTCCGGGCGGTGGAGGAAAACCGGCTCGATCTTGGGCTGGTCACGCTGCCCGAGCAGGGGCGCAGTCTGGCGGTGACCGCAGTGGTGGACGAGGAGTTCGTGGTCATCCATCCCAGCCACGAGGCGGGGATCCCGGCGGTGTGCACCCCTGAGGAGCTGCAGGCGCTGCCGCTCATTGCCTTCGAGGCGGGCAGCGGCACGCGAGATCTGATTGACCGCTGGTTCCTTTCGGCGGGCCTGGCGGTCACGCCGGTGATGCAGCTGGGGAGCATCGAGGCGATCAAACGCATGGTGCGGGCCGGGCTGGGCTACAGTATTGTGCCCCGCATGGCGGTGGAGCAGGCGGAGGATCGCTTTGGCTTAACGGTACATTCTCTGGCCCCGCCGCTGTACCGTCAGCTGGCGGTTGTCATGCGTCAGGATAAAGTGATTACCAAAGGAATGGCGGAAATGCTGCGTCTGCTACAGGCCGTGCGCTTATAAAGCGCCAGCGGCAAAACATGCCTCGTCAGGGAGAGTGCTCGGAACCGGCGTCTCTGCCTGCGGATGGTGGCGCATCCGGCATCAGGATCAATGGTTACTCGCGGGCGGAGGGCTCGACGGTGAGCGTTGACTCCTGCGACGCTTTTTTATCCTGGTGATGGTACCAGGCGCCGATGGAGGAGTAGACAAAGCGTCCAAAGAAGAAGAGAAAGCTGATAAGTAGTACGATACGGGTCATGCGACGGTTAAATCGATGTCGTTTACGCATACTGGGTGCCTGACTCACAAAAGGTTCCTTGAAGTATACCCGAAGATGGGCGATGGGGGTATTAAGGCACAGGAACGAGGTGGGGTCAATTGATGCAGATGTAAAAGTGCGGCAGTGAAAACATTAATTAATGTTATATAAGATAATCGGCGTATTTACATGCTCACTTTATTAGCCAGGGAAAGGTGAAAAAATAAGTTTTATTAATGTTGGTGTCAGCATTTGTTGATTTATATCAACAGCCTCATTCTCTTGGCCACTAAAATCAGCGGACGTTACCGTATCGTAATTACTTATGCGGTCAGCATGGGGTGGTTGGATGCCTGCCTGAATATGCCTCGCAGGAGCAGAGGCTCTCTGTAGAGCACCTATGAATTTATTAAAATACTATCAACAATATCGCGACAAATGGTGGGCCTTACCGCTTCTCCTGCCTGTGCTGTTATTACCCCTTGCCAGAGGGATGAATACATATACCGTGCTGAATGGTCACATGGTTTATCTTTATTATCTTCCCCTGGCGCTGGTGCTCAGCCTGATGATGTTTTTCGGCTGGGCGGCGATCCCCGGTATTATCGTTGGCCTGCTGCTTACGCTGGCCCGGGGCATGACGCCGGAACAGGCCTTTGGCGTACTGTTCCATTTTCTGATCCCCTGCGTACTCTGCTGGGGCGGATACCGCATCTTTGTTCCTCAACGGCAACAGGTATCGCACGGTAACGTCAAACTGATGCCGCATCGTTTGTTCTGGCAAATGCTGCTCCCATCGGTCATTTTTCTGATTCTGTCGCAGATCGCCGAGTTTCTGGGGCTGCATCCGCGCACAACGGAGATGACCGGCGTCTCGCCGTTTAGTTTACGGTCGTTAATCACCTTTCAGGCGCTGATGGTAGGGTGCCTGACCGGCGTGCCCTTATGTTATTTACTGCTGCGGGTAATTCGTAACCCTTTTTATTTACGCGGATTTATTTCTCAGGTTCGCTTACAAATTGATCCAAAAATAAAAAAAATTGAAATCATCAGCTGGGTGGCGATATTAATCCTGCTGCTGGGGCTATTATTGATGCCGCTTAATGATAGCAGCACTATATTCAGTACAAATTATACATTATCCTTACTGATGCCGGTGATGCTGTGGGGGGCGATGCGTTTTGGCTATCGCTTTATCTCGCTGATCTGGACGCCGGTACTGATCGCCGTGATCCATTTTCATTACCGTTATTTACCCATTTATCCAAGTTATAACACTCAGCTGGCGATCACCTCGTCAAGCTATCTGGTGTTCTCGTTTATTGTCGCCTATACGGCGATGCTGGCGACACAGCAGCGGCTGATCTACGCCCGCGTCCGACAGATGGCCTTCCTCGACCCGGTGGTACATATGCCGAATCTGCGGGCGCTGAGCCGGGCGCTGAACGGCGCGAGCTGGTCGACGCTCTGTTTTTTGCGTATTCCTGAGCTTGAGCTGCTGGGCCGCCACTATGGGGTGCTGTTGCGCATTCAGTATAAGCAAATGCTGGCGAATCACCTGCGTGCGCTGCTGCAGCCGAACGAAGCGGTATATCATCTTGCCGGTCACGATTTAGTGTTTCGTCTCAACAGCGAAGGGCACCAGGCGCGCATTCACTTAATTGAGCGCTCCCTGCGACAGTTCCGTTTTCACTGGGACGGGGTCCCCCTGCAGCCGAGGATCGGCATGAGCTATTGCAACGTCCGCTCGCCGGTGAAGCATCTGTATTTGCTGCTTGGCGAGCTGAACACGATTGCCGACATGTCGCTGGCCAGCGGCCATCCGGAGAATTTGCAGCGCCGCGGCGCCGGGCATGTCCAGCAGGATCTGAAAGACAAAGTGGTGATGATGAACCGCATCCTCAAGGCGCTGGAGCAAGACCATTTTGTCCTGATGGCACAACCTATCCAGGGCATTCGCGGCGACAACTACCATGAAGTGTTGTTGAGGATGAAAGGGGAGTCGGGGGAGCTGACGGGGCCAAACGAGTTCCTGCCGGTGGCGCACGAGTTTGGGCTGTCCACGCGCGTGGATCAGTGGGTCATTGAGCACACCCTGGCCTTTATGGATGCCAACCGGCGGTCGCTGCCCGGTCTGCGGCTGGCGATCAACCTCTCTCCGGTCTCGCTGAGCCGCAGTCAGTTTCCCGAGGAGGTGGAAAACCTGCTGCAGGCCTATAACATTGAGCCATGGCAGATTATCTTCGAGCTGACCGAAAACTATGCGCTCAGCAACCCCGAGCTGGTTTGCCAGACATTAGAGCGTCTGCGGGCGCTGGGCTGCCGGGTGGCGATCGATGATTTTGGTACCGGCTACGCCAGCTATGCGCGGTTAAAAACGATGGACGTCGATATTCTTAAAATCGACGGCAGCTTTATTCGCAATCTGCTCGCCAGCAGTCTTGATTACCAGGTGGTGGACTCTATCTGTCGTCTGGCGCGGATGAAGAACATGCAAGTGGTGGCCGAATATGTCGAGTCGCCGGAGATACGCCAGGCGGTCATCGCGCTGGGGATAGATTATATGCAGGGCTATGATATTGGCGTTCCGGTACCTCTGGCGCAGCTGGCGGAGGGGATGAGCGCCTGAAGCGGTAAAAAGCCGGGCGCGATGGCCCGGCTCGAATGCTATCCACAGAGGCGATCAGGCGTCTGGCTCTTCTTCCGCAATCTTCAGCAGCCACTCCGGCACACCTTCCCAGTACTGCTGCTCTTTTTCCAGATCCAGCAGCACCAGCGCATTCTGGCTAAACCAGTTGTGCGGGAAGGTCAGCGTCCAGTGGTGAGCTTCCGTCTGCAGCCGTAGCGTCGGCGGCGTGGTGGTGGCCTGACGCTGGTTATTCAGCAGCACGCCGAGGCGCAACAGCTGGATCAGCGGCAGAAACTGCTTTTTCCTGAACAGCGTAAAGCGCGGCAGGTCGTCGAGTTTTATCGCTTTGCGATGATAGCGCACCAGCGTGGCCATCAGCATCTGCTGCTCCTGGTTGAAGCCCGGCAGGTCGCTGTTCTGCAGAATGTAGGCCGAGTGGCGGTGCATGCCGCTGTGGTTAATATTCAGGCCCACCTCATGGAGCATCACCGCCCACTTCAATAGCGCCGCGAGGTGTGGATTGGCCAGCTTCGGATTCTGCTCCTGCCACTGCTCCAGCATAAGGGTGGTGGTTTCCAGCACCCGGCGCGCCTGTTCGCGATCGATGTTGTACTGATTCGCCAGACTCTGCGCCGTGCGGCTACGAATATCCTGGTGGCGGAAACGGCCTTCCATTTCGTACAGCACGCCTTCACGCAGCGCGCCATCAGACAGACGAAGCTCTTTAATGGCTAACGCGTCAAACACGCCGCACAGAATCGCCAGCCCCGGGGCAAAGACCGCTTTACGGTCTTCCGAGAGGCCGGGCAGGCTGAGCGCGTCGAAGTTTTTATGTTTCAGCAGCTCACTGACCAGCATTTCGAGGCGTTCCGGCGTAATAAACCCGTCCTTCTCGCCCATAGCCACCAGCACTTCCTGGGCGGCTTTAATGGTGCCGGAGGCGCCCAGCGCCACGGTCCAGCCCTGAATACGGAACTGCCAGGCCAGGGTTTCCAGCTTTTGCACCGCCGCCAGGCGAGCGCGCTGAAAATTTTCCTTATTGATCGTCCCGCCCGGGAAGTAGGCCTGGGAGAAACTCACGCACCCCATGCGGCGGCTTTCCACCAGGCGGGGCTCAAAATCTTCACCGATGACCAGCTCAGTCGAACCGCCGCCGATATCAATCACCAGCTTACGGCCGCGCTCCGGCTGCGTGTGCTCCACGCCCATAAATATCAGGCGCGCTTCTTCATTACCGGAAATGATCTCGATCGGGTAGGGGATCACTTTTTCCGCGCGTTTAAGAAACTCCGCCGCATTGGTCGCTTGACGCAGCGTATGCGTCCCGACGATGCAGACGCTGGAGGGAGAAAATCCCTGCAGGCGTTCGGCAAACAGCGACAGGCAGTTCAGCCCGCGGGTCATGGCTTCTTCGCTCAACACCGAGTTTTCATCGAGGCCATCGGCCAGATGTACGCGCTGTTTCAGGCGTCCGATGATCTGCATGGCGCCGTCGACGACACGGGCGATCACCATATGAAAACTGTTCGAACCAAGGTCAACCGCAGCGAACTCCTGCGGTCGAGGGGTTTTTTCGTTTATTGGCATAGGTTAGTCGGGTTGTTCGAGTGATTTGAGATAATCGTAAATCGCCATCTGAGCGCGCACTTTACGGCGATTGCCGCGCGGCACATAGCGATTACTCAGTTCTTTATCAAGATAGCGCGCTTTTACCGTATCGTTGAACAGGATATCAAAAATATCCAGCACCCGCTGTTTCAGGCGCGGGTCGAGCAGCGGGGCGGCAACTTCGATACGATAATCGATATTACGCGTCATCCAGTCGGCAGAGGAGAGCCAGACCTGCTTATCGCCACCGTTTTCAAAACAGTAGACCCGGTCGTGCTCGAGGAAACGGTCCACAATGCTGATGACGCGAATATTTTCGCTGATGCCTTCCAGACCGGGGATCAGCGAGCACATGCCGCGGATCAACAGGTTGACCGGCACGCCGGAGCTGGAGGCGGCATACAGTCTGTCCACCAGCCCTTTGTCCACCAGGTTGTTCAGCTTCAGGGTAATACCGGACGGCTGCCCGTTCTGCGCATTGGCGATCTCGCGGTCGATCATCTCATACAGCAGACGACGCGAGTTCTGCGGCGACACCAGCAGGTAATCGAAGCTGACCGGGCGGTAGGGGTTTTCAATAAAGTTAAACACCCGGCGGACTTCATTGGTAATGCGCGCATCGGCGGTTAACAGCGAATAGTCGGTATAGATCCGCGCGGTCTTCTCGTTGAAGTTACCGGTGCCGATGTGGGCGTAGCGCACCACCTCATCGCCTTCTTTACGCGAGATAAGGAACAGCTTGGCGTGGATCTTCAGGCCCGGCGCGGAGAAGATCACGTGAACGCCCGCTTCCGTCAGGCGCTTCGCCCAGTGAATGTTGGCCTCTTCGTCAAAACGCGCCTGCAGCTCCACCACCACGGTGACTTTTTTACCGTTGTGGGCGGCGTGGATCATCGCGTCGATGATGCGCGAATCCTTGGCCACGCGGTAGATGTTGATTTTGATCGCCAGTACGCTGGGGTCGAACGAGGCCTGGCGAAGCAGCTCCAGCACATGCTCAAAAGTATGATAGGGGTAGTAGAGCAGCACATCGCGTTCGCGAATGGCGTCGAAGCCGTTGCGGAATTTATCAAACCACAGATGACGCAGGCGCGGCATAGGTTTATTGACCAGATTGGCCTTACCCACGTTCGGGAAGCCGATAAAGTCTTTAAAGTTGTGATAGCGGCCGCCCGGCAGCATTGAGTCATAGTTGGAGATGGAGAGCTTATCGCGCAGCATTTCGACCATCGCGTCCGGCATATCGCGCTGGTAGACGAAGCGAACCGGCTCGGCGGTCAGGCGCTGTTTCAGGCTGGAGGACATCAGCTCCATCAGGCTCGACTCCATCTCATGCACCAGATCGTACTCGGCGTCACGGGTCATTTTCATCGAGTAGGCGTTCAGCGCATCGTAATCAAAGAAGCCTTTAAAGATGTCGTCCAGGCAATAGCGCAGAATGTTATCCAGCAGGATCATTGGTTTACGGCGACGAGGCGCTTCCGGCGGCAGGTTTACGAAGCGCGGGACCTTATCCGACGGAATTTCCAGCAGGGCATAGTTGATGTTTTCCCCGCGGATAATCTCCACCGCCAGATAGGTGTAATCATCTTTCAGAAACTGCACGAGGTCCGTTTCGCGGTTAATCAGGATCGGCGAGATATGCTGGCGCAAATACTGTTTAAAGTAGTTGCGCAGCCAGGCCTGCTGATTGACGGACAGCTGACGCTCATTGATCAGGAAGATCTGGTTGCGCGCCATCTCCAGCAGCAGTTCGTTATACAGACTATCGAATTCCTGATCGGCCTTCAGCACGCGGGCCTGGATTTTGCCTAACAGGTGGCGAGAATGGGCGGTACTGCCTTGTTCTTCACTGATAATAATCCGGCGCTTAAGCTCAGCGAAGCGCACTTTGTAAAACTCATCAAGGTTGTTGGAGTAGATCCCTAAGAAGCGCATGCGCTCAATCAGCGGGTTACTCTTGTCCGCCGCTTCCTGCAGCACGCGCTCGTTAAAAGACAACCAGCTGAGTTCTTTTTCGATGTATAGCTTTTCCTGGCCCATTACCGCTCACACTCCGTTTTACTCACAGGACGTAGACTATTATGACGAATTTTTCTGCATAGCGATTTACTGTGTCACAACTATATGACAGTAAGAAGAATTATTTCTGTGAGATGTTTGATTAATAAACAATTTTAATTAAAAAAAAGCCCCGCGATGGCGAAAGGCGGGGCTGTTGTTCATTCTTCAGCGGCATAGCCCTGGGGGGGAAGCTGTCGTTCATCCAGCCAGGCGTGGTTGCCCTCCATGCGCAGACGTCCCTCAACGAACCAGCTTATCACCAGCGGATAAATGGCATGTTCCTGGGTCTGAACCCGCGCCGTGACCTCTTCTTCGCTGTCGCCAGCAAAGACCGGCACTTTGGCCTGCAGGATAACCGGACCGCCGTCCAGCTCGTCGGTGACGAAGTGCACCGAGGTCCCATGCTCCTCGTCACCGTTTTCTAGCACCTGGCGATGGGTATGCAGGCCAGGATACTTCGGCAGTAACGAAGGGTGGATGTTCAGCAGACGTCCCTGATAGTGGCTGACGAAGGCGGGGCTCAGGATACGCATATAGCCCGCCAGCACCACCAGATCCGGGGCGTAGGCGTCAATTTCATGCATCAGCTGACGATCGAACGCTTCCCGGTCGGCAAACTGACTTTGCGCCAGCGCGTGGGCCGGGATCCCGGCCGCGCGCGCGCGCTCAAGGCCGAACGCATCGGCCTTGTTACTGAATACCGCACGCAGGGTGCCGTTTATCTGTTTCCGGCCGCAGGCGTCGATGATCGCCTGCAAATTACTGCCGCTACCGGAAATCAGCACCACAATGTTTTTCATGCAATGACCACACGCTGTTCGGAATCGGAGGCTTTGATATACCCGATTTTCCATGCGTTTTCACCTTTCTCGTTCAGCAGGGCAATGGCCTTGTCTGCTTCTGCAGCCGGCAGGGCGATAACCATCCCCACGCCGCAGTTAAAGGTACGGTACATCTCATGCTGGCTGACGTTACCGGCGGTTTGCAGCCAGTTGAAGACGGACGGCCACTGCCAGGAAGACTCATCAATCACCGCCTGGGTGTTGTCCGGCAGCACGCGCGGGATGTTTTCCCAGAAGCCGCCGCCGGTCAGATGGGCGATGGCGTGGACGTCAACGCTGGCAATCAGGTCGAGAACCGATTTCACATAGATGCGGGTCGGCGCCAGCAGATGGTCGGCCAGCGGTTTGCCGTCAAGGTCGGTAGTCTGCGGGTCAACGCCGCTAACTTCAATAATCTTACGCACCAGCGAATAGCCGTTAGAGTGCGGGCCACTGGAGGCCAGCGCCACCAGCACGTCGCCGTCAGCGACTTTACTTCCGTCGATGATTTCTGATTTTTCCACCACCCCGACGCAAAAACCCGCCACGTCGTAATCTTCGCCGTGGTACATCCCCGGCATCTCTGCGGTCTCGCCGCCCACCAGCGCGCAACCGGACTGCAGGCAGCCTTCGGCGATGCCGTTGATGACGCTGGCTGCGGTATCGACGTCCAGTTTACCGGTGGCGTAATAATCAAGGAAAAACAGCGGCTCAGCGCCCTGAACCACCAGGTCGTTCACGCACATGGCGACCAGGTCGATGCCGATGGTGTCGTGACGCTTCAGATCCATTGCCAGACGCAGCTTGGTACCGACGCCGTCGGTGCCGGAGACCAGTACCGGCTCGCGGTATTTCTGCGGCAGTGCGCACAGCGCGCCGAATCCGCCCAGTCCACCCATCACTTCCGGGCGACGGGTTTTCTTCACCACGCCCTTAATACGGTCGACGAGAGCGTTGCCTGCATCAATATCCACGCCGGCATCTTTATAGCTGAGAGAGGTTTTGTCGGTCACTGCGAAGTCTCCACGCGTTTGCGGTAAGCAAGAAAAATCGGCGCAATTCTAACAGGGAAAGCAAACGTTTGCGAGCCTGCTTTACAGACGGCGTAAAACCGTTGGCGGATGGTCAAATTTGATACTGCTCACGAAAATGAAACCGGGTACAGCCTTGTGCTTGCCTCAGTGCCAGGGAATCCTCATCATACGAATGAAACCGGTTTCTGTGGTTGGCCGCCGTGTGGATCACCGGTGCATTATGCTCGACAGGGGAGGGATGAATGAAGATTGCGGCATTTGATATCGGCGGCACCGCGCTAAAGATGGGCGTCATGACCCGCGACGGCAGGCTGCTGGAAACCGCGAAGCAGTCAATCAATGACAGCGATGGCGATCATATCTTACAGACCATCTTGTCGTGGCTGGCGGCCCACCCGTCGTGCGAAGGTATAGCCATCAGCGCGCCGGGCTATGTCGATCCGCACAGCGGCTTTATCACCATGGGCGGCGCTATCCGTCGATTTGACAACTTCGCCATGAAATCGTGGCTCGAGACGCGAACCGGGCTGCCGGTCTCGGTGGAAAACGACGCCAACTGTGTGCTGCTGGCTGAGCGCTGGCAGGGCAAAGCGGCGGAAATGGCCAATTTTCTGGTGCTCACTATCGGCACTGGCATCGGTGGAGCGATTTTTTGCCAACATCAGTTGAACCACGGGGCGCGTTTTCGCGCCGGTGAGTTCGGCTATATGCTTACCGATCGTCCTGGCGGACGCGATCCCCGTCGCTACTCGATGAATGAAAACTGCACCCTGCGGGTGCTTCGCCATCGCTATGCGGAACATATTGGCGCGCCGCTGGATAGCGTCACTGGTGAAATGATTTTTGACCGCTACGACGCCGGCGACCCGGTTTGCCAGCGTTTGGTCGCCGAGTTCTTCAATGGCCTGGGCCATGGCCTTTATAACCTCGTCAATATCTTCGATCCGCAGACTATTTTTATCGGCGGCGGCATTGTGGAACGCCCTGGATTTCTGACGCTGCTGCGCCAGCATCTGGCCTGGTTCGGCATTGCCGACTATCTCGATACCGTCAGTCACGGCAATGATGCCGGCCTGATTGGCGCGGTTTACCATTTCAATCAGCACTATCGTTCGCCTGGCGACGATCGACCTTAGGGAGAGATTATGTCCGGATTTAAAGAAGGTTTTCTGTGGGGCGGCGCGGTGGCGGCGCATCAGTTAGAGGGCGGCTGGCAGGAGGGGGGCAAGGGGGTCAGCGTGGCGGATGTCATGACCGCCGGCGCCCACGGGGTGCCGCGGGAAATCACCGACGGCGTGGTAGCGGGGAAAAACTACCCGAACCATGAGGCGATCGATTTTTATCATCGCTACCCGCAGGACCTGGCGCTGTTTGCCGAAATGGGCTTTAAATGTTTCCGCACCTCGATTGCCTGGACGCGTATTTTCCCGCAGGGCGATGAACAGGAGCCGAACGAGGCTGGCCTGCAGTTTTATGACGATCTGTTCGACGAATGTCTGAAACACGGTATTGAACCGGTCATTACGCTGTCGCATTTTGAAATGCCCTATCACCTGGTCACCGAGTACGGCGGCTGGCGTAACCGCAAGCTGATCGACTTTTTCGTGCGCTTCGCCAGGGTCGTCTTCACCCGCTACCAGCATAAAGTGAAGTACTGGATGACCTTCAACGAGATCAACAACCAGGCCAACTACCATGAGGACTTTGCCCCCTTCACCAACTCCGGTCTGAAGTATGTGCCGGGTGAAGATCGGGAACCGGTGATGTACCAGGCCGCACATTATGAGCTGGTGGCCAGCGCCCTGGCGGTGAAAGCGGCGCGCGAGATCAACCCTGCTCTGCAGATAGGCTGCATGATCGCCATGTGTCCCATCTATCCGCTGACCTGCGCGCCGGACGATATGATGATGGCGATGAACGCCATGCACCGCCGGTACTGGTTCACCGACGTCCACGTGCGCGGCCGCTATCCGCAGCATCTGCTCAACTATTTTGCCCGTCGCGGCTTTAGCCTGGACATGACCGAAGCCGATCGTCAGGCGTTAACCGAAGGCTGTGTCGACTACATCGGCTTTAGCTACTATATGTCCTTCGCCACCAAAGCCACCGAAGACAACCCATTGCTCGATTATGATGAAACCACCAGCCTGGTCTCCAACCCGTACGTGAAAAAGTCGGACTGGGGCTGGCAGATAGATCCGGTCGGCCTGCGCTATTCGCTGAACTGGTTCTGGGATCACTATCAGCTACCGCTGTTTATTGTCGAAAACGGTTTTGGCGCGATCGATGTTCGTGAAGCGGACGGCAGCGTGGATGACCAGTACCGTATTGATTATCTCTCCGCCCATATCGCGGAGATGAAAAAGGCGGTGGTCGAAGATGGTGTTGACCTGATGGGCTATACCCCGTGGGGCTGTATCGATCTGGTTTCCGCCGGCACGGGGGAGATGAAAAAACGCTACGGCTTTATCTACGTGGATAAAGATAATGAAGGCAACGGCACGCTGGACCGCAGTAAGAAGAAGTCGTTCGACTGGTATAAGAAGGTGATTGCCAGCAACGGGGAGCAGCTATAATTTCCCGATGGCGCTGCGCTTATCGAGCCTGCGTGGTTTCCAGTCCGGGTAAGCGTTAGCGCCGCCCGGCAGAACCCCGCGCTAAAACCGGAGCCTCGTCTCCGGTTTTTTTGTCTCTAAATCACTTTGCTTGATATACGTCAAGCAAGATGGGTATGGCCTAATCCGAAAAAAGCGGTATAATCCCGCGATTTTTTTTGTGGCTGCCCCTCAGAGGAGAAAGAGAATGAAGATTGTGGAAGTCAAACACCCACTCGTCAAACACAAGCTGGGCCTGATGCGCGAGCACGACATCAGCACCAAACGCTTCCGTGAACTCGCCTCAGAAGTGGGCAGCTTACTGACTTATGAAGCCACCGCCGATCTGGCAACCGAGAAAGTGACCATCGAAGGCTGGAACGGCCCGGTGGAAGTTGAGCAGATCAAGGGCAAGAAAATTACCGTCGTGCCTATCCTGCGCGCAGGCCTCGGCATGATGGAAGGGGTGCTTGAGCACGTGCCAAGCGCGCGTATCAGCGTGGTGGGTATTTATCGCAATGAAGAAACCCTTGAGCCGGTACCTTACTTCCAGAAGCTGGTGTCCAACATCGATGAGCGTATGGCGCTGGTGGTTGACCCGATGCTGGCCACCGGTGGGTCGATGATCGCCACTATCGATCTGCTGAAAAACGCCGGCTGCACCAGCATCAAGGTGCTGGTGCTGGTGGCGGCGCCGGAAGGGATTGCCGCGCTGGAGAAAGCGCACCCGGACGTTGAGCTGTATACCGCCTCTGTCGATAAGGGACTGAACGAGCACGGGTACATCATTCCCGGTCTCGGCGATGCCGGCGACAAGATCTTTGGTACGAAATAATCGAATAACGATAAATAAGCCGACTTTGAGAGTCGGCTTTTTTTTGAATAAAACACACATAACTAACCATCTCAGAGGAAAACACTATGACGCGCCGTGCTATCGGGGTGAGTGAAAGACCGCCGCTTTTACAGACTATCCCGCTTAGTTTGCAGCACCTGTTTGCCATGTTCGGCGCAACGGTGCTGGTGCCAATCCTGTTCCACATCAACCCGGCCACCGTGCTGCTGTTCAACGGTATTGGTACGCTGCTGTACCTCTTTATCTGTAAAGGCAAAATCCCGGCGTATCTGGGATCGAGTTTCGCCTTTATCTCTCCGGTGCTGCTCCTGCTGCCGCTGGGCTATGAAGTGGCGCTGGGCGGTTTCATTATGTGCGGCGTGCTATTCTGCCTCGTCTCCTTTATTGTCAAAAAAGCCGGTACCGGCTGGCTGGATGTGATGTTCCCCCCGGCGGCGATGGGGGCCATCGTGGCGGTTATCGGTCTGGAGCTGGCAGGCGTGGCGGCCAATATGGCCGGGCTGCTGCCAGCCGACGGCCAGTCACCGGACAGCAAAACCATTATTATCTCGATGGTAACCCTGGCGGTGACGGTGTTTGGTTCGGTCCTGTTCCGCGGCTTCCTGGCGATTATCCCGATCCTGATTGGCGTTCTGGTGGGCTATGCGCTGTCGTTTGTGATGGGCGTGGTTGATACCACCCCGATCGCCGAAGCGCACTGGTTCGCGCTGCCAACCTTCTACACGCCGCGTTTTGAATGGTTCGCCATCTTCACCATTCTGCCCGCTGCGCTGGTGGTGATTGCCGAGCACGTCGGTCACCTGGTGGTGACGGCCAATATCGTCAAACGCGATCTGATCCGCGACCCGGGCCTGCATCGTTCGATGTTTGCCAATGGCCTGTCGACGATCATTTCCGGGTTCTTCGGCTCGACGCCTAACACCACCTACGGGGAAAATATCGGCGTGATGGCGATTACCCGCGTCTACAGCACCTGGGTTATCGGCGGCGCGGCGATCATTGCGATTCTGCTCTCCTGCGTCGGCAAACTGGCGGCGGCGATCCAGATCATCCCGGTGCCGGTGATGGGCGGCGTGTCGCTGCTGCTGTACGGGGTGATCGGCGCCTCGGGGATCCGCGTACTGATTGAATCGAAGGTGGATTACAGCAAAGCGCAGAATCTGATCCTCACCTCCGTGATCCTGATCATCGGCGTCAGCGGTGCCAAAGTGCACATCGGCGCCGCTGAGCTGAAAGGGATGGCGCTGGCCACCATCGTCGGTATTGCGCTCAGCCTGATTTTCAAGCTTATCAGCGTCCTGCGTCCGGAAGAGGTGGTTCTCGACGCTGTGGATAGCGAAGAGGTTAAATAACGATCGCCTGACCGGGCGGCGATCCCGCCCGGTTCTCTCCTGACCTAAATCTGTGATAAACTCTTCGCGTTTTTCTGTAAGCCTATGTTGAGGTCCATCTGAACGCACCGGCACAGCTCTCTTTGCCACTGTATCTTCCTGACGACGAAACCTTCGCGAGTTTCTGGCCGGGTGATAATCCTTCCCTACTTGCTGCCCTCCAGAACGTACTGCGCCAGGAACACAGCGGGTATATTTATATCTGGTCACGTGAAGGGGCGGGTCGCAGCCACCTGTTACACGCCGCCTGCGCCGAGCTTTCCCAGCGCGGGGATGCCGTGGGCTACGTGCCGCTGGATAAACGCACCTGGTTTGTGCCGGAGGTGCTGGAGGGGATGGAACAGCTGGCCCTGGTCTGCATCGATAACATCGAGTGCGTCGCCGGGGATGAGCCCTGGGAAATGGCCATCTTTAATCTCTACAACCGGATCCTGGAATCAGGTAAAACCCGGCTGCTGATCACCGGCGACCGGCCGCCGCGGCAACTGAATCTTGGTCTGCCGGATCTTGCCTCGCGGCTTGACTGGGGGCAGATCTATAAGCTGCAGCCGCTGTCGGATGAAGACAAACTGCAGGCCCTGCAGCTGCGCGCCAGACTGCGCGGCTTTGAGATGCCGGAGGACGTGTGCCGCTTCTTGCTGAAGCGGCTGGATCGCGAGATGCGCTCGCTATTTATGACCCTCGATCAGCTGGATCATGCCTCGATTACCGCTCAGCGCAAGCTGACGATCCCCTTCGTGAAAGAGATCCTTAAACTCTAGTCCGCCTGCGGAGTCAGTTCCTCCTCCGTCAGCCCGGTCAACCGGGCGACCAGGTCGCGCGCCAGGCCACTGTGTAGCATAGCGGCGGCGATACGCTGCGCCTCTTCTTTCCGGCCTTCCTGACGGCCCTGCGCCAGTCCCTGCGCCAGGCCCCGCTCCAGACCCTGCTGTTCCAGATATTCCGCAATTGTCATCAACGTCTCCTTGTGCTGCGGCGTACGTAACGCCAGCTCGCGAATGAACTTGATCGGCTCTCGCGCGTTGCCTGCCTGCACCAGATAGTGCATCAGGGCTTGTACCTGCGATTCCGTCGCCAGACCAGTCAATAATAATTCGCTCAGTTTGTCGAGGAGCTGCGCCAGATCGCGTTGTCGAATATGTTTTTGCAGTAACTCCAGCGTCGCCATGCGCTGGTGGGTGGCAATGTCGTCATCCGGAATGACGGTAATGTCCGCCAGCGGAAACGCCCCGTGATAAAGGTGGCCGGCCAGCTCCGGAGCGACGAATTCATCGAGCCAGCGCAGTGAGAACGGGTAGGGGCTTACCAGACCGTGGTAGAAGAGAACAGGGATCACCAGCGGCAGCCGATCGTGGCCGGCATCAAGGTGGCGCTGCATGGCGGCGATGGCGTAGCGCATCAGACGAAAGGCCATATGCCGGTCGGGCGTGCTCTGGTGTTCGATAAGCGCATAAATATAGCCGTCTCCCGCCGTGGTTTTCAGGGAATACAGAATGTCGGCGTAAAAGGGACGCAGATCGTCTTCGACAAAATGCCCGGACTCGAGATGCAGCGTACGCAGATCGCACACTTTAAGCAGCGTCTCGGGCAGGTACAGCCGCAGAAAATCGCGGGCGGTATCAGGGTGGGAGAGATAGGTCTTAAATACGGCATCGTGAGGCGTTGAGGTTGGTTTTTTCATGTTCATCCGTCCAGTGGATTGAGCGTTAGATGAACAGTAGCACTGCAAGACGGGCGGGAGGGATTGGCGTGGAAGATCTGGAATCAGCTACGTAAAAAAAGCGCCGCGTAAGCGCGGCGCGGGTGGCTTAGCTCACGATCTCAAGGACCTGCTCCGGCGGTCGGCCAATACGCGCCTGGCCGCGGCTGACGACAATTGGGCGTTCGATGAGCTTAGGGTTGTCGACCATCGCCTGTATCAGCGCGGCGTCGCTGAGCGCCGGGTCGGCAAGATTGAGCGATTTATACAGATCCTCTTTCTGGCGCATGAGTTCGCGGGGGCTCTCCATACCCAGCAGCTGCAGCAGTTGACGCAGCGTCCCGGCATCCGGTGGCGTCTCAAGATAAAGCACCATCTCAGGATCGATGCCGTGGCTCTTCAACAGGCTCAGCGTTTCGCGGCTCTTCGAGCAGCGTGGGTTATGGTAAATTTTTACCGCGTCGGTCATGGGGTCTCCTTACATTTTTTGGTAGGGGCGGAAGCGGGCCTGTAGCTCACGTAGCTGGTCGATGCGGGCATCGTAGCGGGCCTGCTGCAGACTACCGAGTTTCACTTGCGAGCTGGCGCTGCTGAGCAGAGAAATCGCCTGTTCCAGCTGGCCGACCAGCGCCATGCTTTCTGCCCGCGCCGCCAGCTCCTGGTCGCGATTGCCCAGGGCGCCTTCCGCCTGCGCCAGCAGGTCCCAGCCGTTGCCATCCTCTTTATAGGTAAAGGTATAACGATTCAGGATGGTCGCCGCTTCCCCGGGCTGTCCGCCCTGCAGGAGGGCGTTGGCCAGGTTCAACTGCAGCACCGGATTGGTGCGCAGTTCACGAGCGTTTTTAAGACGGTTGATGGCGTCGCCGGTTTTCTTCTGTCCGAGGTCGATATCGGTGGCCAGATCGAGATACCAGGGATTTTGCGGATCGGCGCTGAGCAGCGGCTGCAGCGTTTTGCGCGCCTGGTCAAAGTTGTTGCTTTCCATCGCCAGCAGGGCGCGGCCATACTGCGCGGCATGCTGCTGGCGGATATTGCCTTTATCCCAGGCGTTGAGCAGATCGGTGCCTAGCTTATTGTCGCCGTTGGTGTACATTCCGAGGGTACGCGCCTTCGCCAGATAGAAGTCCGCTGAGGACTGCACGACAACCGGGCGCATCTGGTTGGCGCGGTTACGGGCATCGGCAAGCCGGCTTTCCGGCAGGGGGTGGGTGAGCAGCATTTCCGGCGGCCGCGTTGAGTAGCGCGACTCATCAAGCAGTTTACCCATAAACATCGGCATGGCCTGCGGGTCGAATCCTGAGCGTTGCAGAACCTGAATACCGATTCGGTCGGCCTCTTCTTCGTTCTGACGGGTGAAGCTGATCATGCCCTGTTGGGTGCCGGCCAGCGTCCCGGTCAGCGCCGCCATCCCGGCCTGCGGGCTGGCCATCGCCAGCAGAATTGAACCCAGCGCGCCGACCCAGGTCAGCGGCGCATTGCGTTTCTGATCTTCCATTGCGCGGGCGAGATGCCGCTGCGTAACGTGGGAAATTTCGTGCGCCATGACAGAGGCCAGTTCGCTCTCGTTATCGGAGTAGCGGAACAGGGCGGAGTGGAGGACCACATTGCCGCCGAAGAAGGCGAAGGCGTTAATTTGGTCGTTATTAATCAAATAGAAGTGGAACGGGGTGCGCACCGAATTCGCATGCGAGACCAGACGCATGCCCAGCCCGTTGATATATTGCACCAGCAGAGGGTCGTTGATCAGCGGCGCGCTGCCGCGCAGCTGGCGGACGTAGTAATCCCCCATCTGCATTTCCTGACCAATCGATAACGTGCTTCCTGCGGAGGTCCCCATGTCCGGCAGGGTATCTGCGGAGTCAGCAAAAGCAGGGCCTAACGAACCCAGCGTCAGCGACGCGATCATGGTCGCCACCAGCGTTTTCTTCAACTGCCTGAACATAACCTCTGTCCTGTAATGTGGATGTGCCAGTTTGACCGATTGTGCGACGCAATGTTCCCTGGCCGCATCCCAGCGAGTTTAGCTGGCGTTAGACGCATTGAAAATAGGTTCTTCACGGCGGAGACGGGTTTGTCTGCTGCGCATCAAAAAGCGAAGTCTTTTTTGTGACATTTCGATACAATTCCCCCGTTTGTCGCCGCGTTGCGCTTCAGGGAAGGTTTTATGCTCGAGATGTTAATGCAGTGGTACCGCCGTCGATTCAGCGACCCTGAGGCGATAGCGCTGCTGGTTATTTTGCTTGCCGGTTTCGGCATCATGTTCTTTTTCAGCGGCCTGCTGGCCCCGTTACTGGTGGCTATCGTGCTGGCCTATCTACTGGAGTGGCCGACCGTTCGCCTGGAGCGCATCGGCCTGTCGCGCACCTGGGCGACCTCGCTGGTGCTAATCCTCTTTGTGGGTATTCTGCTCTTGCTGGCCTTTGTGGTGCTGCCGGTGGCCTGGCAGCAGGGGATCTACCTTATCCGCGATATGCCGGGCATGCTTAACAAGCTCTCTGATTTCGCCGCCACGCTGCCGCGGCGCTATCCGGCGTTGATGGATGCCGGCATCATCGACGCGATGGCGGAAAATATGCGTACCCGGATGCTGACGGTGGGCGACTCGGTGGTCAAGTATTCTCTCGCCTCGCTGGTGGGGCTGCTCACGCTGGCGGTCTATCTGGTGCTGGTGCCGCTGATGGTCTTCTTCCTGCTGAAGGATAAAGAGCAGATGCTCAACGCGGTACGCCGCGTGCTGCCGCGAAACCGCGGTCTGGCCGGGCAGGTGTGGAAGGAGATGAACCAGCAAATCACCAACTACATTCGCGGTAAGGTGCTGGAGATGATTGTCGTCAGCGTCGCCACCTGGATAGGCTTTATCCTTTTCGGCCTCAACTACTCGCTGCTGTTGGCGGTGCTGGTGGGCTTCTCGGTGCTGATCCCCTATATCGGCGCGTTTGTGGTGACCATTCCGGTGGTAGGGGTGGCGCTGTTTCAGTTTGGCGCAGGCACCGAGTTCTGGAGTCTGTTCGCGGTCTATCTGATTATTCAGGGACTGGACGGTAACCTGCTGGTACCGGTGCTGTTCTCGGAAGCGGTGAATCTGCACCCGCTGGTGATTATCCTGTCGGTGGTGATCTTTGGCGGTTTGTGGGGATTCTGGGGCGTCTTCTTCGCCATTCCGCTGGCCACGTTAATTAAAGCGGTGGTGCATGCCTGGCCGGATGGCCTGGTCGTCGACGACGACTAAGGCATTGAGGATAAAAAAAGACGCCGGGCGAGGTTCTCTCCCCCGGCGTCTTGCTTTGCATCAGGCGTTTTCTTTCAGCCAGTTCAACACCACGTCGTGGTGATTACTGGTTTTGAAGTCATCAAAGACGTGTTCGATTTTGCCATCGGCATCGACGAGGAAGCTGATACGGTGGATCCCGTCGTAGGTTTTCCCCATAAAAGATTTTTCGCCCCAGACGCCAAACTGCTCGCAAACCTGATGGTTTTCATCAGACAGCAGCGTAAAGTTCAGCAGCTCTTTTTCGGCGAAACGGGAGAGCTTTTCCGGTTTATCGGTGCTGATGCCCAGCACTTCCACACCGGCTTTTTTCAGGTCGTCCATATTATCGCGCAAGCCGCACGCCTGGACGGTGCAGCCCGGGGTCATGGCTTTCGGGTAAAAATAAACCAGGACACGCTGTCCCTGGAAGTCGGTTAAATTTACTTCCTCGCCGTCCTGGTCCGGTAAGCTAAATTTCGGTGCAAGATCACCGGCTTTCAGTGGGGTCATGGGTTAAACTCCATCCTGTTCATCATGCTGTGAATAATTAACGATGTTAATACTGCCTTGTGCATTGAGTTCTGTACATAGGGCTTTGAACGCTTGTTCGATATTTGCTGCATTTTGCGTCGCAGGGCTGTGAGCCGTTATCTGGATAAAAAGCTGCGCGGAATCGCCGTCTCCCGGCTGCGTGCGGGACACCAGTTCCGCGATATTCATATTCCATGTATCGCACAGGGCAGTGAAGCGCTCGATGATATGCGGTGAGTCCGGCACCTCAACCTGGACCCAGACGGTGTTTGGCATGGCCTGCGGCGGGCGCGCGGTGGTGCGTTTCATCACGATCAACAGCTCCAGCTCCGCGCCTTTCAGCGGCAGGGTTGATTCGATCAGGTTAATCGCATTCCACGAACCGGAAAGCAGCATGATAAACGTAAACTCATCACCGAGCATGGCCAGCCGGCTGTCTTCGATATTACAACCGCAGCTGCTGACGTGGCGAGTGATCGTATTCACGATGCCGGGACGGTCAGCCCCCAGGGCGGTAATAACCAGATAGTGTTGTAATGAGGCTGTCAAACCTGTTCTTCCTTTAAAAAGGTGAGGTAACATTAGGAAAGCATAAAAAAAACCGCCATACAACATCCCTGATGGCGTCGGGTCTCTTGCTTTTATTGCAGCTCCAAACGTAACATTGAGAATCTTGTCGCACTTCTGCTCTGAGGATGGCCCATGTTCACGGGAAGTATTGTAGCGCTTGTCACGCCGATGGATGAAAACGGTAATGTCTGCCGGACAAGCCTGAAAAAACTGATTGATTACCATGTCGCCAACGGAACCTCGGCGATCGTTTCGGTAGGGACTACCGGTGAATCCGCAACGCTGAGCCATGAAGAGCATGGCGACGTGGTGATGATGACGCTGGAACTGGCTGACGGGCGTATCCCGGTTATCGCGGGAACGGGAGCCAATGCAACCGCAGAGGCGATTAGCCTGACCAAACGTTTTAACGACAGCGGCGTTGTCGGCTGCCTGACGGTCACTCCTTATTATAACCGTCCGACCCAGGAAGGCCTGTTCCAGCACTTTAAAGCTATCGCCGAACATACTGACCTGCCGCAAATTCTGTATAATGTGCCGTCCCGTACCGGTTGCGATATGCTGCCGGAAACCGTTGGCCGTCTGGCGCAAATTAAAAATATTGTCGGTATTAAGGAAGCAACAGGGAACTTAAGTCGTGTTCACCAGATCAAAGAGCTGGTTTCAGACGACTTTATTCTGCTGAGCGGTGACGATGCGACCGGTATGGACTTTATGCAGCTCGGCGGCGTGGGCGTGATTTCCGTTACCGCCAACGTGGCGGCGCGCGAAATGGCCGACATGTGCCGTCTGGCGCTGGCGGGTCAATTTGCCGAAGCCCGGGCGATTAACCAGCGTCTGATGCCATTGCATACAAAATTATTTGTCGAACCCAATCCTATCCCGGTGAAATGGGGATGCAAGGCGTTGGGTCTTGTGGCGACCGATACGCTGCGCTTGCCGATGACGCCTATCACCGACCAGGGTCGTGAAGCCGTTACCGCCGCGCTGAAGCATGCCGGTTTGCTGTAAAGTTTAGGGAGATTTGATGGCTTACTCAGTACAGAAGTCGCGCCTGGCGAAGGTTGCGGGTGTTTCGCTGGTTCTACTCCTCGCGGCCTGTAGTTCCGACTCGCGCTATAAGCGTCAGGTGAGCGGTGATGAGGCCTATTTACAGGCGTCACCGTTGAGCGAACTTCACGCGCCGGCGGGGATGATCCTGCCGATTCAGGTGGGTGATTACAACATTCCGGTGGCCAACAGCACCGGCGCGGTCGGCAAGGCGCTGGACATTCGCCCGCCGGCGCAGCCGCTGGCATTGGTTAGCGGCGCCCGCACCCAGTTCAACGGCGATACCGCGACGCTGATGGTCGAAAACGGCCGCAGCGGTTCGCTGTGGGCGCAGGTTACCAGCATTCTTCAGTCGAAGAACTACGTTATCGCCAAGCGCGATGATGCGAGCCAGACGCTGAACACCGACTGGGTTGAGTGGAACCGTCTTGATGAAGATCAGCAGTATCGCGGTCGTTATCAAATCTCCGTCAAACCGCAGGGCTATCAGCAAGCGGTTGTGGTCAAGCTGGTGAATCTGGAGCAGGCGGGTAAACCGGTTGCCGATCCGGCGTCACTGCAGCGCTACAGCACCGCCATGCTGAACGTCATTTCGGAAGGCCTGGACATGAACGCCACCAGCGCCCAGAACGCCGCTCAGCGCAGCGCGGGCGCCACCTTCGACGTGCAGAGCGCTGCCGACGATACTGGCCTGCCAATGCTCGTCGTTCGCGCGCCGTTTAACATGGTGTGGCAGCGTCTGCCGGGCGCCCTCGAGAAAGTGGGGATGAAAGTGACCGACAGCACGCGCTCTCAGGGCAGCATGGCGCTGACCTACAAGCCGCTGTCTGACAGCAGCTGGCAGGAGCTGGGCGCACGCGACCCGCAGCTGGTCTCCGGTGACTACAAACTTCAGGTCGGCGACCTCGATAACCGCAGTAGCCTGCAGTTCATCGACCCGAAAGGCCACACCCTGACGCAGTCGCAAAATGACGCTCTGGTAGCCGTATTCCAGGCCGCATTTAACAAGTAATCAAAAGGGCTGGAGCAATCCGGCCCTTTTAATATATAGTGACGCAAACGTGTGCGTATACACATCATCCTTCAAATTGCCTCTTTGTTGGCCGCCTTCGTTCACCCCAGTCACTTACTTTTGTAAGCTCCTGGGGATTCGCTCAGTTGCCGCCTCGATGCACTTTGAATGATTTTGTGTATAGGTGGAAACGTATTTTTAGGCTCAATATCACTGGAGTAGTGAAAGATGAAAAAGCAAGCTGAGTTGTATCGTGGTAAGGCGAAGACAGTATACAGCACCGATAATCCGGACCTG
The DNA here is from genome assembly GCF_040061975.1 of Klebsiella sp. GG_Kp146. NCBI lineage: Bacteria > Pseudomonadati > Pseudomonadota > Gammaproteobacteria > Enterobacterales > Enterobacteriaceae > Klebsiella > Klebsiella sp. GG_Kp146. The sequence goes on from NZ_JBEAHA010000006.1 coordinate 111,064, forward strand.
CTGGTACTGGAATTCCGTAACGATACGTCAGCAGGTGATGGCGCGCGCATCGAGCAGTTCGATCGTAAAGGCATGGTGAATAACAAGTTCAACCACTTCATTATGAGCAAACTGGCAGAAGCGGGCATCCCTACCCAGATGGAAGCGCTGCTCTCCGATACCGAATGCCTGGTGAAAAAACTGGATATGGTGCCGGTGGAGTGCGTGGTGCGTAACCGTGCGGCAGGCTCGCTGGTAAAACGTTTAGGCATTGAAGAAGGTATCGAGCTGAATCCGCCGCTGTTCGATCTGTTCCTGAAAAACGATGCCATGCACGATCCGATGGTCAACGACTCCTACTGCGAAACCTTCGGCTGGGTGAGCAAAGAGAATCTGGCGCGGATGCGCGAGCTGACCTACAAAGCCAACGACGTGCTGAAAAAATTGTTCGATGACGCCGGTCTGATTCTGGTGGACTTTAAGCTGGAGTTTGGTCTGTTCAAAGGCGAAGTGGTGCTGGGCGATGAGTTTTCGCCGGACGGCAGCCGCCTGTGGGACAAAAACACCCTTGATAAAATGGACAAAGACCGCTTCCGCCAGAGCCTTGGCGGCCTGATCGAAGCCTACGAAGAAGTGGCTCACCGCCTGGGCGTTAAGCTCGACTAACTCGCCCGCCGCCAGAAGATGGTCTCATCTTCTGGCGTCTCTTGCTGTTTCCTGTGGTAATCCTGCGCTGAACCGCCTACGATCTCTGCTATTGATACATAACAGGGAATGAGGTGCTTATGCGCTGGCAAGGGCGTCGCGAAAGCGACAATGTTGAAGATCGACGCGGTCAATCGGGCTCGCCGTTTGGCGGCGGGGGCGGCGGCTTCCGGCTGCCGAGCGGGAAGGGCGGCATTGTGCTGCTGATTATTGTGCTGGTGGCGGGCTATTACGGCGTGGATTTGACCGGCATGCTGACCGGCGAACCGATGCCGCAGCAGCAGACCTCCACGCAGCGCTCCATCAGTCCGAAAGACGATGAAGCGGCGAAGTTTACTTCGGTGATCCTGGCCACCACCGAAGATACCTGGGGACCGATCTTTGAAAAGATGGGCCGCCAGTACCCCCAGCCAAAGCTGGTGCTCTACCGCGGCGCGACCCGTACCGGCTGCGGTACCGGCCAGTCGGTGATGGGGCCGTTCTACTGTCCTGCCGACAGCACGGTCTATATCGACCTGTCATTCTACGATGAGATGAAAAATAAACTGGGCGCCGACGGCGACTTTGCCCAGGGGTACGTCATTGCCCATGAAGTGGGTCATCACGTACAAAAACTGCTGGGCATTGAGCCGAAGGTCCGCCAGCAACAGCAGCATGCCACCGAGGCCGAAGCCAACCGGCTGTCGGTTAAGATGGAGCTGCAGGCAGACTGCTTCGCCGGCGTCTGGGGCCATAATATGCAGCAGCAGGATATTCTGGAAACCGGCGATCTGCAGGAGGCGCTGAACGCCGCCGAGGCCATCGGCGACGACCGTCTGCAGCAGCAGAGCCAGGGTCGGGTGGTACCGGACAGCTTTACCCACGGCACGTCAAAACAGCGCTACACCTGGTTCAAACGCGGTTTCGACAGCGGCGACCCGGCGCAGTGCAACACCTTCGGCAGCGCCCTGTAATCGCCACCGATGATGGACGCGATGCTTGACCTCACCGCGCAGATGGCGCGGGAGGGAATTCGCCGCCTGCTGGTACTCAGCGGCGACGAGGCCTGGACGCTGCAGCAGGCGCAGGCGCTGCGGGAGAGGCTCGCCGGCGATGGCCTGTGGGTGGGCCCCGAGCCGGTTTTCGCGCCCGGGGTGGCGCCTGGCGCCCTGAAGACGCTGCTGGGGCGGGAAGTCATGCACGCCTTTTTCGATGCCCGGCGCGGATTTGATGTAGCCGCCCTGGCGGCCCTGAGCGGTACCCTGCGGGCGGGAAGCTGGCTGGTGCTGCTGACGCCCCCCTTCGCCGACTGGCCGTCTCGGGTGGATGAGGACTCCCTGCGCTGGAGCGATACGCCCGACCCGATCTCTACCCCCCACTTTGTTCTCCGCTGCTGTCGGCAGTTTATCGCCGACCCCGATGTGCTGCTCTGGCGGCAGTCGGACTCGCCGCGGCTCCCGCTGGCCGTCCCGCGCCCTGACTGGCATCCCGCCGAGGGTCACCCGCTGGCCGAACAGGCGGCGATCCTTGCGCAATTGTTGCGTCTACCGCCCGGTATCGCGGCGGTGACGGCTGAACGAGGGCGAGGCAAATCCGCCCTCGCGGGCATGTTGCTGCGCCAGCTCGCGGGCGAGGCCATCGTTACCGCCCCGACCCGCAGCGCCGTCGATGTGCTGGCGAGCTTTGCCGGCGAGGCCTTTCGCTTTATGGCGCCTGATGCGCTGCTGTCGTCGAAAGAAACGGCGTCCTGGCTGATTGTCGATGAGGCCGCGGCCATTCCGGCTCCGCTTCTCCGGCAGCTGGTAAGCCGTTTTCCCCGCACGCTACTCACCACGACGGTGCAGGGTTATGAGGGCACCGGGCGCGGGTTCCTGCTGAAATTTTGCGCCAGCCTGCCCCATCTGCAGTCGTTCAGCCTGAGCGCGCCGATCCGCTGGGCAGTGGGCTGCCCGCTGGAGTCAGCCATCAGTCAGCTGCTGATCTTCAGCGATGAGGCATTTCGCGATGCGCCGACGGGGGAGGTTGCCGTGGAAGAGGTCGATCAGTCCAGCTGGCAAACGCGGTCGGCGCTGCCGGAGGCGATGTACCAGCTGTTGTCCGGGGCGCATTACCGCACTTCTCCTCTCGATCTGCGGCGCATGATGGACGCGCCGGGCCAGGCTTTCCGCTGCGCACGCGCCGGCGGCGCGGTGGCGGGCGCCCTGTGGCTGGTGGCCGAGGGGGGACTTTCTCCTGAACTCAGCCGGGCGGTGTGGGCGGGTTTTCGCCGGCCGCGAGGGAACCTGGTCGCCCAGTCTCTGGCGGCGCATGGCGGCAGTCCCCTGGCGGCGACGCTGCGCGGGCTGCGGGTCAGTCGGATCGCCGTCCACCCCGCCCGCCAGCGCGAAGGGCTGGGGCAGCAGATGATCGCGGATATCGCCGCCGATGCCGCAGGTTATGACTATCTCTCCGTCAGCTTTGGCTATACCCCTGAGCTGTGGCGCTTCTGGCAACGCTGCGGGTTTATCCTCGTGCGGCTGGGTACTCATCGCGAGGCCAGCAGCGGATGCTATACCGCGATGGCTCTGTTCCCGCTGACTGCAGCGGGGCATCAGCTCGCGCAGCGGGAGGCACAGCGGCTACAACGCGATGAATACTGGCTGCGCCCGTGGCGGGACGTGCCCGCGCCGCTGACTGCCGTTTCAGGGGCTATGCTTAGTGAGGAGGACTGGCTGGAAGCGGCCAGCTTTGCCTTCGCCCACCGCCCGCTGGCTGCGGCGCTGGGTTGCCTCAATCGTCTGCTGATGCAGGTCGACATGCCGTTGCCGGCGCTGCGCGGGCGCCTGCAGGGGGAAGAAGAGGCCGAACTCTGCGCCGCGCTGCAGCTAACAGGGCGTAAAGCGCTGCTGGCGAGATGGCGTCAGGAGACCGCTGACGCCTTGCGCTTCCTCGATGCAGCGCGCGCTGAGGCGCTGCGTCAGCAGGTAGCGCACCTGCAATTTTTTTAACTAACTCATTCAGTTAAATGGCATGGTCATATCTGGCGAGCGGCGTACACTGCCCGCATACACAAAGGAGACAGCCATGAAACACGATCATTTTATTGTTCAAAGCCCTGCGACGCCTGCGCAACAGCTGTTGCTGCTGTTTCATGGCGTGGGGGATAACCCGGTCTCCATGGGGCAAATTGGCAGCTGGTTCGCGCCGCAGTTTCCTGATGCGCTGATCGTTAGCATTGGCGGGGTGGAGCCTTGCGGTCCCAACGGCCGGCAGTGGTTTTCGGTGCAGGGAGTGACGGAAGAGAATCGTCAGCAGCGTATCGACGCCATTATGCCGACCTTTATTGACATTGTGCGCTACTGGCAGGAAAAGAGCGGCGTCAGCCCGCTGGCCACCGCGCTGATCGGCTTCTCTCAGGGGGCGATCATGTCGCTGGAGAGCATCAAAGCGGCGCCGGATCTGGCTTCGCGGGTGATCGCCTTTAATGGCCGCTACGCGACGCTGCCGGTCACCGCAACGACGGCCACCACCATTCACCTGATCCACGGTGGTGACGATCGGGTTATCGATCTGGCATGGGCGGTGTCGGCTCAGGAGGCGTTGTTGCAGGCGGGGGGCGACGTGACCTTAGATATTGTTGACGATCTGGGGCATGCCATTGACGATCGCAGCATGCAGTTTGCGATTGAGCGACTGCGCTATACCGTGCCGAAGCACTATTTTGATGAGGCGCTGAGCGGCAGTACGCCGAAAGGGGACGATATCATCGAAATGCTGTAACCCCGGCGGGCGGGGTTACAGGCGGGCGGTACCGCGATAAAGGCAAACTTACGGTTTCTTCGACTGGTCGTGCTTCGGCCAGTCGTCGTCATCGTCCCATTTATCGTTAAAATCACGGTGCGGCGGCAGATCGGGTTTGTTGTTAAGGAATTTTTTGTGGTCAACGCGGTTCAGATCTTTAATCACGTTGATAATTACCCCCACCAAAAAGACCAGCACCAGAATCCACCAGTGTTTAATAAGCCATTCCATGCGCGCTTCCTCTTTACGTCAGTACGTCAGGCGACCAGCTGTTCCATTACGCGTTGATACATCCGCGCCAGCAGCTGCAGGTCGGCGGCGTTCACACATTCATTAATTTTGTGAATCGTGGCGTTCACGGGGCCCAGCTCTACCACCTGCGCCCCCATGCGCGCGATAAACCGTCCGTCTGAGGTGCCGCCGTTGGTTAACAGCTGCGGTTTGATCTCATTATAGTGCTCAATCGCGTTGACGACCGCATCCACCAGCTTGCCCCGTCCGGTGAGGAACGGCTGGCCGGAGAGCCACCACTCCACGCTGTAACGCAGCTGGTATTTTTCCAGCAGGGCGACCACCCGGGCTTTGATCATCTCGTCCGTCAGTTCCGTACTGAAGCGGAAGTTGAACTGGACGAACATATCGCCAGGGATCACGTTGTTGCTGCCGGTGCCGGACTGCACGTTGGCAATCTGCATGCTGGTCGGCGGGAAGTATTCATTGCCTTTATCCCACTCGATAGTGACCAGCTCCGCCAGCATCGGCGCCGCGCGATGGACGGGGTTATCGGCAAGGTGCGGATAGGCGACATGGCCCTGTACGCCGTGAATGGTCAGATTGCAGGTCAGCGAGCCGCGGCGGCCGTTTTTCACCACATCGCCGACCACTTCGGTACTGGAGGGTTCGCCGACCAGACAGTAGTCCAGACGCTCGTTACGCGCCATCAGCGTCTCCACCACTTTGACGGTGCCGTTTTTGGCGCTGGCCTCTTCATCAGAGGTAATCAAAAACGCCAGCCGGCCCCGGTGGTTCGGGTACTGCGCGACAAAACGCTCAGCGGCAACCACCATCGCCGCCAGCGAGCCTTTCATATCTGCCGCCCCGCGGCCAAACAGCATCCCGTCGCGGATGGTGGGTTCGAACGGCGGATTGATCCAGCGGTCGGCGTCGCCTGCCGGGACTACGTCGGTGTGGCCGGCGAAGGCCAGCGTCTCGCCGTGGCCGCGCCAGGCCCAGAAGTTCTGCGTATCGCCGAAATCCATCGGTTCAACGGTAAAGCCGATCGCACGCAGGCGTTCAATCATTAACGCCTGGCATCCCGCATCATCGGGGCTAAGGGAAGGGCGGCGAATAAGCTGCTGAGCCAGCTCAATGACCGGGCAAGACATAGACTATACCTCGTTAAACTGCTGATAACTTGCTTCACTAAAACCCAGCAGCATAGGACGACCGGGCGCGCAGAGCAATGGGCGTTTGATAATCGCTGGCATTTCCAGCATCAACGCGGCGGCGGCATCGGCATTATCGATGCTGTTGCGCAGCGATTCGTCCAGCTTGCGCCAGGTGGTGCCGCGGGTGTTCAGCAGCGCCTGCCAGCCCAGTTCGGCAATAAAGGTATCCAGTTGCGCGCGGTCGAGGCCATCGGCGCGGTAGTCATGGAAGCGATAGTCAATCTGATGCGCTTCCAGCCAGCGGCGGGCTTTTTTAATGGTATCGCAGTTTTTAATTCCGTACATGGTGAGCATAGATAAACCTTTAACATTCAATTAAGCGGTTAACTCAGATATTTCCGAATATATAAGCCTTATTGAAATAATACGTGATTCAGATGAATAAATATAACTTTTTACCGGGTATCTTATGCCATGTTTTCGGGTGATTAAAATTCGCCCAGTCGCGGGCATGATGTGAGGGCACTAACAATATTACGAAAATGTTGCCTGATGGTGCTCTGCGTCACATAATTTTTACATACGAGACGGCATAGTGGCGGCAACCAGAGGTTTTATCTCTGTCAGCGGTCCACAAGACAATCAGAGCAATAGGGGAGCACAACTTCCCATCAGCAATGAAGTTATATAGAATCGACCATAATAATAAGAGAGGCTATTATGATTGAACATGAACTGGGGAACTGGAAAGATTTTATTGAAGGCATGCTTCGTAAATAAATTTCCGCAATGTGAGCAGGGGAATAACGCGACGTAAATAAGCGCGTCATGGTTCTGAACACATAAAGAAGGCGACCATCCAGGTCGCCTTTTCTGTTATTCCGGCTCGCCGCCGACGCCCGACGGTTTATTGCGGACGCTCCTTCAGCGGAAAGCGGCGGCGCACCAGCACAAAGAACAGCGGTACGAAAAAGATGGCCAGCACGGTGGCGGAGATCATCCCGCCCATCACCCCGGTACCGACCGCATGCTGGCTGCCGGAGCCGGCTCCGGTGCTGGTGGCCATCGGCAGGACGCCGAAGATAAACGCCAGCGAGGTCATCAGAATGGGGCGCAGGCGCTGACGGCAGGCCGACAGCGTGGCGCTGAGCAGATCCTGGCCTTTCTCGTTGAGCTCATTGGCGAACTCGACGATCAGAATGGCGTTTTTCGCCGACAGGCCGATCACCGTCAACAGGCCCACCTGGAAGTAAACGTCATTCTCCAGGCCGCGCATCCAGGTCGCCAGCAGGGCGCCAATCACCCCGAGTGGGACCACCAGCATCACCGAGAACGGCACCGACCAGCTCTCGTACAGCGCCGCCAGGCACAGGAACACCACCAGCAGAGAAATCGCGTACAGGGCCGGCGCCTGAGCGCCGGAGAGGCGTTCCTGATAGGACATGGCGGTCCATTCGAGGCCAAAGCCGGTTGGCAGCTGCGCGGCCAGTTTCTCCATCATGTCCATCGCGGTACCGGTACTGATGCCCGGCGCCGCCTCACCGACGATCTCCACCGCCGAATAGCCATTGTAGCGCTCCAGACGCGGCGAGCCGGTCTCCCAGCGCGAGGTGGCGAAGGCCGAGAACGGCACCATCGTGCCGCTGCTGTTGCGGACGTACCAGAGATTGATATCGTCAGGCAGCATTCGATATTTCGCCGCCGCCTGGACGTAGACTTTCTTCACCCTCCCGCGATCCATAAAGTCGTTGACGTAGCTCGACCCCCACGCGGTTTGCAGCGTATCGTTGATGTCGTCAATGGAGACGCCCAGCGCCTGAGCTTTACGCTGATCGATATCGACCTGCAGCTGCGGGCTGTCGTCGAGCCCGTTATGCCGGACGCGGGTCAACAGCGGGTTTTTACCCGCCAGCTCAAGCAGCGTATCGCGTGCCGCCATCAGCGCATCGTGCCCCTTACCGGCGTGATCTTCCAGCTCCATATCGAAGCCTGCCGAACTGCCGAGGCCGCTGATCGCCGGCGGGCTGCTGGCGATGACCCGGGCTTCGTTGATCTGATTAAACGCTTTGGTGGCGCGTTCAATAATGGCAAAGGAGGAGCCGGTTTGCGGATCGCGCTGGTCCCAGTCTTTGAGGCGCACGAACATACGGGCTACGTTCTGCCCGTTGCCGCCGGGGCCGGAGCCAACGGTAGCGAACACCGACTCCACGTTTTGCTTCTCGTTATTGAGGAAGTAATCTTCCGCTTTCTGCACCACTTTCAGCGTCTGCTGTTGGGTGCTGCCGCTCGGCAACTGTACCGAGGTGGTGAACATCCCCCGATCCTCCAGCGGCAGGAATGAGGTGGGCAGATGCAGGAACAGGAACACCATCCCGCCGAGCAGAACGACGTAGATCAGCATCCAGCGCAGCGAGCGATGAAGAATTTTGCCGACGAAGGTTTCATAGCGGCTGGCGCTGCGGTTAAAGGTGCGGTTGAACCAGCCGAAGAAGCCTTTTCTCTCATGAGATTCACCTGGCTTAACCGGTTTGAGCAGGGTGGCGCAAAGGGCCGGGGTGAGGATCATGGCCACCAGCACCGAGAGGACCATCGCCGCGACGATAGTAATTGAGAACTGGCGATAGATAGCGCCGGTGGTGCCGCCGAAGAAGGCCATCGGCACAAACACCGCCGACAGCACCATCGCGATCCCCACCAGCGCGCCCTGAATTTGTCCCATCGATTTGCGGGTGGCTTCCCGCGGCGACAGGCCTTCCTCGCTCATGATGCGCTCAACGTTTTCCACCACCACGATGGCGTCATCCACCAGCAGGCCGATAGCCAGCACCATCGCGAACATCGTCAGGGTGTTGATGCTGTAGCCACAGGCATAAAGCACCGCGAAGGTGCCCATCAGCACCACCGGCACGGCGATGGTCGGGATCAGGGTGGCGCGGAAGTTCTGCAGGAACAGATACATCACGAGGAAAACCAGCAGGATCGCCTCCAGCAGGGTTTTCACCACGTCGGTAATGGAAGCCTTCACGAAGGAGGTGGTCTCGTAGGCGACTTTATATTCCAGCCCGTGCGGGAAATACTGCGACAGCTCATTGAGGCGAGCGATCACGCGCTCCGCGGTGGCCATTTCGTTGGCGCCGGAGGCGAGCTTAATTCCCAGGCCAGAGGCGGCCTGGCGGTTATAGCGGCTAAGATAGTCGTACTTCTCCGCCCCCATCTCCACGGTAGCGACATCGCCGAGGGTCACCTCTGAACCATCCTGATTGACGCGCAGGGTGATATTGCGAAACTGCTCCGGGGTTTGCAGCAGAGATTGCGAGTTGATGGTGGCGTTCAGCGCCTGCTTATCGACGGAAGGCGTGCCGCCGAGCTGGCCGACGGCAATCTGGGCGTTCTGCGAACTGATGGCGTCGGTAACATCCTTGGTGGTCAGCTGGAAGCTATTGAGCTTTGCCGGATCGAGCCAGATGCGCATTGAGTATTGCGAGCCGTAGGCGTCGATATCCCCTACGCCGTTGACGCGGCTGAGCGGGTCCTGAATGTTACTGGCGACGTAGTCGGCGATATCCTGTTTATCCATACTGCCGTCGGTGGAGACGAAGGCGAGGGTCAGGATATTGGTATCGCCAGTCTTGCGCACCGTTACCCCCTGGTTTTGCACCGCCTGCGGCAGCTTACGCATCGCCGACTGCAGCTGGTTTTGCACCTGCTGCACGGCTTCGTCCGGGTCGGTACCGGCGGTAAAACTGAGGGTGATGGTCGCCTGGCCGGTGGCGCTGCTCTGGGATGACATATACATCAGGTTATCGAGGCCGGTCATATTCTGTTCGATAACCTGGGTGACGGTATTCTCCAGGGTTTGCGCGGAGGCGCCGGGATAGTTGGCCGTGACCCGCACATTCGGCGGGGCCAGATCGGGATACTGTTCAACCGGCAGCGACAAAATGGCAAGGGTGCCCGTCAGGCATAACAGGATTGCCAGCACCCACGCAAAAATGGGGCGATCGATAAAGAAATTCGCCATCAGAATAAAAACCTCATATGCACATGTTCTTGTTATTGCACAGCCTGTGCCACTTTAGCCCCAGCGCCTCCGGCAATCGTGGAGAAATTAAGGAGATAGTGTAATTTATCATGTTGCTTTTGCCGTATCGTAAAGAAACATCGAACTTTCCTGCCGCCGGGTCGGCCACTCCGCTTCGCCCGCAGCACCCGGGGACGCATTATTCCTTGCCGATGTGAAACCTGATTTCATTTAAGTCAAAAAAATTGATCCAAAACGGATTCTTTCCAGAAAAAGGGTATCCTGGGCAAATGAACATTGTTCCGGCCTCGTCTTGTCGGGTAATAAATAGGCATGCGCATTAAGGGGTTATTCACCAATAAGACAAAAGGAAGCCATGAACCACTTTATATTGAGCGATAGCCGAAAATGTATCGGTTGCCAGGCCTGCGAAGTGGCCTGCGTAATGGCGCATAACGAGGAGCAACATGCGCTGACCCCGCAGCGCTTTTTGCCCCGTATCACCGTGATTAAAGCAGAAGGGCAGCGTAACGCCATCACCTGCCGCCACTGCGAAGACGCCCCCTGCCTCCGCAGCTGCCCCAACGGCGCCATCGCCCAGACTGGCGACAGCGTTCAGGTCTGTCAGGAGAAATGCATTGGCTGTAAATCCTGCATGGTGGCCTGCCCGTTCGGGGTGATGCAGGTCGTGGTCACGCCACAGGCCGCAGGCCAGGTGAAAGCCAGCGCGCAAAAATGCGATCTGTGCGCGGGCCGCGAGGCGGGACCGGCCTGTGTGGAAAACTGTCCGGCGCAGGCGCTGACCCTCGCCGACGATGAGACATTGACCACGCTGGCCAGGCAGCGGCGTCTGCGGTCGGCCTGCCAGGAGGCGCAGCCGTGGCAGCGCGGCGCGGCCCCCGCCAGGCAGCCCGACGCCGGCGAGAAGGCCAGGCAAATGGCGATGACGCCGCCGCGCGGAGAGCCGGATAAGCTGGCGGCGGAGGCGCGTAAGAGCCACTTTGAGGAGATCTATCAGCCGTTCACCCCGACGCAGGCACGGCAGCAGGCCGCCCGCTGCCTGAAATGTGGAGAACACAGCATCTGTGAATGGACCTGTCCACTGCATAACCACATTCCGCAGTGGGTCGAGCTGGTGAAGGCAGGGGATATCGCCGCCGCGGTCGCCCTGTCCCATCAGACCAACTGTCTGCCGGAGATCACCGGCCGCGTCTGCCCTCAGGACCGGCTGTGTGAGGGCGCCTGCACCCTGCGCGATGAAAGCGGCGCGGTCACCATCGGCAATATTGAGCGATTTATATCCGACCAGGCGCTGGCCAGCGGCTGGCGTCCGGACCTCTCGCAGGTTAAGCCGAGCGGCAAACGGGTGGCGATTATCGGCGCCGGACCGGCCGGGCTGGCCTGCGCCGATGTGCTGGTGCGCCACGGCGTACAGCCGGTGGTCTTTGACCGTCATCCGGAGATCGGCGGCCTGCTGACCTTCGGCATTCCGGCGTTCAAGCTGGATAAGTCACTGCTGGCCCGGCGGCGGGCGATTTTCTGCGAGATGGGCGTCCACTTTGAGCTCAACTGCGAGGTGGGGAAAGATATCCCCCTGGCGACGCTGCTGGCTGAGTATGACGCGGTGTTCGTCGGCGCCGGAACCTATCGCTCCATGAAGGCCGGCCTGCCGAATGAAGAGGCGCCCGGGGTCTACGATGCGCTGCCGTTTCTTATCGCCAACACCAAACAGGTGATGGGGCTGACGGAATCGGCGCTGGAGCCTTATGTCAACACCGCCGGGCTGAACGTGGTGGTGCTGGGGGGCGGCGATACGGCGATGGACTGCGTGCGCACCGCGCTGCGCCATGGCGCCCGCCAGGTGACTTGCGCCTATCGGCGGGATGAAGCCAACATGCCGGGCTCGAAAAAAGAGGTCAAAAACGCCCGCGAAGAGGGGGCGCTCTTTGAGTTTAACGTCCAGCCGGTGACGCTTGAGCTGGACGAGAACGGACGGGTGAACGGGGTTCGCTTTTTGCGCACCGAGCTTGGCGCTCCGGACGCCGGCGGAAGACGCCGCCCGACGCCGATCCCCGGCAGCGAGTTTGTTATGCCGGCAGAGGCGGTGATCATGGCCTTTGGCTTCCACCCGCACCGCATGCCCTGGCTGGAAGCGGCCGGGGTGGCGCTGGACAGCCAGGGGCGGATTAAAGCCGGAGTGGAGAGCCGTTACCGTTATCAGACCAGTCAGGAGAAGATCTTCGCCGGCGGCGATGCCGTGCGCGGCGCCGACCTGGTGGTAACGGCGATGGCGGAAGGCCGTCATGCGGCGCAGGGGATCCTTGACTATCTGGGGCTGAAAACGACGCCGCTTCACTGACGACAAACCCGGCTCCGCAGCGTAGTATGAGGGCGTCCTTTTACGCTGTGGGGTCGGTATGTCACTCAATATTCACGTCATTAAAGATAAAATCCTCTCTGAGAACTGGTTCGTACTACGCAACATGACCTATGAGCTGACGCGGGCGGACGGCAGCGTCGTGCGCCACAAACGCGAGGTCTACGATCGCGGCAATGGCGCCACCGTGCTGCTGTATAACCGCCATAAGCAGACGGTGGTCCTGGTGCGTCAGTTCCGGGTCGCCACCTGGGTCAATGGCAATCATGACGGCATGCTGATTGAAACCTGCGCCGGGCTGCTGGACAACGACGAGCCGGAGGCCTGCATTCGGAAAGAGGCGGTGGAAGAGACCGGCTATGAAGTGGGCGAGGTGCGAAAGCTGTTTGAGCTGTTTATGTCGCCAGGCGGCGTCACCGAAGTGGTGCATTTCTTTATCGCCGAGTACAGCGACGCCCAGCGAACCACCAGCGGCGGCGGGGTGGATGACGAAGCCATCGAGGTGCTGGAGCTGCCCTTTAGCCAGGCGCTACAGATGGTCGCTGATGGGGAGATCCGCGACGGGAAAGCGGTCATTCTGCTGCAGTATCTGCAAACCTCCGGCCTGATGTCGGGGAACTCTGACAAATCCGATTGAGTCAGCGGCTGCCGTTGTCCAGGATAGGCGCCGTGGTCGGGTTTATCTGGGGTCGGGCGGTTCATGCTTTTTCGCATCATTTTTTTCCTCTTTCTGGCGGTGCTGCCTTGCTCACAGGCATGGTCGGCACCGGCGCAGCAGCGCTTCAACGACTGGCAGGTCACCTGTAATAACCAAAATTTCTGCGTCACCCGCAACGTGGGGCTGCATTATGGTCTGGTGATGACCCTCAGCCGCAGCGCCGGGGCGGCTACTGACGCCAGCCTGCGTATCGAACTGGGCGGCACCGGCAATCCGGTGGCGACGCTCGCGCCGATAGCGCCGCGCCTGCTGCTGGATGGTAAACCGCTGTCCCTGACCGACAAGCGCTGGCGCATTGAAGATAAACTCATTAAAACCGACGACAGCGTGACGATCGATGCCTTCCTTCAGCGGGTCCAGGAGGGAAAAACCCTCTCGCTGGCCAACGGCCTGCAGACCATCTCCCTGCAGGGGCTGAAAGCGGCCCTGTTATTTATCGATGCCCGGCAAAAGCGGGTGGGCAGCGAAACGGCCTGGGTCGGCAAAGGGGAGGAGCCGCCGCTCAGCGTACCGCCGGCGCCGGCGCTGCGCGCGGTGGCGAGCGCGGTCACGGCGCAGTCGCCGCTGGGACGTGATGAACTCAACGATCTGATGGATTACGGCAATGAGCGGATGAGCAACAGCAACTGCTCCCTCGATCCGTTCCGCCGCGAAATTCGCGTCACTGCGCTGACGGATGACAAAGTGCTGCTGATGACCAGCTGTGAATCCGGGGCGTACAACACCGTCTGGCTGGCCTGGCTGGTCTCCCGCCAGCGCCCGTATGTCGCCCGTCAGGTGCGGCTGACGCTGCCATTTCAGCCGCCCGGCGAGGCGCCGCGGGAGATTGAGCTGATTAACGCCAGCTATGATGACCGTCGTCATGAGCTGGTGACCCTGGACAAGGGGCGCGCGTCTGGCGATTGCGGGATCCAGACCCGCTGGCGTTTTGACGGCCAGCGGTTCAGCCTCTCCCGTTACGCACAGCAGCCGACGTGCGACAACTGGCAGGGGCCAGATGCCTGGCCCACGCTGTGGATCACCCGTTAAGCACCTGTTCGGCGGTGGCGACGATATGGTCGACCGTAAAGCCAAAGAACGGGAACAGCTGCTCCGCCGGGGCGGATTCACCGTAGCCGGTCATGCCGACGATCTTGCCTTTTAAGCCGACATATTTATACCAGTAGTCCGCTATCCCGGCCTCGACGGCCACCCGGGCGCTGACGTCCGACGGCAGCACCGACTCGCGCCAGGCCTCGTCCTGAGCGTCAAACACGTCGGTGGAGGGGAGCGAAACCACCCGCACATTCACTCCGTTGGCCAACAGTTTTTCCGCCGCCAGGACGGTGATTTCCACTTCCGAGCCGGTGGCGATAAGGATCAGGTCGGGTTTGCCGCCGGCATCCTTCAGCACGTAGCCGCCCCGGGCGATATCCTGAACCTGTTGCGGGGTACGCGGCATCTGCGCCAGGTTTTGTCGCGACAGGATCAGCGCCGTCGGTCCGCCCTGACGCGCGATGGCCGCCTGCCAGGCGACGGCGGTCTCCACCTGGTCGCAAGGGCGCCAGGTGCTGAAGTTGGGCGTCAGCCGCAGACTGGCCAGCTGTTCCACCGCCTGGTGGGTCGGACCGTCTTCCCCAAGACCGATGGAGTCATGGGTATAGACCATGATCTGCCGGGCCTTCATCAGGGCCGCCATGCGCGCGGCGTTGCGGGCGTATTCCACAAACATCAGAAAGGTCGAGGTATAGGGAATGAAGCCCCCGTGCAGGGCGATGCCGTTAGCCACCGCGGTCATGCCGAATTCGCGCACGCCGTAGTGAATATAGTTGCCGGCGGCATCCTCTTTAATCGATGTCGAGCCGGACCAGATGGTCAGGTTACTCGGCGCGAGATCCGCCGAACCGCCCAGCAGCTCCGGGAGGTGGGGGCCGTACGCGTTCAGCGCATTCTGCGAGGCTTTACGGCTGGCGATCTTCGCCGGCTCGGCCTGCAGCTTCGCCACGTAGTCACGCGCCGTCGCGGCAAAATCTTCCGGCAGGGCGCCTGCCATGCGACGGGTTAGCTCAGCGGCCAGTTCCGGGAACTGCTGCTGGTAGGCGGCGAATTTCTCGTTCCAGGCGTGCTCGGCTTTTTCGCCGCGTGGCCGCGCATCCCAACCCTGATAGATCTCTTTCGGGATCTCAAAGGGCGGATATTTCCAGCCCAGCTGCTGGCGGGCCAGGGCCACCTCTTTTTCACCCAGCGCCGCGCCGTGCGACTCCTCTGAGCCGGCTTTGTTGGGCGAACCGAAGCCGATGATGGTCCGACAGATGATCAGCGACGGCTTATCTTTCACCGCCTGCGCTTCCGTAATGGCTTGTTTGATGGCCTGCGGATCGTGGCCGTCGATATCGCCGATCACATGCCAGTGGTAGGCGCGGAAGCGTTCCGCTGTATCGTCGGAAAACCAGCCTTCGGTTTTGCCGTCGATGGAGATGCCGTTGTGATCGTAAAAACCGATCAGCTTGCCCAGTCCGAGCGTGCCTGCCAGCGAACAGGCTTCATGGGAGATCCCCTCCATCAGACAGCCATCGCCCATGAAAACCCAGGTGTGATGGTCGATAATCTCATGACCGGGGCGGTTAAACTGCGCCGCCAGGGTGCGTTCGGCAATGGCCATACCGACGGCGTTCGCCAGCCCCTGGCCCAGCGGGCCGGTGGTGGTCTCCACCCCGGGGGTATAGCCATGCTCCGGGTGACCCGGCGTTTTAGAGTGAAGCTGGCGGAACTGCTTTAGCTCTGACAGCGGCAGATCGTAGCCGGTCAGGTGCAGCAGACTGTAGAGCAGCATCGACGCGTGGCCGTTGGACAGAATAAAGCGGTCGCGGTCCACCCAGCCAGGGTTTTGCGGATTGTGCTTGAGAAAATCGTTCCACAGCACTTCGGCAATATCTGCCATCCCCATTGGCGCACCGGGGTGGCCGGAATTGGCTTTCTGCACCGCGTCCATACTCAGGGCGCGGATGGCGTTGGCAAGCTCTCTTCGGGACATAGTTTTCTCCGTGAGACTAAAGTGACAGTTTGGCGGCAAGCAGATCTTCCAGTTTGCGTTGATCGACGGCGAACAGGCGGATACCCTCCGCCAGCTTTTCGACCGCCATAGGATCCTGATTATGTTCCCAGCGGAACTCCGCCTCGCTGAGCGGCACCGGGCGCGGCAGGATCTGGCTGGCAGGGATCAGTTTGCGCACCACCGGGGCGTCGCTGGCCTGCAGCTCTTTTAATAAAGGCGGGGCGATGGTCAGGCGGTCGCAGCCGACCAGGGCGAGGATCTGCTCGGTGCGGCGGAAGCTGGCGCCCATCACGATGGTGTTGTATTTATGCTGTTTGAAGTAGTCATAGATATTGCGCACGGATTTCACCCCTGGATCTTCCTCAACCACGTAAGGATCCAGCGGTTTGCGCGCCTGATACCAGTCATAAATACGCCCGACGAAAGGGGAGATCAGATAGACCCCGGCTTCGGCGCAGGCCCGGGCCTGGGCGAAGGAAAACAGCAGCGTCAGGTTGCAGTGGATCCCCTCTTTTTCCAGCGTTTCGGCGGCGCGGATCCCCTCCCAGGTGGAGGCCAGCTTGATCAGGATCCGTGACTTATCAATGCCCATCTCCTGATACAGCGCCACCAGATGGCGCGCCTTCTCGATACTCTTCTCCCGGTTGAAGGAGAGCCGGGCGTCCACCTCGGTGGAGACACGGCCAGGAATGCTTTTGAGGATCTCCGCGCCAAAATTGACCGCCAGCTTATCGCAGGCGTGAGTTACCTGCGCTTCGCGGCTGCCTCCTTGCTTTTTGGCCCAGGCGATCGCGTCGTCGATGAGTCCGCTATAGGACGCCAGCCCGGCGGCCTTCAGCAGCAGGGAGGGGTTGGTGGTGGCATCTTCCGGATGGTAGTGGCGGATGGATTCGATGTCGCCGCTGTCGGCGACCACGGTGGTGAACTGCTTAATACTGTCTAGCTGATTCATGGATAAGTCCTCCTGGAACAAGGTGTTACATGAGTGCTTGCCGGTATGCGGTATAAATATTGATGAGGTACATAACCAAAAAGCATAGCAGACGGGGCTATTATTGGCGGCGAATCCGGGTAACATAACCGCTATAAATTGATAACAACCAGATCATAGCGATGGCCAGAGTTTGGCGGTGTTCAAAGTTTATCGCCCCGCCAGGAGGGATACTGTCTGCCACTGAAAGGTGAACGACAGGATGGTCATCACGCTTTTTCCCTACGAACGATACGTGAAAGAAAGGAATATAAAATGGATGAGCAGTTAAAACAGAGCGCCCTCGACTTCCACGAATTTCCGGTTCCCGGAAAAATCCAGGTCTCGCCGACCAAACCTCTCGCCACCCAGCGCGATCTGGCGCTGGCCTACTCGCCGGGCGTCGCGGCCCCCTGTCTGGAAATCGAAAAAGATCCGCTGGCGGCTTACAAATATACCGCCCGCGGCAACCTGGTGGCGGTCGTCTCCAACGGCACTGCGGTGCTGGGGCTTGGCAACATCGGCGCCCTGGCCGGCAAACCGGTAATGGAGGGCAAAGGCGTCCTGTTTAAGAAATTTGCCGGCATCGATGTGTTTGATATCGAAGTCGATGAGCTGGACCCGGACAAATTCATTAACGTCGTCGCCGCCCTCGAGCCGACCTTCGGCGGCATCAACCTCGAAGATATTAAAGCGCCGGAGTGTTTCTACATTGAGCAGCAGCTGCGCGAGCGGATGAATATTCCGGTGTTCCATGACGATCAGCACGGCACGGCGATCATCAGCACCGCGGCGATCCTCAACGGCCTGCGCGTCGTTGAGAAGAATCTGTCCGACGTGCGGATGGTGGTCTCCGGCGCGGGGGCGGCGGCTATCGCCTGCATGAACCTGCTGGTGGCGCTGGGGATGCAAAAGCACAACATCGTGGTCTGCGATTCGAAAGGCGTTATCTATAAGGATCGTGAGCCGAACATGGCGGAAACCAAAGCGGCCTACGCGGTGGAAGACGACGGCAAACGCACCCTTGATGACGTGATCGACGGCGCGGACATTTTCCTCGGCTGCTCCGGTCCGAAAGTGCTGACCCCGGAGATGGTGAAGAAGATGGCGCGCGCGCCGCTGATCCTCGCCCTGGCCAACCCGGAGCCGGAAATTCTGCCGCCGCTGGCGAAGCAGGTCCGCGATGACGCCATCATCTGCACCGGCCGCTCCGACTACCCTAACCAGGTCAACAACGTCCTCTGCTTCCCGTTCATCTTCCGCGGCGCGCTGGACGTCGGCGCGACGGCGATCAACGAAGAGATGAAGCTGGCGGCGGTGCATGCCATTGCCGAGCTGGCCCACGCCGAGCAGAGCGAAGTGGTCGCCTCCGCCTACGGCGATCAGGATTTAAGCTTTGGCCCGGACTACATTATTCCGAAACCGTTCGATCCGCGGCTGATCGTCAAGATCGCCCCCGCGGTGGCGAAGGCGGCGATGGACTCCGGCGTGGCGACGCGCCCGATCGCCGATTTTGACGCCTATATCGAGAAGCTGAGCGAGTTCGTCTATAAGACCAACCTGTTTATGAAGCCTATCTTCTCTCAGGCGCGCAAAGAGCCGAAGCGCGTGGTGCTGGCGGAAGGGGAGGAGACCCGGGTGCTGCACGCCACCCAGGAGCTGGTGTCGCTGGGGCTGGCCAAACCGATTCTGGTGGGGCGCCCGAGCGTGATTGAAATGCGCATCCAGAAGCTGGGCCTGCAGATCAAGGCCGGCGTTGACTTCGAGATCGTCAATAATGAATCCGACCCGCGGTTTAAAGAGTACTGGAGCGAGTACTACCAGCTGATGAAACGCCGCGGCATTACCCAGGAGCAGGCGCAGCGGGCGGTGATTAGCAACACCACGGTGATTGGCGCCATCATGGTTCACCGTGGCGAAGCGGATGCGATGATCTGCGGCACCATTGGCGAGTACCACGACCACTACCGCGTGGTGCAGCCGCTGTTCGGCTATCGCGACGGCGTCAGCACCGCCGGGGCGATGAACGCGCTGTTGCTGCCGAGCGGCAACACCTTTATCGCCGACACCTATGTCAATCACGATCCATCGCCGGAAGAGCTGGCGGAGATCACCCTGATGGCGGCGGAAAGCGTGCGTCGCTTTGGTATCGAACCGCGGGTGGCGTTGCTGTCGCATTCCAACTTTGGCTCTGCCGACTGCCCGTCCGCCAGCAAGATGCGCAGAACCCTTGAGCTGGTGAAGGCGCGCGCGCCGGAGCTGATGATCGATGGCGAAATGCATGGCGACGCCGCGCTGGTGGAAAGCATTCGCAACGATCGCATGCCGGACAGCCCGCTGAAGGGGTCGGCCAATATTCTGGTGATGCCGAATATGGAAGCCGCCCGGATCAGCTATAACCTGCTGCGCGTCTCCAGTTCGGAAGGGGTCACCGTCGGGCCGGTGCTGATGGGGGTAGCGAAGCCGGTGCATATCCTGACGCCGATCGCCTCTGTGCGTCGCATCGTGAATATGGTGGCGCTGGCGGTTGTCGAAGCGCAAACCGAACCGCTGTAAACGTCATAAAAAAGCCCCGGTACTCCGGGGCTTTTTGGTCTGATTTGGCGTCGCTCAGATCCAGGCTTTCACTTTAATAAACTCGCTCAGCGCCGCCTCAGGGCTGCCGGCCTCCGGCTGGTAATCATATTCCCAGCGTACCAGCGGCGGCATCGACATCAGAATAGATTCCGTCCTACCGCCGGTCTGCAGACCGAACAGGGTCCCACGGTCCCAGACCAGATTGAATTCGACGTAGCGGCCGCGGCGATAGAGCTGAAAATGGCGCTCACGCTCGCCGTACGGCGTGGCTTTTCGGCGTTCGACGATGGGTAAATAGGCGTCAGCGTAACCGTTACCCACTGCCTGCATAAAGGCGAAGCAGTGGTCAAAATCCGGGGTGTTCAGGTCGTCAAAGAACAGACCGCCAATCCCGCGCTGTTCCTGGCGGTGCTTCAGATAGAAATAATCATCGCACCATTTTTTATAGCGCGGATAGACGGCTTCGCCGAAAGGCAGACACAGATCGCGGGCGGTACGATGCCAGTGGACGGCATCCTCTTCAAAGCCGTAGTAAGGGGTTAAATCAAAGCCGCCACCGAACCACCACACCGGCTCGGCGCCAGGCTTTTCGGCAATAAAGAACCGCACGTTGGCGTGGCTGGTGGGCACATAGGGGTTCAGCGGATGGACCACCAGCGAGACGCCCATGGCTTCAAAGCTGCGTCCGGCCAGCTCCGGGCGGTGGGCAGTGGCGGAGGCTGGCATGGCGTCGCCATGGACATGGGAAAAGTTGACCCCCGCCTGCTCGAACACATTGCCGTCGCGCAGCACCCGGCTGCGTCCGCCGCCGCCGCCTTCCCGCTGCCAGGCGTCTTCAATAAACGGCGCGCCATCCACGGCGCTTAGCTGCTGACAGAGGCTGTCCTGCAGCTGGAGCAGAAAAGTTTTAACCTGCGCGGCATCGGGTTTCATTAACGTCTCTTCGAATGGGCTTTCTGGTTATCGAACCAGTGGAAATAGCTGATAATGCCGTTGGCAATCGCGGTGGCGATTTTCTGCCGGAAGGCGGTGGTGCCGAGCAGTTTTTCCTCGTTCGGGTTCGTAATGAACGAGGTTTCCACCAGCACGGACGGTATGGACGGCGACTTCAGCACCACGAACGCCGCCTGTTCGGTATTGCGGCTGTGCAGCTTATGCACCGGCTTGATCTTTTTCAGGATATGCGAGCCCAGCGTCAGGCTGTTTTTAATGGTGTCGGTCTGTACCAGATCGAACAGCACCTGCTGCAGCAGATGGTCTTTATCCGTCGCTTTCTTACCGGCGACCTCGTCGGCGCGGTTTTCGCGATCGGAGAGGTATTTCGCCATGGCGCTACTGGCGCCGCGGTTTGACAGAGCGAACACCGAGGCGCCGGCAGCGCTCGGGTTGGTGAAGCCATCGGCGTGGATCGACATAAACAGATCGGCGCCGTGCTGATGGGCAATCTCCACGCGGTCATACAGCGGGATAAAGGTATCGCCGGTGCGGGTCAGGCGGGCGTCAATGCCGTTGCTGCGCAAGATGCTGCGCACGTTCTTAGCGATCGCCAGCACCACATGCTTCTCTTTCGAGCCATTATGGCCGATAGCCCCGGTGTCGATGCCGCCGTGGCCCGGGTCGAGCATCACAATGCGGCGTGCGCCGGCCTTTTTGGCGGCGGGTTTGCTGTGTCCATTTGATGTTTTCAGTGGCTGCTCTTTTGCGCTGACCTGTGCAGTGACGCCGCTCAGCGTCATGGCAGCCAGCCCGGCTTTCAGCACCTGACGGCGCGAAGCAAGTATTTTTAAGGGTTTAAAAGTGCTCATTCGGCCTGAATTGTAAACAAGTGATGTCCAATGTTATATCGTATCGCGTTTGCCGTTACGACCATTCAAAATAAGAATTGTTTTACTTTTCATTTCAATACATGACAAAGTCATATTATGCCATTTTTTGTCGCTGATTTCGCCTGATATTGGCTATCAGTCATATTCGCGCCATAATCACTGTTTTTAACCGTCAATGGTGGGGAATACCATGGAGATTCGCGTTTTTCGCCAGCAGGATTTCGAAGAGGTTGTGACGCTGTGGGAGCGTTGCGATCTGCTGCGTCCCTGGAACGATCCGGAGATGGATATTGAGCGCAAGCTGAATCACGATGTCAGCCTGTTCCTGGTGGCGGAAGTGAACGGCGAAGTCGTCGGTACGGTGATGGGCGGATATGACGGCCATCGCGGGTCGGCCTACTATCTGGGCGTCCATCCGGAATATCGCGGTCGGGGGATCGCGAACGCGCTGCTCAACCGTCTGGAGAAAAAGCTGATTGCTCGCGGCTGCCCGAAAATCAATATTATGGTCCGCGAGGACAACGACGTGGTGCAGGGGATGTACGAGCGGCTGGGCTATGAGTACGCCGATGTCCTGACCCTGGGCAAACGCCTGATTGAAGATGAAGAATACTGAGTTTATCCCCGCCGATTTTGATGCCCATGGCCGTCTGCGTCTGCCTTTCCTTTTCTGGTGCGTGCTGTTGTTACAGGCCCGCACCTGGGTGCTGTTCTTGATGGCCGGCGCGTCGCGTCAGCAGGGCGACGCGATTCTAAATCTGTTCTATCCCGATCACGACCGCTTCTGGCTCGGTCTACTCCCCGGCGTGCCGGCGGTGCTGGCCTTTCTGCTTAGCGGCTATCGTCAGCGCCTGCCGCGCCTGTGGCGGGCGATGCGCTGGCTGCTGGTGTTATCGCAAGTGCTGCTCTTGCTGTGGCAGCCGATGCTATGGCTGAGCGGCGAATCTCCCTCCTCGCTGACCATCGGACTGCTGGCGGCGGATGGTTATGCCCTATGGTGGCTGGCAACCAGCCGTCGCCTCGGCGCCTGTTTTCGCCAGACCACCTTTTAATGGCACTTTTTGCCGATCGTGAACTCCAACATGCGTTGAATGACTCAGAAAGGATTGTGATATGAAATCGCTACGTGTAATGCTCTGCGCGCTTCCGCTGGCGCTGACCGGCTGCTCAACGATGAGCGCGGTCAACTGGTCGGCGGCCTATCCGTGGAACTGGTTTGGTTCTTCCACCGAGGTGACCGAGCAGGGGGTGGGGAAACTGACGGCGTCCACGCCGCTCAACGAACAGGCCATTAGCGATGCGCTGGGGAGCGACTACCGTTTGCGCAGCGGAATGAAGACCGATAAGGGGAATATCGTCCACTACTTTGAAGCGCTGAAAGACAACAGCGTGGCGCTGACCATCAATGGCGACAACGGCGCCATCAGCCGGATTGACGTCCGCGATGCCGAAATCAAAACCGCCAGCGGCGTGAAAATCGGCACACCGTTCAGCGACCTGTACAGCAAAGCCTTCGGCAACTGCCAGAAAGGCAGCAATGACAATGGCGCGGTCGTCGAGTGTCAGGCCGAGGGGAGCCAGCATATCAGTTACGCCTTCACCGGTCACTGGAGCGGCCCGGACGAGCTGATGCCCTCCGACGATACGCTGAAAAACTGGAAGGTCAGCAAAATTATCTGGCGTCGCTAAATTGATCTGAAGAGACACGACGGCCCTGAAAAACGGTTACAATGGCGCGTTAGCAACGCGACAGCGTTGTAGTTGCATCATTTCAGGAGGAGCGATGTCTCAGGTTCAGAGCGGCATTTTGCCGGAACATTGCCGCGCGGCGATTTGGATTGAAGCCAATATCAAAGGGGACGTTAACGCCCTGCGCGAAGCGAGCAAAAATTTTGTCGATAACGTGGCCACCTTCCAGGCTAAATTCCCCGACGCTAAACTCGGTGCGGTGGTGGCGTTCGGCAATAACGTCTGGCGTCAGCTGAGCGGCGGCGAAGGGGCGGAGGAGTTAAAAGATTTTCCGGTCTACGGCAAAGGGCTGGCGCCATCCACCCAGTATGACCTGCTGATTCATATTTTATCCGCCCGCCATGAAGTGAACTTCTCGGTGGCGCAGGCCGCGCTGGCCGCCTTTGGCGACGCTATCGAGGTGAAAGAAGAGATCCACGGCTTCCGCTGGGTGGAAGAGCGTGACCTCAGCGGTTTCGTCGACGGCACCGAAAACCCGGCGGGGGAAGAAACCCGTCGTGAAGTGGCGGTGATCAAAGACGGCGTGGATGCGGGCGGCAGCTACGTATTCGTCCAGCGCTGGGAGCATAATCTCAAACAGCTGAACCGCATGAGCGTGCCGGATCAGGAGATGATGATTGGCCGCACCAAAGAAGCCAACGAAGAGATCGATGGCGACGCACGTCCGGTCACGTCTCACCTGAGCCGCGTTGACTTAAAAGAAGATGGCAAAGGGCTGAAAATCGTCCGCCAGAGCCTGCCGTATGGCACCGCCAGCGGTACCCATGGCCTCTATTTTTGCGCCTACTGCGCGCGTCTGTACAACATCGAGCAGCAGCTGCTGAGCATGTTCGGCGATACCGACGGCAAACGCGACGCGATGCTGCGCTTCACCAAACCGGTGACCGGCGGCTATTACTTCGCGCCGTCCCTGGAGCGTATTCAGGCGCTGTAATGCTTTCCCCTCACCCTAACCCTCTCCCTGAGGGAGAGGGCCGGGGTGAGGGGGAGAGTTCCTCGTGCGTGCGCAGGATCACCTGCAGCACGCCGGTTTCGTTCCGGTCATACTCGATATTCCAGAAGCGTAAAACGGTCCAGCCCTGCTGCTTAAGCCATGTTGTGCGCCGGGCATCGTATTCAGTCCGGCTGTCATGCTGGCCGCCGTCGAGCTCAATCACCAGGCGAAATCTTGAATATAGGGTCCAGCGGGATGCTGGCGGTGAAACTTGTAGCTGGCAAAACGGCGATCGCGCAGCTGGTGCCACAGGCGGCGCTCCTGCGGCGTCAGGTGGCGGCGCAACTGCCGGGCGTCATTTGTGCTGTTTTCCATTAACAAAGTGTGCCACGCTGTTCGCTCCTCGTCCGATTTCATTACCTTATTTGCCAGCCGCTTTCAGCTAAGCTTTGCCAGGCGCTTATTCCCTTTTCGACTTCCAAATCGCCAAACGGTATATAAAACCGTTACTCCTTTCGTACCCGTTATAAATATGATGATCATCAGTAAATGATCATTTTTGATAAGGGTGCGCAATGGCCGTTAAATCACTGAAAAAAGGATATCTGGCGCTGGCGGCTTCCATGCTGCTGGTGGCGCAGGCGCAGGCGACGGAGCTGCTGAACAGCTCCTATGATGTCTCCCGCGAGCTGTTTGCCGCCCTTAACCCGCCTTTTGAGCAGCAGTGGGCGAAGGACAATGGCGGGGACAAGCTGACCATCAAGCAGTCGCACGCTGGCTCGTCCAAGCAGGCGCTGGCGATCCTGCAGGGCCTGAAGGCGGACGTGGTGACCTACAACCAGGTGACGGACGTGCAGATCCTGCATGACAAAGGCAACCTGATCCCGGCCGACTGGCAAAGCCGCCTGCCGAACAACAGCTCGCCGTTCTATTCGACGATGGGCTTCCTGGTGCGCAAAGGCAACCCGAAAAACATTCATGACTGGAGCGACCTGGTCCGCTCCGACGTTAAGCTGATCTTCCCGAACCCGAAAACCTCGGGCAACGCGCGGTATACCTACCTGGCGGCCTGGGGCGCGGCGGATAAAGCCGACGGCGGCGATAAAGCCAAAACCGAACAGTTTATGACCCAGTTCCTGAAGAACGTCGAAGTCTTCGACACCGGCGGACGCGGGGCGACTACCACCTTCGCCGAGCGCGGCCTGGGCGATGTGCTGATCAGCTTCGAGTCGGAAGTGAACAATATTCGCAAGCAGTATGAGGCGCAGGGATTTGAAGTGGTGATCCCGAAAACCAACATTCTGGCGGAGTTCCCGGTGGCCTGGGTGGATAAAAACGTCAAAGCCAACGGCACGGAAAAGGCGGCGAAGGCCTACCTGAACTGGCTCTACAGTCCGCAGGCGCAGACCATCATTACCGACTACTACTATCGGGTAAACAACCCGAAAGTGATGGATTCGCTGAAGGATAAATTCCCGCAGACCGAACTGTTCCGCGTGGAGGACAAGTTTGGCTCCTGGCCTGAGGTGATGAAAACCCACTTCGCCAGCGGCGGCGAACTGGACAAACTGCTGGCGGCGGGGCGTAAGTAATGTTTGCTGTGTCGTCCAAGCGCGTGCTGCCGGGCTTTACCCTGAGCCTCGGCACCAGCCTGCTGTTTGTCTGTCTGATTCTGTTATTACCGCTCAGCGCGCTGGTGATGCAGCTGGCGCAGATGAGCTGGGCGCAGTACTGGGATGTGATCACCAACCCGCAGGTGGTGGCGGCCTATAAGGTGACGCTGCTGTCGGCGTTCGTGGCCTCGATTTTTAACGGCGTCTTCGGCCTGCTGATGGCGTGGATCCTTACCCGCTATCGTTTTCCGGGCCGCACGCTGCTGGATGCCTTAATGGATCTGCCGTTTGCGCTGCCGACGGCGGTGGCCGGCCTGACCCTGGCTTCGCTGTTTTCGGTTAACGGCATTTACGGGGAATGGCTGGCGAAGTTCGATATTAAAGTGACCTATACCTGGCTCGGTATCGCCGTGGCGATGGCGTTCACCAGCATCCCCTTCGTGGTACGTACCGTGCAGCCGGTGCTGGAAGAGCTGGGTCCGGAATATGAAGAAGCAGCGGAAACGCTGGGCGCTACGCGCTGGCAGAGCTTCCGCAAGGTGGTGCTGCCGGAGCTGTCGCCAGCCCTGCTGGCGGGCATTGCCCTGTCGTTTACCCGCAGCCTCGGCGAATTTGGCGCGGTGATTTTTATCGCCGGCAACATCGCGTGGAAGACGGAAGTGACGTCGCTGATGATCTTTATTCGACTGCAGGAGTTTGACTATCCGGCGGCGAGCGCCATCGCCTCGGTGATCCTGGCCGCCTCACTGCTGCTGCTGTTTTCCATCAATACCCTGCAGAGTCGCTTTGGTCGACGCGTGGTAGGTCACTAATGGCGGAAGTTACTCAATTGAAACGCTACGACGCGCCCCGCATCAACTGGGGAAAATGGTTTCTGATTGGCGTCGGGATGCTGGTCTCCGCCTTCATCCTCGTGGTGCCGATGCTTTACATCTTTATCCAGGCCTTCAGCAAAGGGTTAATGCCGGTGCTGGAAAACCTGGCCAATCCGGACATGCTCCACGCCATCTGGCTGACAGTGATGATCGCCTTGATTACCGTGCCGGTGAACCTGGTGTTCGGGACCTTGCTGGCCTGGCTGGTCACGCGTTTTACGTTCCCGGGACGCCAGCTGCTATTGACGATGCTGGATATCCCGTTCGCTGTCTCGCCGGTGGTAGCCGGTCTGGTTTATCTGCTGTTCTACGGCTCTAACGGTCCGCTGGGCGGCTGGCTTGATGCGCATAACCTGCAAATCATGTTCGCCTGGCCCGGCATGGTGCTGGCGACGATCTTTGTCACCTGTCCGTTTGTGGTGCGTGAGCTGGTGCCGGTGATGATGAGTCAGGGCAGTCATGAAGATGAGGCGGCGGTCTTGCTGGGCGCTTCCGGCTGGCAGATGTTCCGCCGGGTGACGCTGCCCAATATTCGCTGGGCGCTGCTGTACGGCGTGGTGTTGACCAACGCCCGCGCCATCGGCGAATTCGGCGCGGTGTCGGTGGTCTCCGGTTCGATCCGCGGAGAAACGCTGTCGCTGCCGCTGCAAATTGAATTACTGGAGCAGGATTACAACACCGTCGGCTCGTTTACCGCCGCGGCCCTGCTGACGTTAATGGCTATTCTGACCCTGTTTTTAAAGAGTATGTTGCAATGGCGTCTGGCCAATCAGGAAAAACGCGCGCAACAGGAGGGAAATCATGAGCATTGAGATTGCCAATATTAAGAAATCGTTTGGTCGCACCCAAGTGCTGAATGATATCTCGCTGGATATCCCTTCCGGACAAATGGTTGCGCTGCTGGGGCCTTCCGGCTCCGGGAAAACGACCCTGCTGCGGATTATCGCCGGGCTGGAACATCAGACCAGCGGTCATATCCGCTTCCACGGTACCGACGTCAGCCGGATGCACGCCCGCGACCGTAAAGTGGGCTTCGTCTTCCAGCACTATGCGCTGTTCCGCCATATGACGGTGTTCGATAACATCGCCTTTGGCCTGACCGTGCTGCCGCGCCGCGAACGACCCAACGCCGCGGCGATTAAAGCCAAAGTGACCAAACTGCTGGAGATGGTGCAACTGGCCCACCTGGCGGATCGCTATCCGGCGCAGCTGTCCGGTGGTCAGAAACAGCGCGTGGCGCTGGCGCGCGCCCTGGCGGTAGAGCCGCAAATTCTGCTGCTGGATGAACCTTTCGGCGCGCTGGATGCGCAGGTGCGTAAAGAGCTGCGCCGCTGGCTGCGTCAGCTGCATGAAGAGCTGAAATTTACCAGCGTGTTCGTCACCCACGATCAGGAAGAGGCGATGGAAGTTGCCGACCGGGTGGTGGTGATGAGCCAGGGCAACATCGAACAGGCCGATGCGCCTGAACGCGTGTGGCGTGAGCCGTCGACCCGCTTCGTGCTGGAGTTCATGGGGGAAGTGAATCGCCTGCAGGGGGTTATCCGCGGCGGACAGTTCCACGTTGGCGCTCACCGCTGGCCGTTAGGCTATACCCCGGCTTACCAGGGGCCGGTGGATCTGTTCCTGCGTCCGTGGGAAGTGGACATCAGCCGCCGAACCAGCCTGGATTCGCCGCTGCCGGTGCAGGTCCTGGAGGCCAGCCCGAAAGGTCACTACACCCAATTAGTCGTCCAGCCTCTGGGGTGGTATGACGAACCGCTGAGCGTGGTGTTAACGGGCGATGAGGCGCCGTCCCGCGGCGAACGGCTGTTCGTCGGGCTGCAAAACGCGCGCCTGTACAACGGTACCGAGCGTATCGAGCCGCGCGGCGAGCTTGCTCTGGCGCAGTCGGCCTGATAGCTTAAATCCATGTGCTTTTGCCGGGTGACGCTGTGCTTACCCGGTCTGGAATTATCACGCGTCTGGTAGGCCGGGTAAGCGAAGCGCCGCCCGGCTTTTTTATTGAGTAAAAATCGTGAATACACTCGAACACACCATCGGCAATACCCCTCTGGTCAGGCTTCAGCGTCTGGGGCCGGACAATGGCAGCGAAATCTGGGTCAAACTTGAAGGCAATAATCCAGCCGGTTCGGTGAAAGATCGCGCTGCGCTGTCGATGATCGTTGAAGCGGAAAAGCGGGGCGAAATTCAGCCCGGCGACGTGCTAATTGAAGCGACCAGCGGCAACACCGGTATCGCGCTGGCGATGATCGCCGCGCTGAAAGGCTACCGGATGAAGCTGCTGATGCCCGACAACATGAGCCAGGAGCGCCGGGCCGCGATGCGCGCCTATGGCGCCGAGCTGATCCTGGTCACCAAAGAGCAGGGGATGGAGGGGGCCCGCGACCTGGCCCTGGAGATGGCTCAGCGCGGGGAGGGCAAACTGCTCGATCAGTTCAACAACCCGGACAACCCCTACGCCCACTACACTACCACCGGGCCGGAAATCTGGCAGCAGAGCGCGGGGCGTATCACCCACTTTGTCTCCAGTATGGGGACCACCGGCACCATTACCGGCGTGTCACGTTTTCTGCGCGAACAGAGTAAACCGGTGACCATTGTCGGCCTGCAGCCGGAGGAGGGCAGCAGTATTCCCGGGATACGCCGCTGGCCGGCAGAGTATATGCCGGGGATCTTTAACGCTTCGCTGGTGGATGCGGTGCTGGATATTCATCAGCAGGATGCCGAGAACACCATGCGTCAGCTGGCGGTACAGGAAGGCATTTTCTGCGGCGTCAGCTCTGGCGGCGCGGTAGCCGGGGCGTTACGTATCGCTCGCGAAAACCCAGGCGCGGTGGTGGTGGCGATCGTCTGCGATCGCGGCGATCGCTACCTCTCCACCGGCGTGTTCGGCGAGGAACACTTTAGCCAGGGGGCGGGTATTTAATCATCGAGCAGGTCGGTGCCGTAGGAGTTATCGACGGTGCACAGCCAGCGCTCGCCCTGCTTCTGAAAGACATAGGTTGCGCGTCGCGTAACCTGTGTTATCCCCTGTGCCGTCGGGATATCCAGCCGGGTCTCCAGAATCACCAGCGCATTGCCGCCGCCCTCGATGATCTCCATTTTCCCCTGAGTCACGATCAGCCGGTGCTGGAAATAGTCGGCAATGGCGATAAACGCTTTGCGGATATTCTCTTTCCCTCTGACCACCATGCCCGGTTTGACGACCAGCGCGGCGTCTTCCGCGTAATAGCCCATCAGGGTATCGTAATCTTCCTGCGAGATAGCGCGGTCGCAGGCCTCAATGACTGTTTTTAGCGTCAGGTCAATGTGATGCATCTCTGGTGCTCCTTATTGTGAGCGATTTATCAGCCACCGAGAGCGTTGTATCCGTCTCGACGTTCCGGTCATGCAGGTAAGACTACGCCTGTTTTCGTTTAATTTTTCAGTAACTTGTCGACAGCTGCCATCCCTCCCCGATGCGTTCGGCGCACTGCCTGCGTCAGGGGGCGTCTAACACCTGGGCTATATCGGCCGCCAGGCGGGCAATCTCAGCGTCGCTCAGGCGGCCCAGCGACAGGCGTAGCCCGTGGGAGGGCGTACGGATGCCAAACACCTCCCCCTCGCGGACCAGCCAGCCGGCCCGGGCCAGGCGTAAGGCGTAGGGTTGGCTCGCCGTTGGCAGCGGCAGCCAGAAATTGAGGCCATCGCCAGGCGCAGCATGACTGTCGCCGTGCCGGGCCAGCGCTGCCGCCAGTTTCTCATTCTGTTGCCGATAGTGACGGCGGGTCTCCGTCATCGAGGCGATAAACGCCTTATCGGTGAGACAGGCCAGCGTCAGATCCTGCAGCAGATGGCTGACCCACTGGCTGCCGGCGTTAAGCCGCAGACGCAGCGCGGAGGAGGTGTCGACATCGCTGGCGATAAAAGCCAGCCGCAGGTCTGGCCCGAGGGTTTTTGACATCGAACGCACCACCGCCCAGCGTTGGGTGCTCGCTGGCAGAGGAGAAAACCAGGGCGTGGCCGACAGCAGGGCAAAATGGTCATCGACGATCGCCAGCACCTGCGGATAGCGGGCCAGCACCTCCCGCAGGGCATGCGCCCGGGTTTCCGTCAGGCTACAGCCGGTAGGATTGTGCGCGCGCGGGGTCAAGATCACCGCCCGCGCGCCGTTGCGTAACGCCTCCTCCAGCCCGTCTGGATCCATCCCCTCGGCATCCACCGCCACCGGGCAAGGGGTAAAGCCAGCGTAACGCACCATATTGATGCTGCTGAGAAAACAGGGATCTTCAACCACCACGCCGTCGCCGGGGAGCAGCAAGGCGCACAGCAGGCGCTCCAGCGCGTCAATCGCCCCGCTGGCGAGATTCAGGGCAAAGGGAACGGTTATCTCCCTGGCAAACCATGCCTCAGCCCATTCTCCTAGCCGCGGCTCGATGGGGGCATCGCCATACAGGCGGGGCGTGCGGGCAATATGGCCCAGATAGCGTGGTAAATCAGGCAGCCTGGCGGGGTCCGGATTGCCGCTGGAAAGATCGTTCAGCGGCGTCGTGGGGTCACCGCCTTCCAGCGCCGGCAGCGGATCCCGTGCTTTGATAGCTGTGCCGTTCCGTCCCTGGCTGACGGCCAGCCCGGAGGTGACCAGCCGTTTATAGGCGGCGGCGACGGTATTGCGATTCACCGCAAGCTGGCTGGCGAGCTCGCGGACCGGCGGCAGAACCTCTCCGGGCTGCAAGCCACCGCTCTGCACCAAATGGCGGATATGATCGAAGATATCGCTGGCGGTTTTTCCGGCAAACATTATTGACCTATGACAAAATGAAATTTAGCATAGGACGAATCATAATCAGAGCGTGACCCGCTGTCCAGCGGGGGGAGAAAAGATGGGCCAGCAAGATGACATACAATCAGTGCTCTTTCACGACAAAAGCCGGGCTTCGGAAGTCGATATCGTCGCCGTGCAGTCGCAGGTAGTCTACGGCAGCGTCGGCAACAGCATCGCGGTACCGGCGATTAAACAGCACGGTCTGCGCGTGCTGGCGGTGCCGACGGTGCTGTTCAGCAATACGCCCCATTATGAGACGTTCTATGGCGGCATTATCCCGGAGGAGTGGTTTGTCGGGTACCTGCAGGCGCTGGAGGAGCGCGACGCGTTGCGCGAACTGCGTGCGGTGACGACCGGTTATATGGGCAACGCCGTGCAAATTGAACGTCTGGCGCAGTGGCTGACGCGGGTCCGCGACCGCCATCCCGATCTCTGTATTCTGGTGGATCCGGTGATTGGCGATGTCGACAGCGGCATCTACGTCAAGGCCGAGATCCCGGACGCCTATCGTCAGCACCTGCTGCCGCTGGCGCAAGGGATCACCCCTAATCTGTTTGAGCTGGAGACGCTGAGCGGCCGGCGCTGTCGCAATCAGCCGGAGGCGGTCGCCGCGGCGCGTAGCCTGCTGTCGGACAGCCTCAAATGGGTGGTGATCACCAGCGCGCCGGGAGAAGCTGATTCGACGATCAATGTGCTGGTGGTGACGGCCGATGCGGTGGAGGTGGTGGTTCACCCGCGGGTGGAGACGGATTTAAAGGGTACCGGCGATCTGTTCTGCGCCGAGCTGGTGAGCGGGTTGCTTTCCGGCCTGGCGCTGGGTGCTGCGACGGAGGCAGCCGCCCAGCGCGTGCTGGAGGTGATGAACTGGACTGCCGCGCAGGGATGTGACGAACTGATCCTGCCGCCGCTGGAGAAACAGAGATGAAAAGCTATCGGTTAGTGATCCGTCAGCAGGGACGCATTGTTGGTCATTTTGATACTTCAGGGGAGGCGGCGCTGGAGGATGCCTGCGTGGCGCGGTCGCTGTTCGGCCTGGCCGGTGGATATCAGTGTGAACTGCTGGTCTCTGACAGCGAGCGGCGAATTCTGGAGAGCACTCCGGAAGGATTGCGTATCTTATCCCGCGAAAAATGCTATCAGCCGGTGACCCATGCGATATAAAAAAATGGCGCCTTTCGGCGCCATTTTTATGCAGCAGATATTACTTCTTGATGCGGATTACCGGGGTTTCACCCACGGTCACGCTACCGGACAGTTTGATCAGCTCTTTGATCTCGTCCATGTTGGAGATAACCACCGGAGTCAGGGTCGACTTGGCTTTCTCTTCCAGCAGCGGCAGATCGAATTCGATAACCGGGTCGCCGACTTTCACGCGCTGGCCTTCTTCAGCGATACGCTTGAAGCCTTCGCCTTTCAGTTCAACGGTATCAATACCGAAGTGAACGAACAGCTCGATGCCGCTATCAGATTCAATAGAGAACGCATGGTTGGTTTCGAAAATTTTACCAATGGTACCGTCTACCGGCGCGACCATTTTGTTGCCGGTCGGTTTGATGGCAATCCCATCGCCCACAATTTTTTCCGCAAAAACCACATCCGGCACGTCTTCAATGTTGACGATCTCACCGGAGAGGGGAGCAACAATCTCAATAGTTCCGGTGTCTTTCTTGTCATCAGAAACCAGAGATTTCAATTTATCAAACAAACCCATGATCTTCTCCTAAGCAGTAATTTGGGCCGCGCATCTCGTGGATTAGCAGATTGTTTTTTCTTCAATGAACTTGTTAACCAGCGTCATTAACTCGTCCGTTGTCGGTTGAGCAAGAGCCTGCTCTGCTAATACTTTCGCATCTTCGAAGTTCGTGTTACGAATAATCTTCTTGATGCGCGGGATGGAAATGGCGCTCATAGAGAATTCGTCCAGCCCCATACCCAGCAACAGAAGTGTAGCACGTTCATCGCCCGCAAGCTCACCGCACATGCCAGTCCATTTACCTTCAGCGTGAGAAGCATCAATAACTTGCTTAATCAGATTCAGTACAGACGGTGACATCGGCTGGTAAAGATGTGAAATCATATCATTACCACGGTCAACTGCCAGAGTATATTGCGTTAAATCATTGGTGCCGATACTAAAGAAATCAACTTCTTTGGCCAGATGACGAGCAATAGTCGCCGCAGCCGGTGTTTCCACCATCACGCCGATCTCAATGGATTCGTCAAATGCTTTACCTTCGTCACGCAGTTCCTGTTTGTAGATTTCGATCTCTTTCTTCAGCGCACGCACTTCTTCAACAGAGATGATCATCGGGAACATAATGCGCAGCTTACCGAAAGCGGAGGCACGCAGGATGGCGCGAACCTGATCGCGGAGGATCTCTTTACGATCCATCGCGATACGCACAGCACGCCAGCCGAGGAACGGGTTCTCTTCTTTCGGGAAGTTCATGTACGGCAGCTCTTTGTCGCCGCCGATGTCCATGGTACGCACGATAACGGCCTGAGAGCCACAGGCTTCAGCCACCGCTTTATAAGCCGCAAACTGCTCTTCTTCGGTTGGCAGCGCGTCGCGATCCATGAACAGGAATTCAGTACGATACAGGCCTACGCCTTCGGCGCCGTTGCGCTCAGCACCTTCGACGTCGCGAACGGTACCGATGTTGGCGCACACTTCAACCTGATGGCCGTCGAGAGTAATCGCCGGCAGATCTTTCAGTTTCGCCAGTTCGGCTTTTTCTTCCGCAACCTGAGCCTGCAGATTACGCAGCGCTTCAATTTGCTCGTTGGACGGGTTGATCAGAACCTGGTTGTTCACCGCGTCGAGAATAAGATAGTCGCCGTTTTTCACCTGCGCCGTGATGCTGCCGGTGCCCACGATGGCCGGCAGTTCGAGAGAACGCGCCATGATGGAGGTGTGGGAGGTACGGCCGCCCGCGTCGGTGATGAAACCCAGCACTTTTTTCAGGTTCAGCTGTGCGGTTTCTGACGGGGTCAGATCGGCGGCGACGAGGATGACTTCATCCTGAATCGCGCTCAGATCGATGATGGCCAGACCAAGGATGTTGCGCAGCAGGCGCTTACCGATATCACGTACGTCAGCCGCACGTTCTTTCAGGTATTCATCGTCCAGCTCTTCCAGGGCAGTGGCCTGACCGTCGATAACTTCATTGGCTGCCGCGTCGGCAGTCATATGCTTATCTTTAATCAGGGCTATGATTTCCTGCTCAAGCTCCTCATCTTCCAGCAGCATAATATGCCCTTCGAAGATGGCTTCTTTTTCTTCACCGAAAGTTTCACCAGCTTTGGTTTTGATGACCTCCAGCTGGGCGGAGGCCTTGGCGCGGCCGCTCAGGAAACGTTCGACTTCCTGATCAACCTTATCGGCAGAAATTTTCTTCCGGTCGATGACAATTTCATCTTCCTTCAGCAGCAGTGCTTTGCCGAAGGCGATACCCGGGGATGCTAAAATGCCTGAAATCATAACCCTACCTTACTTGTGACTGATATGAAAAAGAACCCGTGAACTTACTCGAGTTCAGCCATCAGTTTAACCAGATGCTCAACCGCTTTCTGTTCATCTTCGCCTTCCGCGGAGAGGGTTACTACGGTGCCCTGGGTCAGGCCCAGAGTCTGCAGTTTGAACAGGCTTTTGGCGCTGGCGCTTTTGCCGTTGGAGGTTACAGTGATCTCAGAAGTGAAGCCTTTAGCTTCTTTAACAAACTGAGCAGCAGGGCGGGTGTGCAGACCGTTCGGAGCGGTAATGGTAACTTCTTGCTGGAACATTATATTTCCCCAACTTATAGGTTTAGTGTTGTGGACCTAAAGTCTAGTCTAACGACTCGACTTTAGCCTGTATTGTTAGCGCCGGCGTTACGTTTCCGGCCTTGGCGTCGGCAGCGCCTGGCGCTGCGAAGACCTGCGGGCCATTGACGTCTAGCACGTCATTAAACATTATGCCGCGAAAGGAAGACTTGAACCAAATCATAAAATCGATTCAGCTGGCGGAAATCCTCTTCTGAATAATTTCGCGCATCAAAATAAATGTGCTGGTTAAATACCAGACCCTACGAGGTGAATCAATGCCAGGAGGGGTAAAACTTTGACGTATGCCACAAAAAAGCACCTGAAAAGGTGCTTTTTTACACATTATTTACAAGCTGGCACTACTGTTGCAGTTCTTTCTCGGTGAAGAGATCGGCAAACAGCGCGGTGCTTAAATAACGCTCACCCGAGGAAGGCAGGATAACCACAATATTCTTATTGGTAAAGGCTTCATCTTCTTGCAGCTTCAGCGCCGCGGCAACGGCGGCCCCGGAAGAGATACCCGCGAGGATGCCTTCTTCTTCCATCAGGCGGCGTGCCGTGGAGATCGCTTCATCATTGGTAATGCCGATCACTTTGTCCACCAGCTTCAGATCCAGGTTACCAGGAATGAAGCCGGCGCCGATGCCCTGAATTTTGTGCGGGCCCGGCTTGAGCTCTTCACCCGCCAGCGCCTGGGAGATAACCGGCGAATCGGTCGGTTCAACCGCGACGGTGAATAGATCTTTTTTGCCCTTGGTGTTTTTAATGTAGCGGCTGACGCCGGTCAGCGTACCGCCGGTACCTACGCCGGAGATGAAGACATCCACCTGACCGTCGGTGTCTTCCCAGATTTCCGGGCCGGTGGTCTTTTCATGGATTTCCGGGTTAGCCGGGTTGCTGAACTGCTGCAGCAACAGGAATTTTTCCGGGTTGCTGGCGACAATCTCTTCCGCTTTCTGAATGGCGCCTTTCATGCCTTTGGCGCCTTCGGTCAGCACCAGGTTGGCGCCCAGCGCTTTCAGAAGCTTACGACGCTCGATGCTCATGGTTTCCGGCATGGTTAGCGTTAGCTTGTAGCCGCGAGCCGCCGCCACGTAGGCGAGGGCGATACCGGTGTTGCCGCTGGTCGGTTCGACCAGTTCCACGCCCGGTTTCAGCACGCCGCGCTTTTCAGCATCCCAGATCATATTGGCGCCGATACGGCATTTTACGCTAAAGCTCGGGTTACGAGATTCTACCTTTGCCAGGAGACGGCCGTTACCAATGCGGTTCAGTCGTACCAGCGGCGTATGACCGATAGTCAGGGAGTTGTCTTCAAAAATCTTACTCATGGCCCGTCCTTAACTGTATGAAATTTGGGGGTACGGCATCAGCATACCCGCTTAAAGAATATGCGGAAGTAAGGATTTAGCATATCTATATGCGGAAGGGAAATAATGATGATCAAGAAGGAATAAGTGAGATATAAGGAGCGGCTCTCGCCGCTCCAGGGGAGGTGCTGCTGTTACTTCCAGCTGGCGTGTCTGTCGCGATAGCAATCGACCCACATGGCGGTGGCGCCGCAGATAGCCACCGGGAGGATCACCAGGTTTAACACCGGGATCATGGTGAACAGGCTGGTGAGCGCGCCAAACTGCATATTCATCACCTTGCGGCTGCGCAGCGCTTCGCGCATGGTCCTGAAGGGGACCTTGTGGTTATCGAAGGGGTAATCGCAGTATTGAATCGCCAGCATCCATGCGCTGAACAGGAACCAGAGTACCGGGGCCACCGTCTGGCCAACGCCGGGTATAAAGTAGAGCAGCAACAGCACGATGGCGCGGGGCAGGTACCAGGCCAGCTTCTGCCACTCACGCTTCATGATGCGCGGAATATCCTTCATGATGCCAAAGACGCCGACGTCCGGCGGGGTGGCGCCAGTCAGACGCGCTTCCAGCTGTTCCGCCAGCAGGCCGCTGAACGGGGCGGCAATCCAGTTGGCAATAGTAGAAAAGAAATAGCCAAACACCAGCAGGATCGACAGCACCACCACCGGCCACAGCAGGTAGTTTAGCCATTGCAGCCAGTCAGGCACATGGCTCATCAGCGAAGGGATCCAGCTGTCGAGACGGGTAAACAGCCACCAGAAAGCACCGCCCATCAGCAGCACGTTAACCAGTAAAGGCAGGAAGACATAACGACGTATGCCCGGCAGCCTGATGAGTTTCCAGCCCTGCGAAAAGTAGTATACGCCGCTACGCGGGGTCGGTGCGGATGATGAAACCATAGCCAGGCATTGCTCCTTTTTGAACATCCAGTGTGAATGCTCGCTTATTTTATCGGGTCGTCAGACAATAACCAGTTAGGAAATGTTCGAAAAAACAGCAAAAAGCACGATTTAGTTCATCTTTATGTGGTGAAAGCGACCGACGCACTTGCACTTGAGGTAATCGGCAAATACTCTTAGTGAGTAAATGTTTGCCGTGGTGGCAAGGTGTTAGAACAACAGAGAATATAATGATGCAGGATTTGCGTCTGATATTAATCATTGTTGGCGCGATCGCCATAATCGCTTTACTGGTACATGGTTTCTGGACCAGCCGTAAAGAACGTTCTTCGATGTTTCGCGATCGCCCACTGAAACGTATGAAGTCGCGCGACGATGAGTCGGAAAATGACGACTTTGATGATAATGTTGAAGGCGTAGGTGAAGTCCGCGTTCATCCGGTGACTCACGCTCCGCACGGCGCGCATGGGGAGCATGAAGCCCCTCGTCAGGCGCCACAGCACCAGTACCAGCCGCCTTACGAGCGCCAGATGCAGCAGCCTGTGCGTCCTGAGGAACCGGTTCGTCAGGCGCCGCCGCGCCAGGCCCCGGCACAACCGCAGGGGCAACCGTCTGCGCCGCATGCGGCTCCACAGCCTGGCTGGCAACAGCCGCAACCCGCGCAGCCGCAACACCAGCCGCAACCTGCTGTGCAACAGCCTGTCGCGCCGCAGCCGGTGACCCCGACCGTCGCCCAGCCGCAGCCGGCCGCTCCGCAGCAGCCTGCGCCCCAGCCTGTTGCCGCGCCGCAGCCCGCGGTTGCTGAACCGCAGCCGACAGAGCCGCAGCAGCCTGCAGCGCCCCAACCGAAAGAGCGTAAAGAGACGGTCATCGTGATGAACGTTGCCGCGCACCATGGCGCGCAGCTTAACGGCGAGGTGCTTATCAATAGCATCCAGCAGGCCGGGTTCAAGTTTGGTGAAATGAATATTTTCCACCGCCATCTGAGCCCGGACGGCAGCGGCCCGGTACTGTTCAGCCTGGCCAACATGGTGAAGCCGGGGACCTTCAATCCGGACAGCATGGCGGATATGATGACCCCTGGGGTGACTATCTTTATGCAGGTCCCTTCCTACGGTGATGAACTGCAGAACTTCAAGCTGATGCTGCAGTCTGCGCAGTATATCGCCGATGAAGTGGGCGGCGTGGTGCTTGACGATCAGCGTCGCATGATGACGCCGCAAAAACTGCGTGAATACCAGGATCGTATTCGCGAAGTGAAAGACGCGAACGCCTGACGTTCCGCGTTATCTCAACTCCTTCTCAACCCCCGCCTGTCGGGGGTTTTTTATCATTGATGGTGTGATATGGAACCGATCGAACAACAACTGACTGAACTGCGAACCACGCTTCGCCATCATGAATACCTGTACCACGTTATGGACGCACCGGAAGTGCCCGATGCGGAGTATGACCGGCTGATGCGCGAGCTGCGCGAGCTGGAGAGCCAGCATCCGGAGCTGATTACCCCGGATTCACCGACTCAGCGCGTGGGGGCGGCGCCGCTGACCGCCTTCAGCCAGATCCGCCATGAAGTGCCGATGCTGTCGCTGGACAACGTGTTTGACGAAGAGAGCTTTCTGGCCTTCAACAAGCGGGTGCAGGATCGCCTGAAAAGCACTGACCCTCTCATCTACTGCTGCGAGCTGAAGCTCGACGGCCTCGCGGTGAGCATTCTCTACGAAAACGGCGTGCTGGTGCAGGCGGCGACCCGCGGCGACGGCACCACCGGCGAGGATATTACCTCTAACGTGCGAACCATCCGCACCATCCCGCTCAGGCTGCATGGCGATAATATTCCCGCACGCCTGGAAGTGCGCGGGGAAGTGTTCCTCCCGCAGGCCGGGTTCGAAAAAATCAATGAAGAAGCTCGACGCACCGGCGGAAAAGTGTTTGCTAACCCGCGCAATGCGGCGGCGGGCTCGTTGCGCCAGCTGGATCCGCGCATCACCGCGAAGCGACCGCTTACTTTCTTCTGCTACGGCGTTGGGGTGCTGGAGGGCGGTGAGCTGCCGGCCAGCCACTCGGCCCGTTTACAGCAGTTTAAAGCATGGGGATTACCGGTGAGCGATCGCGTCACCCTTTGTCATACCCCCGAGGAAGTGCTCACTTACTATCGTAAAGTCGAGGAAGATCGTCCCCATCTGGGCTTTGACATTGATGGCGTGGTGATCAAAGTCGATTCGCTGGCGCTGCAGGAGCAGTTAGGTTTCGTGGCCCGCGCGCCGCGCTGGGCCGTGGCCTTTAAGTTCCCCGCCCAGGAGCAGATGACTTTCGTCCGGGACGTGGAGTTCCAGGTGGGCCGCACCGGGGCGATTACGCCGGTGGCGCGCCTGGAGCCGGTCCATGTCGCCGGCGTGCTGGTGAGTAATGCCACGTTGCATAATGCCGATGAGATCGAACGCTTAGGCTTGAAAATCGGCGACAAGGTGGTGATTCGCCGGGCAGGCGACGTGATCCCTCAGGTGGTCAACGTGGTGCTTTCCGAACGCCCGGCAGATGCCCGGGATGTTGAATTCCCGACCCACTGCCCGGTCTGTCAGTCCGACGTTGAGCGAGTGGAAGGCGAGGCGGTAGCCCGCTGTACCGGCGGCCTTATCTGCGGCGCGCAGCGTAAAGAGTCGCTCAAGCACTTTGTCTCCCGTCGCGCGCTGGACGTTGACGGCATGGGCGACAAGATCATCGACCAGCTGGTGGAGAAAGAGTACGTCCATACCCCGGCGGATCTGTTCCGGCTGACCGCAGGGAAACTGACCGGGCTGGATCGGATGGGGCCGAAGTCCGCGCAAAACGTGGTCAACGCTCTCGAGAAAGCCAAAGAGACAACCTTTGCGCGTTTCCTCTACGCCTTAGGCATTCGCGAGGTAGGAGAAGCGACGGCGGCGGGCCTGGCGGCGCATTTCGGCACCCTCGAGGCCCTGGAGCAGGCTTCCATTGAGGAGCTGCAGAAGGTCCCTGATGTCGGCATTGTGGTCGCCACCCATACCTTCAACTTCTTTGCCGAAGAGAGCAACCGCGATGTCATCGCGCAGCTGCTGGCGGAAGGGGTTCACTGGCCGGCGCCGGTGGTGGTGAAGGCGGAAGAGATTGACAGCCCGTTTGCAGGCAAAACCGTCGTCCTGACCGGCAGCCTCAGTCAGCTGTCGCGGGATGACGCCAAAGCGCGTTTGGTGGCGCTGGGGGCGAAGGTGGCGGGCAGCGTATCGAAGAAGACCGATCTGGTGATTGCTGGCGAAGCGGCGGGTTCTAAGCTGGCGAAAGCGCAGGAGCTCGGCATCGAGGTGATTGACGAAGCCGAAATGATGCGTCTGCTGGGAGAATAACGTGGATAAAGCGCAGCTGGTGGAGATCGCCAATACTGAGATGCCGTTCGGTAAATACAAGGGGCGTCGTTTAATCGATGTCCCGGAGGAGTATTTATTGTGGTTCGCGCGCAAGGATCAATTCCCTGCCGGCCATCTCGGCGAACTGATGGCGCTGACCCTTCTGATTAAAAGCGAGGGGCTGAGCGATCTGGTCCAGCCCCTGAAGAAAGCGCGTTAAGCTTTGGCGGCGTTGGCCTTTTCCTGAGCGAGACGCGCATCGGTTTGCTGTTTATAGCGCCGCGCCAGCACCGCGCAGACCATCAGCTGGATTTGATGGAAGATCATCAGCGGCAGCACCATGATGCCGAGGATGGAGGTCGGAAAGAGAATATTGGCCATCGGGATGCCGTTGGCCAGGCTCTTTTTCGAACCGCAGAAGACGATGGTAATTTCATCGGCTTTGTTAAAGCCGCAGCGGCGGGCGACGAACACATTGACCGCGATGACGATGGCCAGCAGCACCAGGCTGACCACCACGATAAACAGCAGCGATCCCAGACCCACTTTATGCCAGATGCCGTTCACCACCGCCTCGCTAAAGGCGGAGTAAACCACCAGCAGAATCGAGGTCTGGTCGGTCTTACCAATCCACTTCTTATGCTTCGCCACCCAGTTGCCGATCCACGGCCGCGATAAATGGCCGAGCACGAAAGGCAACAGCAGCTGCAGCATGATCTTTCCGACCTGCTCGAGGCTACCGCCTGCGCCATGAAGGTTCATCAGGGCACCCACCAGCAGCGGTGAAACAAAGATGCCCAGCAGGCTGGAGGCCGAGGCTGAGCAGACCGCCGCCGCGACGTTGCCTCCGGCCAGCGAGGTGAAGGCGATGGCGGATTGCACGGTGGCCGGCAGAATGCACAAATAAATAAAGCCGCTGTAGAGCATCGGATCGACCTTCACCGGCGCCCACCAGGCAAACAGAACCCCCAGCACCGGGAAGAGAATAAAGGTGCTGCACATCACCCACAGATGCAAACGCCAGTGGCTGCCGCCGGCGATAATTGCCTCCCGGGAGAGTTTGGCGCCGTGCATAAAGAACAGCAGGGCGATGGCGGCGGTGGTCAGATGTTCAAAGAAGGGGACGAAAGCGCCCCGGGCCGGGAAGAATGAGGCCAACAGGACAACGGTGACCAGGGTTGCCGTAAACGGATCGAGAATGCGGAAAAGTTTCATAAACGCTCCTGAAAAGAGATGCGTTATTGTGCTTTTTTTGATTTGAGAAATAAAATTGATTTATTGCATCTATTCATGAATAAAAAAGATGAATTACTCTCTGCGTCAGTTAAAAGTATTTGTTACCGTCGCCCGCGCCAGGAGCTTTAGCCGGGCGGGGGAGATGATTGGCTTAAGCCAGTCGGCCGTCAGCCACAGCGTCAAGGAGCTGGAGCATCAGACCGGGGTCCGTCTCCTAGACCGTACCACCCGGGAGGTGGTCCTCACCGAGGCGGGTCAACAGCTGGCAGGCAGGCTGGAGCGTTTGCTCGATGAGCTGGCGGTGACGCTGCGCGATGCCGGTCGGGTAGGCCAGCAGCTGAGCGGCACCGTCAAGGTTGCCGCCAGTCAGACGATTTCCGCCCACCTTATTCCCCAGTGTATTGCTCACAGCAATCGTCGCTATCCTGATATCGATTTCGTGCTGCACGACCGGCCTCAGCAGTGGGTGCTGGAGAGTATTCGCCAGGGGGAAGTGGATTTCGGCATTGTGATTGATCCTGGCCCGGCGGCGGACCTGCAATGTGAAGTGGTCCTGGCGGAACCTTTTTTGCTGCTCTGCCGGGAGGATCATCCTTTTGCCAGCCTGACTGAAGTGCCATGGCAGGCGCTACAGGATGAGAGACTGATCCTGCAGGACTATGCCTCCGGCAGCCGTCCGCTGATTGATGCGGCTCTCAGCAGGCTGGCTGTCCGGGCGAACATTGTGCAGGAGATTGGCCATCCGGCAACGCTGTTTCCGATGGTGGAGTCGGGAATTGGCATCAGCGTACTGCCGGCGCTGGCGCTGCCGTTACCGCAGGGAAGCCATCTGGCGGTGAAGCGACTCACTCCGATAATGGAGCGGCAGCTGATGCTGGCATGCCGGAAAAATCGCTCGCTGTCGACCGCCGCCCAGGCCTTATGGGAAATCGTGCGAGAAGAAGGGGAGAATCTCACCGCCGCCAGGGTTGAAGATCCGCTGTATCAGCGTTGATAGCGGTTTATCGCCACGGGGAGGCTCGTGGCCAGAGCGTGCGTTCCGCGCATAGCAAAAAGGCGCCTTTAGGGCGCCTTTTTACATTGGTGGGTCGTGCAGGATGACTCGGCTTCACCTCGCCCTTCGGGCCGTCGCCGCAAGCGGCTCCGTTGTCTCACTGCGTTCGACCCGAACCTGCTGCAGAGACACTCGTCTCATCCTGAGACTCGCCCTGCGGGCCAAC
Organism: Klebsiella sp. GG_Kp146; assembly: GCF_040061975.1. NCBI lineage: Bacteria > Pseudomonadati > Pseudomonadota > Gammaproteobacteria > Enterobacterales > Enterobacteriaceae > Klebsiella > Klebsiella sp. GG_Kp146. The sequence goes on from NZ_JBEAHA010000006.1 coordinate 154,281, forward strand.
GCCGCCGCGTTGTTCAAAATTGTTCCCGACAATTTTGTCGAATCGTTGAGTTCCGCGCATAGCAAAAAGGCGCCTTTAGGGCGCCTTTTTACATTGGTGGGTCGTGCAGGATTCGAACCTGCGACCAATTGATTAAAAGTCAACTGC